>JAVFAR010000111.1:0-8903 GCA_034002365.1 Trichloromonas sp.
CAAATGTGATATGTTTTTTCATGACCTGCCTCCTTGGTTGTGGCTCTGCGCCGTTCTCTACAGCGTAACCCACGTTGCAAGGATGGCAGGTCTTTTTTCTGTTTAACTGACAACCATAATGTCTACGTTTCGCGGTTCCCCAGAGGATGCGGTGACGCCGGAAACCCCATCGCCGCGCACCAGGTAAAAAGCCCCTCGGGAAACGTGTCCCGAGGGGCTTTTACGTGCAAGAACCGGAGCGATTACATGCCCCAGAGTTCGTCCTCGTCCTCTTTCGGCGGAGAGTCCAGAGCGATCATCGGCTCGTTTTCTTCCCTCTCATCCGAAGCGCTCAGGGCGTAAGCAGGACCACCGCTGCCGGCGAGATCGAAGCGGCCGAGCATCAGCTTGAGGTGGGCGACCATGCTCGAAAGCTCTTCGGCCGCCGCCGCTGTCTCTTCGGCGTTGGCGGTATTCATCTGGGTCACCTGATCGATCTGGGAGAGGCCCTGATTGACCTCGGAAATGCCCAGGGCCTGATCGGACGAGGCGCTGGCGATGGCGCCGACCAGGTCGGAAACCTCGGTGATCTGGTTGACGATCCGCCCCAGGGCGCGGGCCGTCTCGTCGGCCAGGCGGACGCCGTTTTCGGTCTTGGAGACCGTGCCTTCGATCAGGTCAGCGGTCTCGCGGGCGGCGTTGGCGCTGCGCGCCGCCAGGTTGCGCACCTCCTCGGCGACAACCGCGAAGCCCTTGCCGTGCTGCCCGGCCCGGGCGGCCTCTACGGCGGCGTTCAGGGCCAGCAGATTGGTCTGGAAGGCGATTTCGTCGATGGTCTTGATAATCCGGGAAATATCGGCCCCGGAGCGCCGCATCTCTTCCATGGCCGCGACCATCTGGCCCATCTGGGCGTTGCACTTCTGCGCCGAATCCCGCGCCTCTTCCGAGTTGCGGTTGGCCTTGCCGGCATTCTCGGCGTTGGTTTTGGTGCAGTTGGCCATCTCGTTCATCAATGCGCTGATCTCTTCCAGGGAACTGGCCTGCTCCGTCGCCCCCTGGGAGAGGGACTGACTCGAATCCGCCACCTGGGTGCTGCCTGAGGCGATCTGGTCCCCCACCGACTGCACCTGGCCGATGAGCTCGTTGAGATCGTGCCGGACCTTGCCCAGGGCATGGCGCAAGCCGTCACTGTCATCCCGGGGATGGACCTCGAAATCGAGATCGCCGTCGGCCAGCCGCTCCAGGGGAACGACCACCTCGCTTTGCAGGCTCTCGGCGAAATCGTCCATGGTCCGCGCCAGCATGCCGACTTCATCCCCCAGGTCGAGATTCACCCGGGTATCGAGGTGCCCCTTTTCGAGCTCGCCGATCATCCCGACCACCTTGGCCAGGGGACGCTGAATACCGAAGGAGATGCGCAAGGCGAGCAGGGCGCCGAGCCCTAAGGCCACCAGCACGCCCACCCACAGGGCGGCGGTCGCCTGACTCACCATGGCGAGCATCCCGGCCTTCTGGATTTTCACCGCCGCGTCACAGGCGGCGACGGTCGCTTCGGCCTGGGTCTGCATCTGGGCGATCAGCTCCTGCTGCTCCGCCAGCTGATCGACTAATTCGGCATACTTGCCGGTGAACTGATCGAGCGCCGCCTTCATGCTCTGCAGATTGGCGATGCTGTCCTCATCCTCAAGACCGGCGATGAGGGAGTCGGCCGTATCCTGTACCCCCTGCATGGTGGCGCGGGAACGCTCCAGATATTTCTCGTCCCGGCTCAGGAAGAATTCCTTCTCGAATTTGCGGGAATCGGTAAAGAGCAGGAGCATGCGGTCCGTCGCCTCGACCCAGCCGTAACGTTCCGCCATCAGCTGGTCATACTGCCAAAGGTGGTAGTCTTCCTGATCGTCGCGCAGATCCTCGACCGCTTCCACCTGATCCTCGCGCACCTGGGTCAGCGCCCGCAAGGCCACGTTGGAGCTGGTCTTCATCTCTTCCATGGCGGCGTTTTTCAGCTCTTCGGAACGGACATAAAGGTCGAATTCGCCGCGGTAGTCGGCGGCGGCCTTGCGCACCTTGCCCATTTCCCCCTTCACCTGCGTCGCCGCCGGCAGCCGCTCGACCTCTTCGGCCAAGGCGGTCATTTCGGCCAGGCGCTTGCGCACCAGTTCGGCCTGCGCCGGCTCTCCGTTTAAGGCGAAGCTCTTCTCGGCCCCTTGCGCTTCTTGCAGCAGATTGAGCATGGCCGTGACCTTCTGCAAAACCTCGACCCGGCCGATGATCTTCTGCATTCCCACGTAGCCGACCATCCCCACGGCCAGGGTCAGAATCAGCAGAACACCGAAAGCGGTCATCAGCTTGGGTCCGATTTTCATTCTGTTGAACATGATGCCTCCTCACGGATGAAATATCCGCAGTCTACAGAAGGGTGATGTCGAAGACCAATACCCCTCCGGGCTGCATGGGATTTTCATACAATTTTGGTACCAACCCCCCTGACGGAGACTCCTGTTTATCGATTAATTTTCGCGCAAAGAGAGGGAAAAGGCTTTCAGAGAGGATCGCGCTCCGGCGGGATGACGCTGATTTCTTCGGCGATGACGTCCAGCAGCTTCCGGCAGTCCCCGTCCTTGAGAGGCACCGGCGCCATCCGCGTCAAGGCTCGGGTTTGGCGGGGATTGCCGAGATATTTCTTGAGGTTGTCGCGGTTGAAGGGTTCTTTTTCACGATATTCGACGGGGAAGAAAGGGGTCAGCAACCCGGAGAGATTCGGGGCATAATCCGATTCCCCCAGCCCGCCGGCGGCGGCGGTGAGCACCCGATGACAGCTGCCGCAGTGCTTGACGAAAGGATTTTCCCCGGCCGTCCCCGCGACCTCGAAATGAACGATGCGGGGAAGTTCCTCCCCAGCCATTTCCCGGCCCCGGGCGGCGGCGTACAGCGCATTGACCACTTCGTCGAGGAGCGGCTCGGACCAGTGAAAATCGGGCATGAAAAGGACGGGACGGCGAATCGCCTCGGCCAGTTCCTCCGGCGTGCTTGTCCGCACGCTCTGGTCAAGATCGGTGGCCAGGCGGTTGCCGCGCCCGCCGATGACATGGCAGCGGCGGCAGCCGGTGGCGTCGATGCGCTTGCTCCCCCGTTCCACCAGGGCGCTGTCCGGCATCCGAAAATGGGCATAACGGGCGGAAATCAGGCCGAAATGGGCGATCTCAAGGCGGCTGGAACGGGGATCGCCGCGATGGCAGTCGATGCACCCCCCCAGCTCGGCATAGTGCGCGGCATGACAGGAGAGACAGCGCGGCTCGGCGGCGAAGGCGGCGCCGGAGAGAAGCCAGCAGAGTATCAGAAGGGCCAGACGAGCGACCAATTCTCCCCCCGAAAGGCCAGGGCCACCAAGGTCAGGGCCAGGATTGTCAAAAATACCGTCAAAGTCAAAACATTGACCAGCCGTTGCTCAGAGGGAAACCAGCGGGCCCGCCGCACCGCCGGCAATCCCGGCAGCCAGGGAAGCAGGGCGTAGCCGACGGCCAGGGCGACGATGAGGCAGACCCAGGCGTTGCCGTAGCTCACCAGTTCCTGCATCCAGAGCAGAAACCAGGCCGATTTCGAGGGGTTGGGCACCCGCCCGAGATCGGCCGCCTCTTCCAGCGGCGCCGGCAGCAGGGCGGCGAGCAGGAGCACCGCCAGGGTGCCAAGAGCGAAAGCCCATTTGATCAGGCGGAAAAAATGCGGAGAACTCTTGAGATATTCGCTCATAGGTAAGGCAGAATCCCCTTGTCCCGGCGAATCCGGTAGAAGTGGAGGACGATCAGCACCCCCATGGCCAGGGGGAGGACGACGATGTGCAAGGCATAGAAGCGCAGCAGCGACAGGCTGCCGCCGATGCCGTCGGGGAGCAGGAAATCCTTGACCAGGGTGCCGCCGGGGATCGTCCCGAGCAGCTCCATGCCGGTCTGGGTCGCCCACAGGGCGAGCTGGTCCATGGGCAGCAGATAGCCGGTGTAGCCGTCGAACAGGGCCAGGCCGAGGAGGGCGAAGCCGATCAGCCAGTTGAGCTGGCGCGGCGGCCGGTAGGCGCCGGTGAGCAGCACCCGCAGGGTGTGCAGAAAAAGCAGGATCAAAAAGAGGTGCGAGGCCATGCGATGCAGCGAACGCAGGTATTTTCCCCCCGGCACCTGCTCCTCCAGAAAGAGGATGGAGCTGAAGGCCCCCGCCGCCGTCGGCTGGTAGTAGAAGAGCAGCAGCACCCCGCTGGCGAGCAGCAGCAGAAAGACGGTCAGGGCCAGCCCGCCGAGACAGAAGGTGTAGGTCAGGCGCAGGTTTTCCCCCCGCACCACCCGGGGAAAGAGATGGGCGACAAACTCGCCGGCCAGGCCCCGTTTCTTCATCCCGTCACCACCCAGCGTTCCCCCTCGATCCGCACTTCCAGACGGCGCAAGGGGCGTTCCGCCGGCCCTTGCAGCACCGCGCCCCGGCGGTCGAAACGGCTGCCGTGGCAGGGGCAGACCAGCTCCGCCGGCGTCACCGTCACCGTGCAGCCGAGATGGGTGCAGGTCAGGTCGAGGGCGTAGAAGTCCTCCTCCTCCCGCACCAGGGCCACCCGCGCCTGGCGGTAGACCAGGGCGCCGTGGGGGGGCACCTCCCGCCTTTGAACATCGAGCCGCGCCGGAGTCTGGGGCAGCCGCGGCTTGAAAAAGCGCGCCAAGAGGCCCAGGCCGCCGAGGCCGAGGATCAGGGAGAGGAGGAATTTTCGACGCTTTCGGCCAGTTGCTTCCATTTTTCCACGTAAGCCTTCACATAGGTTGCATCGCGGCGGCTCAGCCGCTCATAACGGGCCTGATCGACAAAGGCGCCGTTGACCACTTGCTGCCCCGCCTGGTTCCAGAAGGAGACCAGTCCGAGGCCGTCCTTATCGGGCAGATAGACCCGGTCCCCGGGCTTTTCCAGCAGAAACCGCGCCGGCCGGTCGTGGCAGGCGTCGCACAGGGGCGTGCCGCGCTGCACCGTGTGCGGGAAGAACGCCTTCCATTCGGCGGCCAGCCGGCGGTTTTCTTCCCCCCTGGTCGTCTCGCCGTCGATTTCACTGAAATAGGCCAGAAACTGGGGGCGGATGGGGCTGACCAGCCCCCGTTCGTTGAGCCCCAGGGGAGGGAGATCCTGCAAGCGCAAATAGGCGCTGCGCAGGTAGTCGGGGGCGGTCTGGTCCCGGCGCAGGCGGAAATAGTCGGGGATGACCCCGTTGGTGAAACGGATGAAGAAAGTGCCGTATTCCTGGGCCGCCCAGCCGCTGTGGCAGGCGTAGCATTCCAGCTTTTCGAGATGGGCGGCGATGCCGTGCTCGATGATCGCCGGGTCCGGCTCATGGCAGTCACGGCAGCCCAGGTCCGCGCGCCGGCCGGCGGCCAGTCCGGCCATGCCGTGGCAGTCGCCGCAGACCATTCCCCCTTGGGCGTGAACATCGGGACGCATCTTCAGATAGTGTTCGCCGCCGTAGCCCGGCCCCCGCTGGTAGCGCTGGGCATCTTCCCGGGGGGCATGGCCGTAGTAGTCGGCCCCCACATAGTAGCCGCGATGGCAGCTGTGGCAGTCCTCTTTCTCCGGCCGGCCGATGTCGTGGCCATCCAGCCCGTGGCAGTCGAGACAGTCGCGCACATGGCAGGAGCCGCAGTTCTTGCCGTAAAAATCCCCATCGGCCCGCCCCCAGGAGCGTTCGACAAAGGCCCGCTCGGCTTGGCGCGTCGCCATCGGCCCATGCAGCACGCCGAGCGTCCCCTCGTGGCACTGCTGACAGCGCAGGGCCATCCCCAGAGAGGCCAGCTCGGCGGTCCGCTGCCCGGGCCCGCCGCCGTGACAGTCGGCGCAGACCAGGGCGGCGTGGACTCCCCGGGAGGTTTCCCGATGGCAGAGGCCGCAGGAGGGTTCAGCGGCCGTCGCCGGCGGGACGCTCAGCAGGAGCAGGGCGAGAAAGGCAACGATCGAGGGCACGATAATCGAGTTCCTTCTGGTAGATGGGGTCCTTCGGTTCAAAATGGCAGACCAGGCACTGGTTGACCGCCCAGGTGCGGCGGATCTCCTCGCTGTTCAGCGGCCGGGAGTTCTCCCGGGTGATCGCCGAGAAGGCCCGCACTTCGCCGTCGCGCAGGGTGAGAAAACCATCCAGCGGCTTGTCGGCGGAGCGTTCGCAGATCAGCGTGGCGCGCAGCGAATCCCCTTCCAGCACATGCTGGCCGAAGCCGGCGAAGGCCGGATTGGTGTGGCAGTCGGCGCAGCTCACCGCCTTCTTGCCGGTGTTGTGCCCGTAGAAGGGAGCGAAGCGCAACTGCTCCTTGCCCTTGAACTGGGCGACATATTCATCCTTCAGCCGCTCCCCGTCGCGGCCGATGACCGTCACGAAGGTCTGGCACCCGGGGGTCACCGGGGAGATCTTCCCGCGCTGGTTGAGGGCCAGGGGGAAGGGGTAGAGCATGCGGTAATCCTCCGATTCACTGAAGGTGCCCGGGGTTTCCCGCCCCCTGATGAAATCCATGGATTTGGCGCGCTGGTCGTATTCGGTATGACAGCCGTAACACTGGGCAACGCTGTGGGAATGGCAGGCGTAGCACTCCAGCCGCTCATGGCCGACGATGGTGTGCTCGGGAGTGCCGGTGATGACCTTGCTTTCGTGGCGCTGGCCGTCGCGCTTGTCCACCACCCAGATTTTGTCTTCCTCGACAAAGACATTGGAATACTTGCGCCCCTTGGCGGTCAGCACCAGCTCGTCGCCGAGGAGAACCTGCCGTTTATACGAACGGGACTCGCGCACCGCCTCGTCGTTCTCCCGGCTCACCTTCTCGCTGCGGGGACGTTCCTTGGCGCCGCCGTGGCAATCCTCGCAGGCGATCTCGGTCTGCAGGTACATATTCTCGTAGGCGTAGCCGTCCCCCATGATGTCCCGCGAGGTGTGGCAGTCGATGCACTCCATCCCCTTCTCGTGGTGAATATCGGGGGGGATGGAAGTGGCGTTGCGCACGCCGCTGATCAGCTTCGGGCCGGGATAAACGCCGTCGGTGGGAACCAGACTGTTGTTGCCGTCGTTCATCCCCTGATAGGCCAGGGCGATGCGCCCGCTGCGGTTGTGGCAGCGGAAGCAGACCTCGTTGTCGGGCAGGGCGGCCATGGCGTGGGTCTTGGAATAGGGCCATTTGCCGCTCACCGTCGGATCGCCCCCTTCGTAGGTGCCGTTGTCGTTGTAGGGAAAATGGCAGGCGGTGCAGCCGGCGCCGTGGCTGGCGGTCCAGGCCTGGTTCGATTCGAGGGCGACGTGACAGAGGGAGCAGAACTTGCGGTAAAGCTCCCCGGAAAGATGATCGAGATCGGTCACCGGCTCCAGCTTCAGCGCCGTGCCGTCGGCGGCGAAGGTCTCCAGGCCCTGGGCGCCGTAAAGCTTGCCGTCCTCCCCTTCCCAGGTGAGCTGGATGTTCTTGATCATGCCGGTGGCGGTGGTCATCAGGTTCGAGCGCACCCGGCTCAGCTGATACGCATGACAACGGCCGCAGGTCTTGTCCCAGACCTGGGGATGGCCGGGATTCTTCTTGCCGAACATGCCGCGATGGGACACCATCTTATCCTCCTCCGCCGCGTCGCCGCCATGACAGGCCACACAATCGCCGTGGGTCGGCGAAGCCAATTCCAGCCCCCGGTGGCATTTGACGCAGGTCGAGGTTTCGGTGTCGAAAAAACCGCACCCGGCGAGAAAGAGAAGAAATATCAAAAGCGGCGCAAGACGCATGAAAACCGTTGAATAATGGTGATTTACAAGGGGCGACGCATGCGTCGCCCTTGTCACGTTCAACCCCGACGAACCCGGGCGACCCATGGGTCGCCCCTCCCACAAAATTCGATTAGATAGGTGCGTAAAATGGAGATCCGGTCCCTGGCGTCCTTGGTCTTTTCATCCTCGCCATACTAACGGACTTGTCCCCTCCGCCGCCAGTAAAAAAGGCCGGTGAAGCCCCGAGAGAGGGATCCACCGGCCACGCGAAGTACGCCAGATCAGGAGACTAATTTCTGCTTAGAGGTTCACTTCCACGGTTTCGCTGTGCTCTTTCCAGAGGAAAGGATCACTGTCACGGTTACCGTAAGGCAGATACCAGAGTTCCACCTTGAGATTGACCTTGGAACTGGTCATCCCCTCTTCGTTCGGCAGCAGGACTTCAAAATGCTCGTGATGCTCCCTGCCGGGATGAAGAGCGGTGTCGGCAACCAGACCGCTCTTTTCGTAAGGACCGCGACCCATTTTGTTGGTGCGGGCGAATTGCTGGGGAACGGGCATGTACAGCCGCTCGTCGTTGTAAATTTCGTCGCCTTCTTCATCTGTTGCAATTACCGACAGAACCAGTCGGTTGGGGGTCGGTCAGCCATCGGGTATGCCGTGACCCGCTCTATTGGTCATCGACACGTCAACCATCAGCTTCGGACGAATGGTGCGGCCGTCCAGCCAGGACATCGGCCGGGTATTCACATGCCATTCCACAGCCTTGTCGGTCATGACTTTCGAGCGGTAACTCTGAATGTCATGCCCCAGGCCGCCTTCGCGCATGTGGCATTCCTGGCAGGTCTTGTCGCCGCCGCCGGGGATGTAAGAAAAGAGGTAGCTGCCGTAGCCGGTAGCACACTGGGTCGGGTTATCCAGTTCCAGATTGGGACCGAGGCCGTGGCACTGGCCACACTGAATCGCCTCGCCCATGATGTGGCTGGTCTTCATGATCGGGGTATCGGGATCGTCGTGAGCCCCGTCGGAAGAGCCGTAAACCACGCCGGCCTGGGGATAACCATCGGTCCACTTGTGGACGATGGCGTTGCGGTTATGGCAGACCATGCAGTTGATGTTGAGCTTGAGCAACAGCTCTTTTTTCGCTTCGAAGGTCTCAGTGTCGCCTTTGCTGTTGGCG
>JAVFAR010000112.1:0-8595 GCA_034002365.1 Trichloromonas sp.
AAAGGAACCCCCATGCTTGTCGTCGCCTGTATCAAGCAGGTCCCTGACACCACCCAGGTGCAGATCGATCCGGTCACCAACACCCTGGTGCGCGAAGGGATCCCCTTCATCGTCAACCCCTACGATACCCATGCCCTGGAGGAGTGCCTGCGGCTCAAGGATCGTTTCGGTGTGCGCGTCGCCGCCCTCTCCATGGGCCCGCGCAATGCCGAAGCCACTTTGCGCAAGGCCCGCGCATTGGGGGTGGATGATGCTATCCTGCTCAGCGACCGCTGCTTCGGCGGCGCCGACACTCTGGCGACCAGCCGGGTCCTGGCGGCGGCCATCGAGCGTCTCGGGCAAACGGAAGAGGTGGCTCTGGTCTTCTGCGGCAAGCAGACCATCGACGGCGATACCGCCCAGACCGGTCCCGGCATCGCCACCCGTCTGGGCTTTGCCCAGCTGACCCTGGTCGACCGCATCGAACATCTCGATCTGGAAAACCGCCGGGTCCGGGTACGGCGCAAGCTCGAGGGGCGGCATGAGATCGTCGAGGCGCCCCTGCCGGCGATGATCACGGTGGTGCGGGAACTCAACCGGCCGCGCTATCCCACCGTCCCCATGCGCCTGGCGGCGGCCGAAGCGGAGATCACCCTGTGGAACAACCAGGTCTTACAGCTCGATGAAAAGACCGTGGGGCTGAAGGGGTCGCCGACCTGGGTCAGCAAGATTTTCTCCCCGGAACGGGCCAAGGGGGAGATCATCGGCGACGGTCTGAACGATCCCGTCGGCACGGCCAATGAGCTCATCGACAAGCTGCTGAGCAAGGATCTGCTGGTTCTGTAAATCACTCATTTTCGCCGGCTTCCGGCGGATGTTCATCCTGGGGATTCCGCAATGGAAAAAAAAGCCAAAGTCAAGAAGCCGCGCGGCGTGGCCCGCCTCATCGAAGGACGCTGTATCGCCTGCGGCGAGCGCTGCATGAGCGTCTGTCCGGTGGACGCCATCGTCATGGACGAGCAGGGGGCGCCGATCATCGATGCGCCCAAGTGCATCGGCTGCGTCAAGTGCGTCAAGATCTGCCCGGCCGCCGCCCTGGAGATGTACTTCACTCCCGAGGAACAAAAAATTCTCGACGAGCTGGCCAAGGAAAAAGGGGGCGCGGCCGTTGAGGAAGAGGTGGACGAGGAGACCGCCCGCCTGCAGAAGATGCTCGCCGCCTATCGCGGGGTCTGGGTCTTCATCGAGCAGACCGACGGCGAGGCTGCCAAGGTCTCCTGGGAGCTTCTCGGCACCGGTGCCGAGCTCGCCAGGCAGCTGAAGGTCGAACTCTGTGCCGTCGTCATCGGCAGCGAAGTCGAGCATCTCTGCGCCGAGGCCTTCGCCTACGGCGCCGACAAGGCCTATCTGCTCGACGCTCCCGTCTACCGCCATTACCGTACCCAGCCGTACAATGAGGCGATCTGCCGGCTCATCGCCAAATACAAGCCCGAAGTCATTCTCATGGGCGCCACCGGTCTCGGCCGGGATCTCGCCGGGGCCGTGGCGACCGTGGTCAAGACCGGTCTGACCGCCGACTGCACCGGGCTCAGCATCGACGACAAGCGCAACCTCATGCAGACCCGGCCGGCTTTCGGCGGCAACATCATGGCCACCATCATGTGCGACAAATTCCGTCCGCAGATGGCCACGGTGCGCCCCCATGTCATGTCCATGCCCGACTTCGCCGAAGGGCGCTCGGGGACGGTCGTGCGCGAGGATTTCGCTCCCGTCGAGGAGGATATCCTGACCAAGGTGCTGGAAGTTATCAGCGACCGGGACGGGCAGGATCATGTCGATATCGCCGGGGCCGAGTTCATCGTTTCCGGCGGCCGCGGCATGGTCAACCGCGAGAACTTCGTTCTCTTGCAGCAGCTCGCCAATGAAATCGGCGCCGTGGTCGGCGCCTCGCGCAGCGCCGTCGATGCCGGCTGGATGGCCCATGACCGCCAGGTCGGTCAGACCGGCAAGACGGTGCGGCCCAAGGTCTACATCGCCTGCGGCATCAGCGGCGCGATTCAGCACATGGTCGGCATGCAGGATTCGGACATTATCATCGCCATCAATCGCGACAAGGATGCGCCGATCTTTCAGATCGCCACCTACGGGATCGTCGGCGATCTTTTCCAGATCGTGCCGGCATTGACCCGGCGCCTGCGTGAGTTGCGCAAAGCCGCCGGCCGCCCCGAACGGGCCGCCTCCTAGCCTACTTTTTCGCATAGCGGGGAAATTATATGACCTTCAGTGGATTCACCGTTCTTCTGCTCTTTGGCGCCTCCGGCGGTTTTTTTCTGTGGAGCCTCTATCAGCGCCTGGGACTGGTGCGGTTCGGCCGTGACGAGAACCGCTTCGATCGCGTCGACGAGCGTCTGCGCAGCGTTCTCATCTATGTTTTCGGACAGAAGCGGGTGCTGGCCCGCCCCTTCGGCATCAACCACGCCATCTTTTTCTGGGCCTGCGTGCTGCTGATGGCGGTCAATGCCGAGTTCGTGCTCGGCGGCATCTTTCCGGGGGCGCGCCTGTCGGTACTGCCGGGTCTCTTCTACTTCCCCATCCGTTTCGTCTCCGACCTGGTCAGCCTGCTGACCCTGTGTGCGGTCGTCGCCGCCCTCATCCGGCGAACCTTCTTCCCCCTTTATCCCGAGGCGCGCAATTTCGAAGGCTATTTCATCGTCGCCGTCATCGCCGTTCACATGCTCGCCTATTTCGGCATCAGCGGCGCCGAAGTGGCTCTCGGCCATGAGCGGGCGGCGGGCTGGATGCCCGTTTCG
Organism: Trichloromonas sp.; assembly: GCA_034002365.1. Lineage (GTDB taxonomy): Bacteria > Desulfobacterota > Desulfuromonadia > Desulfuromonadales > Trichloromonadaceae > Trichloromonas. Next base: position 2,790 of record JAVFAR010000112.1, read on the forward strand.
GCGGCCTTCGCCCAGGCCTTTTCCGGTTTCGGCGAAGTCGGTCTGGAACGCATCCACGGCTTTTTCTGGATGGTACACGCCCTTGCCCTGCTGATCCTCTTCAACTATCTGATCCCCTACAGCAAGCATCTGCACGTTTTCACCGCTATCGGCAACTGTTTCTTCCGCAGCCTGGAAAAGCCCAACACCCAGCCCCGCGAAACTTTCGCCCTTGATCTTCCCCTGGGCGCCGACCGGCCCACGCGGATGACCTGGAAGGATCTTTTCGACGGCTTCGCCTGCACCGAGTGCGGCCGCTGCGAGGATGTCTGCCCGGCCCATAACACTGGTAAAAAACTCAACCCCCGCCAGGTCGTGCATGATCTCAAGGTCAACCTGCTGGAGAACGGCCCGGCCCTCAAGAACGGCGGCGAACCGCCCTTGCCGCTGATCGGCGAGGCCGGGGAGGGGAGCTGCAGCGAAGAGGCGATCTGGGATTGCACCACCTGCGGCGCCTGTCTGGAAGCCTGTCCGGTCTTTATCGAGCACCCCCAGAAGCTGGTGAAGATGCGCCGCCATCTGGTGCAGATGGAAGCCAAGTTTCCCGACGAGCTGCTCAATCTTTTCGAGAACATGGAACAGCGCAGCAACCCCTGGGGGATGGCCCCGGCCGAGCGCGGCAAGTGGGCGGCGCTGCTCGATCCCCGGGAGTTCGCGGCGGATCAGACCGAATACCTTTTCTTCGTCGGCTGCGCCGGTGCCTTCGATACCCGGAACAAGCATGTAACCGTGGCGGTGGCGACCATCCTCAACGCCGCCGGGGTTTCCTGGGGTATTCTCGGCAAGGAGGAGCTCTGCTGCGGCGACAGCGTCCGCCGCCTCGGCAACGAGTTCGTCTTCGAGCGCATGGCCCTGAAAAACGTCGAGCTGCTCAAGGCGCGGGGGGTGAAGAAGGTCATCACCCAGTGTCCCCATTGTTTCAGTACCCTGAAGAACGACTACCGCCAGTTCGGTCTGGAACTCGAAGTCGTCCACCACAGCCAGCTCATCGCCCAACTGATAGCCGACGGCCGGCTCAAACTGCCCAAGCCGATGAACTTCGGGCGCACCATCTTCCACGACTCCTGCTATCTGGGACGCCATAACGACACCTATCAGGCGCCCCGGCAACTCATCGAAGCGGCCACCGGCTTCCCGCCGGCGGAGTTCGAGCGCAAGCGGGAAAATTCCTTCTGCTGCGGTGCCGGCGGCGGGCGCATGTGGATGGAGGAACGCAGCGGCGAACGCATCAACCGCGAGCGGGTCAAGGAAGCCCTGACCGTCGCCCCCGATACCCTCTGCGTCAGCTGTCCCTACTGCATGACCATGCTGGTCGACGGCCTCAAGGATGAGAAGGCCGAGAACGTCCAGGTCCGGGATGTCGCGGAACTGGTGGCCGAGGCCCTTCAGCAGGGCTAGCCGGTTTTCTCCATCCCCCGCCAACAAAAAACGGCAGCCGTCACGGGCTGCCGTTTTTTGTTGGCGGGGTCAGTCCACCTGAACGATCTCCTTCAGCACCTCGACCAGATAGGCGCGGATTTTGGCGCTTTCGCTGAATGTCAGCACCTCGCGCGCGGCCTTGACGGCGACGGCGGAATCGAGGTCGCGGAGGAAGGCCTTGATGCGCGGGATGAAGGGGGCGGGCATGGAGAATTCACGGATGCCCATGCCGTAGAGGACGAGGAAGTTCATCGGATCGGAGGCCATTTCGCCGCACAGGCACAGGCCTTTCCCCTGACGCCGGGCGACGTTGGTCACCTGGTCGAGGGCGCGCAGCACGGCCGGATGGAGCGGGTCGTAATATTTGTTGACCAGGGGATTGTTGCGGTCGGCGGCGAGCATGTACTGGATGAGGTCGTTGGTGCCCAGGGCGAAGAAATCGACATCCCGCGCCAGCTGTTCGGCCATCTGCACGGCGGAAGGCACTTCGATCATGATGCCGGTGGGGACATGGGTGGCGAAGGGCGTTCCTTCCCGGCGCAGGTTGGCGCGTGCCTCTTCGATCACCTCCCGGCAGGCATGGACTTCCTCCATCCCCGAGATCATGGGGAAGAGCAGCTTGACCGGTCCGTGCGCGCCGGCCATGAGGATCGCTTCGATCTGGGTGCGGAAGATGTCGCGGTTGTCCAGGGATACCCGCACCGAGCGCCAGCCCATGAAGGGGTTGTCCTCCCGGGGGGGGCTGAAGTAGGGGAGCCCCTTGTCGCCGCCGATATCGAGAGTGCGGATGGTGACAGGGTAGCCGGGGAAGTTCTCCACCACCTTGCGGTAGAGCTGGTACTGATCGTCGCGGTCGGGAAAGCTCCCCCGGGTCATGTAGGGGAACTCGGTGCGATAGAGGCCGACCCCCTCGGCGCCGTTACGCAGGGCGATATTGACGTCGCTGAGCAGGCCGATGTTGGCGCGCAGGATGACCTTCTCGCCGTCCCGGCTCGCCGCCGACAGATCGCGGAACTCTTCGAGCCGGTGCAGTTCGCGGCTGGCGTCCGCTTGCAGGCGGCGGTACTCCTCGGTGATGTGCGGCGCCGGGTTGACGTAGAAACAGCCCGAATTGGCGTCGAGAATGACCTGGGTTTCCGGCGGGGTGGAGCGCACCACCGCCTTGACCCCGACCAGGGCGGGGATGCCCAGGGCCTTGGCCATGATCACCGCATGGGAGTTGCGTTCCCCGGTTTCGGTAACGATCCCCCGGATATGTTCATGGTCGAGAGTGGCCATGTCCGAGGGGAGGATTTCGCGGGCGACGAGAATGCCCGGGTGCTTGAGCTGCAGGGGATTGTGCAGGGTGTCGCCGAGGTTGGCCAGCAGCCGGCGGCCGATGTCCTTGATGTCGGCGGCCCGTTCCCGCAGGTAGGGATCTTCCATGCGCTCGAAGGCTTCGAGGTATTCGCCGACGACCTTCTTCAGGGCGAAGGCGACGCTGTGCCCGGCGTGGATTTCCCGCCGCAGTTTTTCCAGAAAGCTGCGATCCTCCAGAAACATCAAATGGGTGTGGAAGATCGCCGCGTCGTTCTGGGAGAGGCGCTCGGCCACCCGTTTTTCCAGGAAGATCGTCTGGATGCGCGTCTTTTCCAGGGTCAGTTCGAGCTGTCGAAGTTCCGAGTCGACCTCGACCGGCTCATCCTCCAGGGTTTCGGGAAACCCCAGATTGTCGTCGAGGACGTAGGCCACGCCCGAGGCCAGGCCGGGGCAGGCCACCGTGCCGCGCAGGGCGCCGTTGGTCTGCCCGGGCGCGGGGCGCTCCTTGTCGATCAGGCTCCGGCGGGTCTTTTCCAGTTCGAGGGCGAAGGCGCTCTTTTCTTCTTCCTTTTTGCGGATGGAGTCGAGCAGGCGGGCGTTGATGACGATGGAGGAAACCTGGAAGGCGATGGTCGAGAGGGTGCTGATGTCGTCGGTGCTGAACTGGCGGGGGGCGACGGTCTGGATGGTCAGCACGCCGATGGGGGTCTTGCGGTCGAAGAGGGGGATGCCGAGGAAGGAATGATAGCGTTCCTCGCCCGTTTCTTTGAAATAGCGGTAGCGGGGGTGGGTTTTCGGTTCGAGGATCGCCACCACCTGCCCCTCTTCGGCGGCCAGGCCGGTAAGCCCCTCGCCGATCTTCAGGCTGACCTTGCCCACCGCCTCGGGGGAGAGGCCGATGCTCGCGCAGAGGCGCAGGGTTTCCCGATCCTCATCGAGCAGGTAGATGGAGCAGACCTCCGTCCCCATGCGGCGGGCCACCAGGGTAACGATATTGCGCAAGGTTTCATCGAGATCGTGGGACTGGAGGATCAGGGTGCTGATATCTTCCAGGATGGTGACGCCCAGCCGGCCGCTGCCTGTGCCCATGGTCCTAAACCTTTAACGGTAAAAATTGTGCGGTGAGTTTGTCGATGAAGAAAATAATAACGAAATTTTCATGGAACGGGGAATAAAAAAAGCGCCGATCGGGGGAGAGAGGTCCCGGTCGGCGCAAAGGGGTGGGCAGTTTTCCTTATGTGAAGGATCTGTATCCCCGTCAATGACTTTGTAGATAAGCAAAGCATATGCCATTTTTGTTGATTTTGCGATTTGTTTTAGTCGCGCAGCGGTTTAATCCGTTTTCTGGGGTTTTAGAGAGCGAAAAATCTCAGTATTGGAGAGCTCTTAGGGTTTGCTTGCGGGAAAAAACGCCCTTTTTTGTTGAAGTGCGCCAGGGCCGGCTCAGAGTGGCCGTTGCCGTGTCAGTTTTGACTCACTTGGATGGGGGTGTCGGTTTTTTGCCGCGAAATTCCGCGCCCTGCAGGTCATAGCGCGTAAGCATCCGGTAGAAGGTGCGGCGAGGGATGCCCGCCTTGCGTGCCGCCAGCGAGACATTGCCGCCGGTCTCCTCCAGGTAGTGTTTGATCAGGTTCTTCTCCACCTGATTAACGTGTTTCTCCCGCTGGGAGCGGAAACCGTTGTCGGCGGGGGCGCTCGTCTCTTCGGCCGGTTCGGGCATGAGCTGGCTGAAGACTACCGGCAGGTTTTCCAGCCGGATGATGCTGTCCTGGGTGAGGACCGCGGCCCGCTCGATGATGTTCTGCAGCTCGCGGATGTTCCCCGGCCAGGGGTAGCGGAGCATCGAAGCAATGGCCCGTTCGTCGATGCCGACCAGGGTCTTGTTGACCCGCTTGCTCGCTCGGTCGAGAAAAACATGCACCAGCTCCCGCAGGGATTCCATGCGGTTGCGCAAGGGCGGCATGGTGATGGTGAAGACGTTGAGGCGGTAGAAAAGATCCTCGCGAAACCAGCCCTCTTTCACACCTTCTTCCAGATTCTTGTTGGTGGCGGCGATGAGGCGCACGTCGACCTTGATCGGCGAGGTCCCGCCCACCGGTTTGATTTCACCGTTATCGAGCACCCGCAGCAGCTCCGCCTGCAACTTGGGAGTGATATCGCCGATTTCATCGAGGAAGATGGTGCCGCCGTTGGCGGCCTCGAACAGCCCTTTTTTGTCGCTGACGGCGCCGGTGAAGGCGCCCTTTTTGTGGCCGAAGAGCTCGCTTTCGAGCAGGCTGTCCGTCAGTGTCGTGCAATTGACGGAAACCAGCGGTTTGTCGGAACGTTGACTCTTCTGGTGAATGGCGCGGGCGGTGAGCTCCTTGCCGGTGCCGCTCTCGCCGCGAATGAGCACGGTGGTCGGGGTCGGACCGACCTGGGTGATGAGATTGAGCACCTCCAGGGTGCTGCCGTCACGGCCGATGATCGCCGTATCGCCGTACTCCTGCTGCAGGGCGCGCTGGGCCAGCTCGTATTTCTGCGCCAGCTTGACATGATCCTCTTCCAGCCGCTTGAGGGAGTAGGGGAGGCACATGTCGTTCTCCGCCAGCCCCTGATAGACGGCCACCGCGTGTTCCCGGCAGGTGTCGTAGCCGCAGGCGCCGCAGTTCAGTTCATCCTGTTCGACGAACTTGTTGGTCGACTGGAGAATCTGGCGGATGCTCTGGCCGCTGGGCGCATCCAGCCGGTGGTACTTGTTGCTGAAACGGCGGTCGAGCCGGGGGGGCGGACCGGGGGGCTGATAATGGGCGGCGGTGGCGTAGGGGGCCTGGGGGTTCTGGTAATATTTGTGGATCAGGTTGCGCTTGGAAAAGGGGGTCAGGCGGTTGCTCTTGCCCGGTCCGCCGACGCAGCCGCCGGTACAGAAGCGCAGATCGACCATGCGCGGAGTGATGCGCCCCGCCGCCAGGTCGCGAATGATCTCCAGAACATTTTCCTGCCCCTCGGTGGCGAGAAAATCGGGATTGAAGAAGTCGGCCTCGATGCCGAAGGCCTGGAAAGGCCCGCC
>JAVFAR010000113.1:0-8585 GCA_034002365.1 Trichloromonas sp.
GGGATAACCATCGGTCCACTTGTGGACGATGGCGTTGCGGTTATGGCAGACCATGCAGTTGATGTTGAGCTTGAGCAACAGCTCTTTTTTCGCTTCGAAGGTCTCAGTGTCGCCTTTGCTGTTGGCGGCCATGAGGTCATAGATAACCCCAACGAACTCCTTGGCGACTTCGTCGGTGGCATCGGCCAGCTGCGGCAGGTGACACTTGGTGCAGCCCATCAGGTGCTCGACTTCGACATTCTTGGGATCGGTGACACCCGAGCAGGCCCAGGACAGAAAGCCGTTGGTAAAGGCGGTCTTGAAGGTCGCGGCGGTGCGGCCGGTGCCGTAGACCGACTTGGCATGGGCCGAATTGGCCCACTCGTTGTGGGTATCCTCGTGACATTCGATACACGAGGAGGAATCGTACATGGCGATCAGTTCGTCGAGGGTTTTGGCCTTGCCCTTTTGGGCGGCAATCGTCCCATCCTTGCCGACACCGGCGGCCTGCACCGGATCGAGAGCGCCGCTGAAAAGAATCAGCGAAAGCCCTGCCAGAACTGTCGCCGTGACAGAAAGAACGTTCGATCTTTTTATCGTCGGCATAATGTTTAAATCCTCTAAATTCACGTGAGGGGTAAAGTGTGAGGAGGGAGGGGTAAAACCCAAAACCCTCAGCAATCCCATTTAATGACCACAGAGACTCGCAGGACACAGAGAAATCCAACGGTTTAGCCTTGATGCTGATGCTTACCCCTGTGTTTTTCCTCTGTGCTCTGTTTTCTGTGGTGAAAAGCTTTCCAGCTTAAAAAGTCGGGGCCGGCGACGGGCGCCGGCCCCGGGGTCAAACGGGCTGATTAGCAGCCTTGCAGCATGTCGCCGCCTTTTTTCGGAGCTTTGTCGCCTTTGACTTGGACTTCAACGTCGGCGCCTACGGCGATGTCGGCGGCCTTGCCTTTTTCCACTTCGATGGTGACGACGTCGCCGTTAACGGCGGTCACTTTGCCTTTGACGTCCTTGGCAAGAGCCAGACCGGAAACGGAAACAACCATCATCATGGCGGCGGCCAGAACAATAAGCTTCTTCATGATACATACTCCTCTCGTTACGGGTTGTGTTCTACCGGCTCAACAGCGAGCCGGAAGCTGTGAAACGAAACTAGAAAATGACCTGCATTTGCGCGGTGAAGGTGGTGAAGTCTTCAGTTTTGGTCCCGCCGAAGTAGCCTTCTTTGTCAAAATCGGCCTGGGACAGTTCCATGGTCAGTTTGAGGTCCTGGCCGCGGAAATAGTAGTTGAAACCACCGCCGTACCAGTCGACTTCCTGATCGATCACGTTTTCATAAGTGGCGAAGGACCAGCTTTCGCTACGAGCGAAGAACTGCAGGGGCAGAGTCGGCAGCATGTAACCTATTTTAACATAACCGCCGTTCTTTTCGCCATTAAGACCAATAGTGCCAACTTCAGGGTTCCCCCCCTGATAGGCATCTTCCAGATCGTAATCAGCATAGGCGCCGGAAACAGTGAAGGTACCCACGCCGTCAACCGGATATTCGAAGAAGAGGTCGACGGTCCAGGCTTCATAGTCAACCGGTTCATAGCCTTCAAACTCAGCATTAAATTTACTATACGCCACGTCCTTTTCCATCTGGTACGCGCCACCGATGGTCAGAACCTTTTTCTCACCCAGATAGGTACCCTTGTAGCCGTGACCGTTTTCGGGATCGAGCAGGGTGACGTGGGCTCGGGCGCCGTAGCGGAAGGCCGAATCAGGGGCCGATTCGGAATCGTTGCGGCCGTTCATGGCGTCCAAACGATACTGGAAAATGTCGTTAAAGAGGTTGCCCCACAGGGTCACGCCTTTGTCGCGGGTATTTTCACTGGCCAGCGGCGCCTGGATCAGCAACGAGCGGTCGAGGGTCAAGGGCATTTCGCAGGCTTCGAGGTTTTCACGGCTGAAGCTGTACTTGTATTTACCGAGCCAGAAGTTGACGGCATCGTTGTACTTGAAGCGCATGACCGCATCAAGCAACTGGAAGTCGTCTTCCGTGCCATCCGTCACATTAAACCCGGTAATATTACGGTCTTCGCTGTACTCGGTCTGCACATAAAGACCAAAATGCTTGCCGTAGGCGCCCATCAGGGCTACGCGGTTACGACGGAAGTTGAACTCGCTGACGCTTTCGTCATCGTCGGACCCGCCACCGGTATCCCGATGATTGAGCTGGAACTGTCCCTTGTATTCGAGCTTGAGGGCCCCCTGATCTTCAGGGCCGAAGGTCCAGGTCGGGCCGGCAAAAGCAGGGGTCGCCAGCAGGACCGTACCTACGAAGGCGGTCAATAATTTTGCTATCTTCACAATCAGACTCCTTTTTTAAAAGGGATGACTAAAAATCGGAAATCAAGTCGTTTAAACGTGTTTCAACATCCACCAGCTGTGCCAGTTGTAGAGCTTGGCGCAGTTCTTGACCCACCCTCAAAATACTCAATATCATCATTTTCGATATTATTGGCATCTGGGTGAGCAGGGGAACCCGGTGCTACATAAAAATAGGGGGGTTGAATATGCTTTGTCGGGTCGAAGGTTGTGTTAAGCACACCGCCCCAAGTGATCGTACCGACATAATTTTTAAGATAGGTAATATCGGTGGTCAAAACATCCGTCGCCCAAGCTGTATAGTCGAGCAAGCCATCTTGGCCGTTTGGCAAAACCCAAGTATAGCCTGTCGGAACAACCGTGCGGTCGTTCGTAAGTGTACCCCACTGACTCCAGGAACCATCGTACATCATGACTCTAACCTCATCACCCAATACGGCATCGATGGGGGCAAAGCCTTGGGATGCCAGATTTCCAGCCCGGCAATAAGTCATGATTGGCTTGGAGAGATCAATGCCTTTTTCCACTTCAAGGAAGGTGCGCATGTCAGCGGCACTCTTAAAAACGGGCACATTAATACCGTTGATGTTCTCGGTCGTTTTCAAACCGGCAACCAGGTGGTCATGAACGGCCCCCAACATTTCCCCCTGGAAGAGGACATAGCCAGACATCCCAGTGCCTACAGCATCGGGGCCTACACCATCCAGTGTCTCAGTAATCGTAGGCGTTGTTGCGAAAGTAGCAGCGAAAGTATTGTAAGGGGTGACAGTACCTTCCCTTACATACTCAATCGCCTCACTCAACGAGGCACGGACTTCAGTGTTAGGGCCAGGCGCCAAATCTTGGACTCTAACGCAATTCGTAGTATCGATGTTAGGCGCTACATTCGTGAGAGGGTACCCATAGGCTCTCCAAGCAGCCAAGCTCCCATTAAGAATCTTCAACTGAGACTTGGGGAAATTCCAATAGCGGAAAAGAAAGTAGATCCGGGCAAGATTATTGTCACCGGTGAAAACAATCGTTGAATTTTTGCGGATACCATGGCTCTCAAGGAGAGCATTCATAGAATCCCCATCCAAAACCATATTCCCACTCAACACAGGGCCTTCGATACGATCAACACCGGTCGTATTCCAAACTTGCGCACCAGAGATATGCCCATTTAAATATTTAGTGTTATCAGCGGCACCTTCCGTGTGCAGGATGACCACGTGATTGTCAAAGTTGTTACTGTTCACATACCCTGCGTCTACCCAGCTTTTGAGCGTCGGCGCGTCAATTAGGACACTCTGGGTCTGGCCGACAATCGGCGCCGAGGTGACTGACTCAGGCGCATCATAGTCCGACCCGCCACCGCCGCTACAGCCGCCCAGCAGCAGAGCCGTCGCCGCGAAGGCGAGTAGCGCATACCTGAGACTCTTCATTTCCGAAAAAATCCGTTTCATGCTCTCTCCTTGCTCCTTGTTGAATAAGTGGCGTTCCACCTCGTGAAATTGCGCATCTCCGGTCAAAACACGACCGGGGTACGACATTTCACCTCCCTTAACCTCACAATGTCGCCCATCGTCACCTCCCACATCAGCATGAACATCAGACCGGCAGGTTTAAGACGACTCCAGTGTACCAAGGTTTATCTGAGATTCCAGAAAACGGGGGCGCATTTTGCCCACACCCGCAACCGGAAACCATTTGCCGTAAACAGCAAGGAGCATGCCTAATGAGAATTCGACCGGTCTGGAATCGGATATATCGGATGACGTAAAAGGGGGGCTCGCCTGCGTGACAAGGGGGAAACCGGCGAAAGCACGGCAACTTACGAGAGGATAACGGGAATGGAAAAACCTCAAGGGAAGGTGAGAATAAAACAGCTAAAAACAGCTTGAATTAGCTCTTATTTATTTATTGCGCCAAATATATGCGACGTGATTTTGACAAAAATTACTTTCCGTGGTTTTTGTCTGTCAAAAGGCGGACACTTTTGCGTGATTTAGCCAAGAGTACCATCGATACAAATACAACCTATCGGCATTTTTCATGTTTATGAACTGACAATATTCGTCTCCGGGGTAGCGGCGATTACCGCTGCAGCGGCGCACCAGGTACATTTTTCATGTTGTGCGGCTTCGTTGGTTGTCACGATCTAAGGATTTTGCCGTTTTCTCCATCAACCCAGCACTGCCCACAGTGCATGATCGAGAATGGCGTCGGCGATGGCCGAAGGAGAGGACTCGATAACCCCCTGGTAACAGAGCTCGATGCTGCGCAGCAACACCCCGGTGAAGGCGGCGGAAGCCACCAGCGGGATGGTGCCCCGCAACACCCCTTCGTCCATCCCCTGGCGCACCCGCGCCTGCACCCAGCGAAATGGGGCCGAGGAGCAGATGGGTGGGCAGGCGCTGAGAAACTCGCCGTGATTGAGAAAGAGCATGTAGCGCATCATCTCCGGGTCGCTCTCGGCGATGTCGATAATCAACCGCCCGAAGGCGCGCAACTGGGAGACGACGTCCGTCTGCCCAACCAGCCGTTCTTCGAGCCGTGCCTGGAATTCCCCCAGGGTCTGTTCGTAGATGGTGCGGGCCAACTCTTCCTTGTTGCCGAAATGATGATAGATGGCTCCGGTACTGACCTTTGAAGCGGCGACCAGCATCGGGATGGAAACCCGATGATAGCCATGCTCGACAAACAACCGCCGGGCCTCGGCCAAGACCGTGTCGACCTTCAATTGCGGATCGATTTTTCGTGCGCGCATTGTTCTTTCCCCCATGTCCTTACAAATGTTCAGGGATTCCGACCGAGGGAAAACCCTGTTCTTCTTTTCTAACCCCGTCAACCCCTTCGCGGCAACAGAAGAATTAAACTCGGAATCCCCTCGGCGAAAAATTCAACTGACGACGACTGAAAAAACCCTACCTTACTTCAGATGAAACCCGCGTACGGCTATCTCTTCACGTCAGTACCGGCGGGAACAAAGTTGGTATGACAATTGCCTAAAAAACAGTTTTCTTTTTCATTTATAATCGAAAGGAAAGGAACCAGGGGCGATGACCGAAACTTCCAGAGACACGGAAACCACCCCCCCGGAGGCGCAAGCGACCGGGGGCGGGCAATTTGCCGACTCCTTTGTCCTGGTCGTTGTTTGCTGGAGCCTGCTCATCTGCCTCCTTGCCGGCTGGGACTACTATCAAGCCCGCCAGTCGGCGCTGAACAATGCCCGCACCGCCGCCCGTCACAGTTACGCCAAGGATCTCACCTTCCGCAAGTGGGCGACCGGCCACGGCGGCGTCTATGCCCCCGTCTCCCCCGCCAACCCGCCCAACAACAATCTCGCCCATGTGCCCGAGCGGGACATCCCAACCCCCTCGGGCCGCCCCCTGACCCTGATCAATCCCGCCACCATGCTCCGCCAGATCCACGAACTGGCCGACGACACCTTCGGCACCCGCGCCCATATCACCAGCCTGCGGCCGATCCGTCCGGGCAACGCCCCCAACCCCTGGGAAGCCGCGACCCTCGCAGCCTTTGAGCGCGGCGGAACGGAACGGTCGGCCCTGGAAACCCTGAATGGCGAAACCTCTCTGCGGCTGATGCGGCCGATCCTGGCCGATACCGGCTGCCTCAAGTGCCATGCCGCCCAGGGCTGCCGAATGGGCGACATTCGCGGCGGCATCAGCGTTGCCATTCCCTGGGCGCCCTACCGGACGGAATTGCGCAGCTATCTGCTGCTCCATATCGTCGGCTATGGCGGACTCTGGTCCCTGGGCCTGCTCGGCATCGGCGTCACCCGCCTCCGCCTGCGCGACTATCTGGACGAGCGCCATCGGGCCGAAGTCCGCCTCCGCCATTCCCGCGGGCTGATGCAGGACATCATCGAGCACGACCCCAACGCCATCGCCGTCCTTGACCGGCGTTTCCACTATCGTTACGTCAGCAACCGGTTTCTCAACGATTACAAAATCACCCGTCAGGACATCATCGGTAAAAGCCATTACGAAATCTTCCCCGAGATTCCCGACCACGGGCGCGAGGTTCACCGGCGCGCCCTGGCCGGCGAGGTCCACGGCGCCGAGGATGAGCCCTTTGAGCGGGCCGGCGGCCGCGTCGACTATGTGCGCTGGCAGTGCCGCCCCTGGCACGAAAGCGACGACAGCATCGGCGGCATCGTCCTCTATACCGAAGTGGTTACCCCCCCAAGGAAGCGGAAATCGCCCTCGAACAGAAAGCCCGGGAACTGGAAGAGCGCAGCAGTGAGCTGGAACGCTTCAACTACACCGTCTCCCACGACCTGAAGAGTCCGCTGGTCACGGTCAAATCCTTTCTCGGCTTTCTCGAACAGGACATCGCCGAAGGCAATGCGGCACGGGTTGAAACGGACATCGCCCACATGCGCGGGGCAGCGGAAAAAATGGGCATGCTGCTCGACGAACTGCTGGAAATATCGCGCATCGGGCGGGTCGTCAATCCCCCCGAGGAGTTCTCGTTCAAACAGCTCCTTGAGGATGTGCTGTCGCTGATGGCCGGCCCCCTGGCCGAGCGGGGCGTGAGGATCGACAGCAATGAGCAGGGTCCGAAGCTCTGCGGTGACCGTCCGCGCCTGCTGGAAATCTGGCAGAATCTGATCGAAAACGCCGTCAAGTACATGGGGGATCAGGGCGCACCTCGAATTCGGCTGGGCGTGGAGGAGACGGGAGGCGAGACCGTCTTTTTCGTGCGCGACAACGGCCTGGGGATCGATCCCCGCTGCCGGGAGAAAATTTTCGGGCTTTTCGAGAAACTCGACGCCAAGAGCGAAGGCGGCGGCCTGGGTCTTGCACTGGTGAAGCGGATTGTCGACCTTTACGGCGGCCGCATCTGGGTCGAATCGGATGGGGCGGGGCAGGGAAGCTGCTTCCGCTTCACCCTTCCCGGCGCGCTGCCGCACTGACCACCTGACGGACCGAGCCGCGATGAACCCCACGGATTCCCCTCTGGAAACGCTGGCCGAATTTCTGCTGGGCAGCGATCTTCTCTTCTGCGCGCTGCTCGACGCAAAAGGGATCATCGGCGCCCACAGTCCCGGGGTGCCGCGCCTGCTGCACCGGACAAACGACGACTGTCTGACCCGGCCGCCGACCTTGCATCTGACCGAATCCGACGGGGAGCAACTGCTGCGCCGACTTGCGGGGAACGGGAAAACCCGCCCCATGGCCCCCAGGAGTCCCCATGACGGAACCGTCCCTCGCCCTCAGAAGAGAACTTGCCGCCCGACTCCGCGATTAACGGCAGGGCATCGCCGAACGGGTCGCCATGGCTTTCCCGCGCCGCCAGGAGGTCGAGGATGCCGGTTATCCTCTCGACTTTCTCGCCGGGGCCGGGCGGTCATCACCGGCGTCCAGGGGGAGCTGCATCAGGTCGGGGCCAACATGGTGGCCGATCTGCTCGAAGCGGACGGCTGGGACGTGCGTTTTCTCGGCACCAACATGCCCCTGGACGACATTCTCAAAACGGCCCGGGAACATCAGGCGGATCTTCTCGGCATTTCCGCCACCATGCTTTTCAACCTGCCCCAGGTCGTCCAACTGGTGGAGCGGACGCGGGCCGAACTCGGCTCCGCCGCGCCCCGGGTCATCCTCGGCGGCGGCGCCTTCCGCCTGCTCCCCGAACTCCCCGCCGAACTCAAGGTCGCCGCCGTCGCCACCGAACTGCGGCAAGGGGTGGAACTGGCGAGAAGTCTGCAAAGGTAACCGCTCCAACATCAACGGGATCCCCCATGCTGCAAACCCTGATCGCCCTGACCTACAACCTGGCCCTGCTCATCGCCCTGAGCACCGTCTCGGGCTTTATCGGCGACCGTTTTCCCGGGCGCCGGGGAGCGTTGCTGCAAGGCCTGCTCTTCGGCGCGGCGGCGGTCATCGGCATGCTCAATCCGCTGATTCTCGCCCCGGGGCTGATTTTCGACGGCCGTTCGGTGATGATCAGCCTCGGCGGGCTCTTTTTCGGCCCGCTGACGGCGGCCGTCAGCGCGAGCATGGCCATTGCCCTGCGCCTGGCCCAAGGAGGCGCCGGCCTGCCCATGGGCCTTTCGGTTATTGTCGTCGCGGCCCTGCTCGGCTGGCTCTTCCACCGGCGCGCCCAGGGGCGAACGCTGGAGATTACCGTCCCGCGCCTTCTGCTCTTTGGCCTGGTGGTGCATGTCGCCATGCTCCTTTGCGCCTTCACCCTGCCAATCTCCGTCGCCCTCGACGTACTCAAGC
>JAVFAR010000114.1:0-8340 GCA_034002365.1 Trichloromonas sp.
CTGGCTCGCTCCAAAGCCCGCAACCTGCTGGAGCGACTTCGAGACTATGAGGTTGACGTGTTGCGGTTCATGGCCGAAGACGAGGCGCCTTTCTCCAGAAACCAGGCGGAAAACGATCTTCGCATGACCAAGGTTCAGCAGAAAATCTCCGGCTGCTTCCGTTCCTGGGAGGGCGCCATGATGTTCTGCCGAATCCGCGGCTACTTATCCACTTGCCGGAAACAGGGCGTTAGTGCGTCCGAAGCCTTGCGCCTATTGTTTGAGGGTAAGTCGCCTCAGTTTATGCTGTGTGAATAACCAACCACCATCATGTCCCCCTCCCGGGTTGACACGGGAGGGAGCTGAATAGTTACTGCAGTAACGAAATCAAGCATAACAACTCACAAAATAATGTTTTAAACCGACCGAGATGTGCTGTTTATACAACAAGCGGGAGGTCGGCGCAAAGGGTTAAATCTTTTCGAAGCAAAGTCCGCCGGATAAAAGCTAAAAGGGCGGAACACCCCGGGGAGGCTCCGCCCTTTTGATCTGAATATTGCCGCCGGGGGAAATTACCGCCCCTGCTTTCTCCGCAGCAGCGCCAAGCCAACCAAGCCGGCGCCGACGAGGATGAAGGTTCCGGGCTCGGGCACGACGGGAATCCCCCCTCCGCCTCCGCCCCCGCCGCTTTCGGTGTCGGGGACCAGGGCCCAACCGTAACTGACTACGGGTGTTGATGTTGAAGTAAATACAGGTCCGTATTGCACCACATTTGGATCGAACGCCGGCTCGGAAAGCAGGGAAACGCCGGTAAAGGGATCAAAAACAGGGGGAACTAGGTTGAAACCGGTATTGTAGGCGTAAACATCGTTACCACCAGTCTTCCCGTCTTTTGCATAAACATTGCCCCACATGGGCGCGCGATCCGTAACGATAGAAAAGCTATGAGAAGTCGTGTTGACCTGGGGCGTAAACTTAAGACCGAAAATGGGTGCGGGAATTCCTGGATTAGACGCACCCTGATCAGTTGCGGTGAAAGTATTCAGTTCATAAGGAGTGGTGGTTCCCGTCTTAATATTAGAGGACAAGAACGTATTGAAAACCTGTACGATAATGTGGCTGAGGTCTTTTGCATTCGTTTCCCACGAGTAGTTATAGGTCCAATACCCCGCGTTCGAAATATTGTAATCGATATCCCAGCTGAATTCGGCAAAATCGTCCCAGGATTGGGTAGCGAAAAGGCCGCCGTTGGCGCTGGAGAGAGTACCTTCATATTCATAAGTCAGCGCCCAGCCCTGCCCAACCCACAGCAGCAAAACCGTAATCAGCAACACTATCTTTTTCATAGGTGCCCCCTTTTTATTCGCGTGAAAACATTTCATTTCATGGTTTTGCAATAATAGAGCCAAACCACAAGCACCTAGAATTATGACAATTAATGACCAAAAAAGAAATCTATCGGCGCATTTCTGTAAAAAATATCGACATTCCGCTAAAAGATTCCGACAACGGGCCGCGAACCGCTAGGCCCGCGAGACGAACCGCCCTTCGCGGGTATCGACCTTGATCCGTTCCCCCGATTCAAGGTAGCCCGGCACCTGGATGCGCAGTCCGGTTTCGAGCAGGGCTTCCTTGGTCTGGGCGGTGGCGGTGGCATTTTTGATCGCCGGGGCGGTTTCGGTGACGTTCAGCTCCACGATCATCGGCGGGTCGATGCTCACCACCCGCCCCTGAAAGACGCCGAGCTGCACATCGGTCCCTTCGAGCAGGTAGCCTTGAATCGGCTCGAACAGTTCCTCGCCGATCTCGTACTGCTCGTAGTTTTCCAGGTCCATGAAGACGCCGCCGTCGCCGGCGGGATAAAGGAACTGCCCCTTGCGCCGCTCGAAATCGGCCTCGTCGACCTTGTCGCCGGCCTTGAAGGTCTTCTCCAGCACCTGGGCGGTGAGCAGGTTGCGGTACTTGGCCTTGACCAGGGTGTTGCCGCCCCGGGCCGAGGGGGACTGGGTGGTGTAGTCGAGAATGAGGCAGGGTGCGTTGTCGAGCCGGATCACCAGGCCGCGCTTGAAATCGGCAGTCGTAAGCATGGGATAATCTCCTTGACGAGGGGGCTTTATGAAAACGGGCGCAAGAAATTAGCACACAAAGGGGGGCCGAGACAATCGCCAATCGCGAATTTTTCCATGACAAAGGCCTTGCCCCTGTGCTTTAATATGCCCCTTTTGGCAACCGATCCCATTCCCACATAGAAGGAGCTCCACCCATGTACACCTGCGCCGATCTGAAAAAAGGGCTCAAGCTGATGGTCGACGGCGAGCCTTACGTCATCACCCAATTCGATTTCACCAAGCCCGGCAAGGGCCAGGCTCTTTACAAGTGCAAGATGCGCAACATGATCACCGGCAACATCTACGACCGCACCTACCGTTCGGGCGAGAGCTTCGAGCCGGCGGCCCTGGAAGACCGGGACATGCAGTACCTCTACCAGGATGACAGCGGCTACGTCTTTATGGATACGAAGAATTACGAGCAGGTCTCCCTGAGCGAAGAGACCCTGGGGGACGATCATTACTTCCTCAAGGACAACATGGAAGTGAAGATCCTGCTCTTCAACGGCCGCGGCATCGGCATCACCCTCCCCAACTTCGTCAACCTGCGCGTCACCCACGCCGATCCCTGGGTCAAGGGGGACACCGCCGCCGGCAACAACAAACCGGCGACCGTCGAAAGCGGCTACAACCTGGCCGTCCCCTCCTTCGTCGAGACCGGCGACCTGATCCAGATCGACACCCGCACCGGCGAATACGTGACCCGGGTCAAGGAATAAGATGGAACCCAACTGGGCGCTGGCCAGAAAACGGCCCACCCTGGAAAAACGTGCCCGGATCGTGCAGACGATCCGGGCCTTTTTCGTGGCCGGGGATTTCCTTGAAGTGGAGACGCCGCACCGTCTTCCCGGCAACGCCCCGGAACTGCACATCGACGCTATCGTCTGCGGCGACGGCTTTCTGCACACCAGCCCCGAGCTGTGCATGAAACGCCTGCTCGCCGCCGGTTACCCGCGCCTCTTCCAGCTCTGCCGCTGCTGGCGCCAGGGGGAGCGGGGCAGCCGCCATCTGCCCGAATATACCATGCTCGAATGGTACCGCGCCGGTTGCGACTACCGGGCGCTGATGGACGATTGCGAAGCCCTCTTCGCCGCCCTCTGCCCGGAAGGCACTCTGGCCGGGGTCGATCTGACCCCGCCCTGGGAACGTCTGACCGTCGCCGAGGCTTTTACCCGTTACGGTTCGCTATCGTTGGAGGACGCCCTGAGCGACGGGCGCTTCGACGAAATCATCGCCCTGGAAATCGAACCGCGCTTGGGCCAAGAACGCCCAACTTTTCTCCTCGACTATCCCGCCGGCCACGCCGCCCTGGCCCGGCGCAAGCCGGACAACCCGCACGTCGCCGAACGCTTCGAGCTCTATATCGGGGGGATGGAGTTGGCCAACGCCTTCTCCGAACTGACCGACCCCGACGAACAGCGCCGCCGCTTCGAGCAAGAAGAAGCCGAACGCCGCCGCCTCGGCAAAACCCCCTACCCCTCCCCCGAAAAGTTCCTGCGGGAACTCGCCCTCCTCCCCGCCGCCGCCGGCATCGCCCTCGGCGTCGACCGCCTGATCATGCTCCTCACCGGCGCCTCAACCATCGACGAAGTCGTCGCCTTCACCCCGGAAGAGCTGTAAATATCCCCAAAGCCCCCCTGTGACGCCGCCTTCGCTACGTGTCCTCAGCAGTTGGCCAAATGCAGAAGGGGATGCCGGCGCATCGATGTCCTTTTTCGCCCGCCGGGAAATCACCCAAAAGGGATTCGGCGCCATGGTCGCCGCCAACGAGTGGCTGCCGATTTTCAAGGCCTGCATGATGGCGATCATCATCGGCCTGATCCCGCTCGTCGCGGTGTTCGTGGCCTCCAATGTCGGTGGGCGAGCCCTTTCCTTCCTCGTCGGCTCGTTCATCTTCATGGCCGCCTGGGGGGTCACCGACGCTATTGTCACGGCCGCCTCCGCACCGTACATCGTCGACATGTTCAACTCGATCCGGGATACCGGGTTGGGCCTCGAAACCTTTGTCAACTTCCCCGATTATTCGACCAAGGCGGCCTCGGTCTACGGCTCGTTACGTTCCTCGGCGGTCGCCTTCGCCGGGATGATCAGCTTTGCGCTCATGCGTTTCGGCGGTCATGCCCTGGCCCAGGTGGGCGGCGGGATTACCGGCCAGGTGCAGGGTGCTGGCGCAAGCGCCGGACAGGCGGCTTCTCCGGAAGGCGCGGCCCGCATCATGGAATCGATGGTGAATTCGGGAGCGACGTTTGCGACGGCGGGGGCGTATTCCCCCCAACAGTGGACGGCGGCGAAAGCCTTCCAAAACGCGACTTCCATGGAAAACCATTCGGCGGCGATGGACGCGGCCGGGCAACTGGGGCAGCCTACCGACACCCCGAGCTTGGCGAGCTCAATGGCTCGGGCTAACATCCCGGGCATGATGGTTGGTAACCAGGCTATATCGACGAAGGTGAATTCCGGCGGGGGAATCGCTTTTGGTTCGATCGGCGGTTATGCCCCTGACACGGGTTTCTTAAGCAACGACACTTTCGGGGGAGGCTCGACATCGATTAACCGAACGGGACCGGCGGGGAACGTCAAAGGGGTGCGACACGCGGACGGAACCATGACCTACAACCAGGCTACGGCAAACAACGTCGACAGCAAAGCCATTCAAGGCGAAGGCGAGAGATTCTTCCGTGAAGGATCTAACACTTTGTCGGGCAACAACAACTGGTCCAAGGCGACCACCGAAGCGAACAAGCTCGCCCAGACAAGCAATGCGGCCAAGGAATTCAAATCCCAACTCGAAAATAGCCATCAGCACGGCCTGGTCAATGGGATAATGTCGAGCACGGGAATTTCCCAGGATGCAAAGAACGAGCTGATCAAGTCGATGGGGGGAACCGTTAGGGCGGATGGCGGGGTTTCCTGGGATAATAAAACCGGTCCCACCGGGAGCGTGTCTATCGGTGCTGATGGAGATATTAGAGTTCGCGCCAGCAACGGCAGCTCCTCGACCATTAAGCTGAGCGATGAAGAAAAAGACTCGTTACAGCAGATCGAACGAGGCGCGCGAAGCGAGGCCTGGGCGCAAACCTTGGGCAACAGCGCGACCCGCGACGTCGCCACCCAGGTCGGCCACGCGATCGGCGCCGGACAAGCGGTCAGCCAGGTCACCAAGGGAATGTCCATGCAGACTCTGGACAGCCGCCAGTCCGCCGATATGCAGACCGCCTATCACGTCGACCAGGCCAAACAGCAGTTCGGGACGAACAACCCTACGCCGGAGCAGGTGGAAGCCATGGTGGCAAAAACTTCCGCGGACGTCGCCGGAGGCGGAGCCGGCGCCAGGGCGCGCATGGCGGAGATGGCCGCTTTCTCCGGAGAACAATTGCAGGGTCATCCAACCCGGACAGCGGCCCAAGAGATGATCAATCAAGCCGGGGACCGGGCCTCGGGTGCCTACGGACAATTCCAGGATAACCACGGCGCACCACTCGCCGAAGCCGGGAGACAGGCGTCGCAAGCCGGCGCGGCGGCACAAAGCGGGCAGCCCATGGCCTTGCCCGAGGCTCCGGCGTCCATGGTTCCGCCGCCTGTTCCCGGAGAAGAACTGCCGTCGAACATGGATCCACCCCCGGGGTCGGTTCCCTTGGATAATACCCATTCGGGAAATGCTCCGCCTTCCTTGCCCGCCATTCCCCCAGGGGCCATGACCCCGGTGAACTACGACCAGCGGAAAGAGGTTATGGACGATAAACAAGAAAAAATGGATCAAGCCGCAAAGGAGCACCAAGACTATGGCTTGCTGGACAGGGCATACGACTGGGCACGAGATCTCGTGCCTATCCCCCGGGAAGACAGTTTGATGAAAGACGGCCAAGTCAACTTCAACCATTTGCCGTCCGTCAGCACGGATCCGCAAAACCTTTCGGCGACCCCAACCAACCCACTGGGCAATCCGGAAGAGACCAAAGACAGCCCTTATGTTGGGGCGCCCATGAACACGACGGGGGCCGATTATTCCCGCCAACAACCCGACATCAACGACTTTCTCTTTGAAAACGCCCAGTATGGCGGGAAAGGAGAAGGAAAGAAGCCGTAGCCCCAAAAACAACGCCTCCCTTTCTATTCGAAAGGGAGGCGAGATAGCGTTGTAAATACGGGGCGGGGTCGAACCAATCAAGGTTTAGTCGTCGCCAAATCCCCCGTAAAGGATATCAGCATTCCCTCTACTAGAACCTGCGATTCCGGATGCAACACGCCTTTCCATGTCTCTTTCATGCCACCAGGCTGCGCTTCCATAAACGTTTTTATCGTAAGGACACCTCTGGATATTCTTATGCCAAGGCTTCGGCACCTCGAGCACCGTAAAGCCCTCGGGCTCCGGCGCCGTTTCGAGATATTTTTCCGTGGGATCGACGATCTGGTCGTCCGTAACGCCACAGAAAATGTCCGTCAGAAAATTTTTCAGTCCCATGGAAGCTCTCCGTACAATCCTGACCCTGTTTCGGATCCACTCTTGACCAATTATCCCCTTCGTCGCGGCCTTTGTCAAAAAATAACTAACTTTCGCGACCACCCTTCACCCTACCGCCGCGACGTCCTCGCCAGATGCTCGGCGAAACGCCGCTCCAGATCCGCCCAAACTTCCGGCGGAGCGATGCTGTCCCGGTAGGCCTTTTCCGCCCTCTCCCGACTGCGCCGCCTCGCCTCATGGTCGATCGGAGCGACGTAGGGAACGCGAGTCTTGGGGTCGCTCATCACCCAAGAGGAATAGGCTATCCGATCTTTCTCATCCCATTCCGTGGGCATTTTCTCCCGCCAAGAAAGATTCGCCCTCCGCGCCTCCTCCGCCTTCGCTTTCTCCGCCAGCTCGGCCAACACCGCCGGCCGGTCCCGGGGGGCTATCCGGGTGTCGAGGAACAACTGCTCCGGGGTAATCCAGACCGGGTCATCCTTGATCTGCAGGGATACGGTCAGCAAGTCGCCGTCCGGGGGCGAAACCCCGGCATTTCCCGCTATACTGACAGACACATCCTCACGTCTAATCACGGAGGCCTGTCATGCCACGACTCCGAATAACCATCCTTCTTGCCCTGCTGATCCTCCCATGCCTCGCCCATGCCGAGCCCCCCGACCCTTACGAAACAGAACGACAACGCATGGTCGAAACGCAGCTGGCCGCCCGGGGGATCGAAGATCCGCTCACCCTGAAAGCCATGGCCGAAGTTCCCCGCCATCGTTTCGTCGACAAAGAGCGGCGGTCGGCCGCCTACCTCGACACTCCGCTCCCCATCGGCCACGGCCAGACCATCAGCCAGCCCTACATGGTCGCCTTCATGACCGAAATAATCCGCCCCCGCCCGGGGCAGAAAATTCTCGAAATCGGCACCGGCTCGGGCTATCAGGCCGCCGTGCTGGCCGCCTGCGGCGCCGAAGTCTATTCCATCGAAATCGTCCCGCCCCTGGCCGAGCGTTCAACCGAACTCCTGAGCGAACTCGGCTACAAGGTCGTCACCCGCGCCGGGGACGGTTTTTTCGGCTGGCCGGAAGCCGCCCCCTTCGATGCCGTCGTCGTCACCGCCGCCGCCGAATTCATCCCGCCGCCGCTCATCGACCAGCTCAAAGAGGGGGGACTGATGGTCATCCCCGTCGGCACCCCCTTTCAGGTACAGACCCTGATGCTGGTGGAAAAAAGCGCGGGGAAAACACGCAGCCGCAGCCTGATGCCGGTGCGCTTCGTCCCCCTGCGGCGGAGCAAATGAACCGCCGCCAGTGGGCGCTGGGGCTCCTTTCGGCGGCCCTGATCGCCCTGCAGCTGGCGCTGATGCAGAGTTTCGCCATCAGCCAGTGGCACCACTTCGCCTATCTCATCGTCGCCGTGGCCCTGCTCGGCTTCGGCGCCGCCGGCACCCTGCTCGCCCTGTATCGAACCTGGGCGTTGCGCCACGGCGCCACCCTGCTGCCGCTCTTGCTGCTCGCCTGCGCCCTGGCCATGGCTCTGGCGACGGGGCGCGCCCCCACCCTCTTCGGCCGATTCGACACCTATCTGCTTCCCTACGAACCCCTCCAGTCCCTGTGGCTGCTGGCGGTGATCCTGCTCCTTTCCCTCCCTTTTCTGCTCGGCGCCCTGGTCATCGGCCTCCTCTTCATCGAGCAGGCCGAGCGCATCGGCCTGATCTATTTCGCCAATCTCCTGGGCTCGGGGCTGGGCGGCCTGCTCGGCCTCGCGCTGCTCTCCGGGTTCGCGCCGGAACGCCTCCCCGCC
>JAVFAR010000115.1:0-8281 GCA_034002365.1 Trichloromonas sp.
CCGTCGAGGCGGCGCTGAAGAATCCGGCCTTTCTGGCGAAAAGTTTCGGGCGGGCGTTTTACCGGGAACTGCGCAAGGCGGGCTTCAGCAACAACCACATCATCAACGCCGCCACCGAGGTCATCGCTCAGCTCAGCGAACGGGTGGAGAAGCATCGGGCACGAGAGGAAGGCTGAAGGCTGAAGACTGAAGGGAGTTGGGAGTTGGGAGTTGCTCAGTCGTGTTTTTCCAGGCGGCGGAGGACGCCGAGATAATCGAGCACCCGGGCCGAGCCGAGGACGCCGCCGGTGAGGGGTTGGGGGACGCGGGATACCGGCAGGTGGATGACCTGGGCGAGGCGCTCGGCGAATCCCGAAAGGAGCGAGCCGCCTCCGGCGAGAAGGACGCTGCGGTCGAGATGGTCGACGGTGGCATCGCCGGGGATTTTTTCGATGGCGGCGGCGATGGCGGCGAGCAGTTCGTCGAGGGGAGCGCGCAAAGCGGCGTTGATTTCCCCGGCGTCGACGACAATTTCTTTCTCCCTGCCGTTGCGCGTATCCCGGCCGAGAATGCGCAGGCTTCGGCAGCGGGCGGTTCCCCCGCAACTCCCCAGGGCGATCTTTACCGCTTCGGCGGTCGGCTCCGCGAGGCGCAGCTCGCGCGTGTTTTCCAGGTGGCCGCGGATGGCCTGATCCAGGGCCGTGCCGCCGATGTGTAACGTGTGCCGGTGCTGGATGGCGCCGGCGGCGATCAGTACGACTTCGGTCAGGTCGGCGCCGATATCGACCAGCAGCTGCCCCGCCGGTTCGTCGATGGGCAGATCGGCGCCGATGGCGGCGGCCAGCGGCGCATCGATGAAGTAGACTTCCTGAATCCCCGCCTGGTGGAAAAGCTCTTTGACCCGTTTCCGGTCCGTCGCCGTGGCCTGGACGGGAATACCGAGCACCGCCCGCCGGTGACGACCCGGCAGAAAACGCGGCAACGCGGCGAAGAAGGCCGCGAGCATCGAAGATGTCGCCCGCCGGTCGTTTACCACCCCACCCCGTATTGGGGCGGTGACGCGCGCGCCTTGGGGTTCCCGGCCCCAAAGGGCCTTGGCCTTTCCCCCCACAGCCAGAGCTTCTCCCGGCTCTTTCAGGGCAATCAGCGACGGCTCCGAGACCACCAGCCCCCGACCTTTGCGCCAGATGCGGGTATTGGCGCTGCCGAGATCCACAGCGAGGTCGTCGGCGAAGTGATCGAGGAGCGGGTCGAGAAAAAGGGACATGGCGCGGTACTCGGCATGGAAAAGCGGGTGAAGGTCGGACGCCGGAAGTCTAGCATCGTCAAACAAAATTTTGAAGGGGAATGGGGATCGCTCTTGCCTAATGGGGCAAAGTCTGTATGATGCCGGGTTTTATCCGGTGCAGGGGAAACCCCCGGGCCGCGAAAGGAGATAGACATCATGGCCAAGGCCAAAAAGGAAAAACCGATCTATATTACCGAATTCGATCTCGAACGCCTGGAGCGACTGCTCGAACAGACCGGGCGCGGCGCCCGCACCGCCAAACATCTGGAGGCGCTGGAGGACGAACTGAGCCGGGCCGAGGTGGTCGAGTCCAAGGATATTCCCGCCAACGTCATCACCATGAATTCGCGGGTGTTGCTCAAGGATCTGGACAGCGGCGGCGAGACGGAATACACCCTTTGCTTCCCCGCCGAGGCCAATCCCGCCGAACGGCGGGTCTCCATCCTCGCCCCGGTCGGCACCGCCCTGATCGGCTACCGCACCGGCGACACCATCACCTGGCAAGTCCCCGGCGGCGCCCGGCGGTTCAAGGTCGGCAAGGTGCTCTATCAGCCCGAGGCGGCGGGGGATTTCCACCGGTAAAAGGCCGATTAAAAACGCATCAAGACTACAGGGATGAAGGGGATGAAAGGGATAAAGGCCAAAAGCCTTATCCTTTTTCATCCCTTTCATCCCTGTTAAATAAATGGGTTAGGGCTTATCGGATGCGGTGACGAAAGGAACCGCATCTTTTTTTATCTGGCGGAATCGCGATGGGGGGGCGTTCAATGCGGCTCCGCCGGTTTCGGCAGCAGGCCGGTCAGCAGCGCGGCCAGGGCGGTGGAGGCGGCGGAGAGGAGGTAGGCCGGGGCGAAGCCGCCGAGGGACTGGCCGAGCATCCCGGCGCCGGAAGGCCCCAGGGGCTGGCCGATGGCGAAGCAGAAGGTCAGCAGGGAAAAGGCCGCCGCCCGCGACAGACCGAGGTAATCCCCCACCGCCGCCGCCAAAATGGTCGGAATGGCGAACATCCCCAGCCCGTACAGCACCACCGAGACGAACATCGCCCAGGGGCCGAAGCCCGATCCGGCCAGGCCGTAGGCCGCCGTTTGCAGGATGAAGACCGCCATCAGCCCCCATTTGCGGCCGATACGGTCGGAGAGGGCGCCGAAGCCCACCCCGGAAAAGATCGAGAAAAATCCCACCCACGACCAGAACATCCCCGCCGTCCCTTCGCCGAAAGCGTATTCCTCCACCAGTGTCGTGACGATGAAGGTGCCGTAGATCAGGCAGGTGGCGCCGAAGATCGCGTAAAGCAGTCCGAGCAGGGCCAGCACCCGCCCCGCTCCCGGCGCCTCGCGGGGGATCAGCACCGCCTCCCGCGGTGCCTGCATGCGGCCGGCCGGCTCCAGGCCGAGATCGGCGCGCATGGGCGGAGCAGCATGCCGAAGGAAAAGCGCGCCAGCCCGAAACAGCAAAAGAGCGTCAGCGCGCCGCACAGGGCGATGACCCAGGCGTAGTGGAAGGGAAGGGGGCGAATTCCGCGCTTTGGATGAAAAGGACTGATCGGAGGCTGAAAATACCACCCCGGAGCGGAATTTGGCCATCGAAAAAAAGGCGGCCGCAAGGGCCGCCTTTGAATCATTGATGTGAAGTTGGTTAGCGAAGTTGCCGCCAGAAGTATTGTTTAAAGCGGACATCAGGGTTAGCCGTGTCTTCCGAGATAACGCCACCTTCGACACCCACCATGATTTTAGTTGCGTTTTTAGTGCGCACGAGCACTGGTTCTGAGGGGATGGAGGTCCCGATATCCTTGGACCTAGCCCGCACCCCATCTATTAGAAACACTCCACCACCGTTGATGTAGTCGATGGCGTAAAGTCGGGCCACGCCACGATCCTGGTCGCTGCTGCAGGGATCGGTGAGGCTATCGGTGTCGGTTCCGGGGGTGTAGGTCGTGAAATAAAGCACCTTGTTATGAAGAATTGGCGTGGAGACGATTTTCTCCCCAGGGCTGGTCAAACGGATGAACCAGCCCCTTTTTTCGGTCAAGGAAGTTCGGATTTCCTCCTTCTCTTCTTCAGTGCCGAGTTGAATCTTGTTGTCCGTTACATCGACCAGATCGGCTGGGGTAAGAGTCTTGTACTGGACATCGGCTCCGAGGCCGATATTGACCCAGGTGCTGGGAATGGCGTATATCGCATTCGTAAAACCGATGCCGGTCGGGTTTTCCCGATCTCCGGTGCCGATGTAGAGCATTTCGCCGAAGGCCGTACCGCCAACTTGCGGCTCGTACATGAACTTTTGGCCGAGGTTGATGGTTTGGCCGTCGACCGTAAGGGTCGCGGGCAGATCGAAGAGCCGATGTTTTTCCCAGGCGCCTGTTTGCCCCTTGTCGCGCAGGGCGAGAATATTTCCCCCCAGATCGCCGGCATAGATCAGGTCGACATGGCCGTCATTGTCCCGGTCGATGGGGCTGGCATCGAGGATGCTGTGGGTCATGGCCGGCCAGAGCGCCCCATTGACGTTCAGGCCGGTGACTTCGCCGGTGTCGGGGTCGATGGCGTAAATGGCGCGACCGGCCGTATCCGTCGCGGCGGGGGATTCCGTATTGTCCTGATTCGTGGCGTCGTAGCCGCCGGTGAGCAGCAGCAGGTCTTGGGACTCATCGCCGACCTTCAGTTTTATCTCCCTTGGACGCGTCCAGGACTGCCCCAGTGTGGCCCCGGTCGCGGCGAATTCCATTTCGCCGTCTTTATCCCAGTCCAACTGTTCCAAGTGCGCTTCGTTAATGGCATATTTGTAAACGGGTTGCAGGGGGTTGGTGACGTCGAGGGCATGATAGTACGGCCCGCCCCGGCGTTCGCCGAAAAAGAGCAGGGTGCTGTTTTCGCGTTCAATGATGGAAATGGGGCCGTCGATGAAATGATCGTGAACGTCGTCGAGCAACTTCTGAAGGCGGGGAAGTTGGTCGGGCGGGATGAAGGCCCAGAGTTCGTTGCCGGTGTCGCCGTCGAAGGCGTGCAGCATGCCGTCATTGGCGCCGACATAGATGTACGATTTGCTGCCGTCATCAATGCCGTCCGCGTTGGAATCGAAGGGAATTTTTTGCACGGTCGGCTCGGAATGGACGATGTCGCCCAGCGGCCAGTCCCGGTCTTCGGCCCGAACCGAGGTGATGGTATCGGCACGCAGGGCTGCGTTGACATCGAGCAGACCCTCGGTAATGAGGGTATTGTCTACGATGAAGCGGTTGGCGGCGTGGGTCAGATTGGTGGTGTTACCGCTGATGAAGGTATAGATGTTGCGGTTGTCGTTGGCGACCAGTTTCGCTCCGGCGCCGCCTTGGTCGACGTTGTAGCCGTCAGGCGAAGTTGACCACAGGGATTGGGCCGTCTCTTTGAACGTGCCGTCGGCGTCGGTCGCGGGTTTATCGTTGGCGTCGAGAATCTCCCCGGTGGTCGAGAGCTTGTAAGCTTTGAGGTTTCCTTGCCAGCGGCCGCTCTGTTTGGGTTTGAAGAGGCCGAGATAAATGCGGTCGCCTTTGAATATGCTGAATTTGTCCTCTGCCGGCACAGCGGGTGCGTTAAACGAGGTATTTGTTTCAAGAATACTGTCGAGGATGCTTTCGAAGGCCTCTTGCAGAGCCGATGAATCTTGAGCCGTATAATATTGCCCCCCGCCGCGGAAGGCGGTGCTTTCGAGCAGGGTCTGCTCGGACTTGAAGCCGATGGTATAGGTTGCTACCGTCTGTTTCTCGAACTTTTCGTCGCCGGCGCCCATGGCCGGCAAGAGGTCGGTGTTACGCAGGTAGTAGGCGATATCGTCCAGCAGGGACCCCGCGACCCCGCCATCCACTAGAACCGGGCTGGAAGAGTCGAGGTATTTCTGGTTGACCATGGCGGCATCCATCGTCGGTTCGCCGTCGGTCATGAGAATGACGTAGTTTTTCTGACACCGATGTTCGATGGGACTGGTATAGCTGACGCCGGTATTGAACTTGCTTGACTTGCCGGCGAAATAGAGACCGGCCTCGGCCAGGGTTTCAGCCAGGGGTGTGTAGAGATTGGTGGTGATGCCGTTGACGGCGTTGACCAGGGTGGCTTCGTCCGTGCCGATGGGTTGCACCAGACTACCGCCTTGGTCGCGGTTGAAGATCATCATGCCGAAATCGATATTGTCCGTGGCAGTGACCAAGTCGACGACCGCCTCCTTGGCCACCTCCAGGCGGGTGCGCAGGTAGTTGAGATAATTGCCCATGTACAGGGTCTCGGTAATATGGGGGTCGTTACTGCAAATGACGTTACCGCTGTTTCCAGGTTTCTTGACCTTGGCGTCGACAAGAACCCCGTTTGCCGCCAGATCGGTGGCGACATCCCGGACGGCGGTGCAGGTTACATGGGACAGGCTGCTGGTGTATTGGTCGTAGGCCACCATGTAACTGATATCTTCATCCTGAACATACACCGCGCCCTTGGTGTAGGGTCCGGAATACGTCGCGTTCGGATTGTAAGGGTAGGGGGGGACGATGTCCCGGGAATCCATCGATTTCGAGTTGTCGAAGATCACCAGGACGTTCGGCTTAACCAGAACCGAGCCGGTACCGAAAATATCGAGATCCTCGGCCTGCACAGCCTTAGCGGCGGGCAGAGATAAAAGCAGCAGCAGAAGGGAGGCGATCCTTTTCATAGAGACATTCCTCGTCTTTGGGTGTGACAATTATTTGCTTATGACCCAAACGCCCGCCTGAATTTCCTTGCTTCCGTCCGGAGAAACCGCATTGACGCCAAAACGACGCTTGTAGGTTTCGCCGTAAACAATACTGTCTTCCTCGATGAATTCCGAATGTTTTTGATGAGGCAAGTTGTATTGTTCCGATGCGGACGGATCAAAGTTTTGAATTTGACGAATAGTAAGGGTGGCAAGCGGTTTGCCGTCTTTGTCTTCAATTTCACGCTGCAGGGTTTTTGTGGGATCAATGTCGTAAAGATTGCCTTGACGATAGAAGTTGACGACATCGTTGAGCCAGTAGCTTTGATCCGCATAGGCCACGGGGAAGGCGGCATCGGTGGAATAGAATTGCTCGAAGCCGGTTTTTTTTCGAGCCAGCCACTTGAATTCACCGGTGGTTCGCGTCAGGGCGAAACCCCATACAAGGCTGAGAAAAAAAACAACGGCGATGATATAGGGGAGGGCGGCACCCCGTTCGCCGATAATCATGAAGTGTTTTTTCAGCTCACTCATAGATTTCGTCCCCGCACGGTTGTGGTAAAGACGCGGTTGATGTCGCCGCGCTGTTTGGCTTTGTCGTCACTCAGTTCCAGGCGAACTTCTATTGCTTTTATTTTATCCAGTTGTTCCGGGTCTTCACCCGGTTCGCCCAGGTCGGCATTGTCGGCGTCAAAATACCGGAACGGTTTGTTTGTTCCATCAGGGAGGTAAAATCCGCCGGTATCAAGGTCCGAAATGCTATCGCTCAAAATGACCCAGTTGGCGCACGAAGGGGTTTCCTCCTGGTCTTCGTCATAACAACGCCGCAACGAGCCGTTAACGAATTCGAAGGTAACCCGTTCTTTTTCACCCTCTTCAATTTCCCCGCTCAGATTGCTGTCCAGTACCACTCGCAATTTAGTGGCGGTCGCTTCTTCGATACCGTTGATGTCCTCATCCTCCAGCGGATTCAGTCCCGCCTCGCGGAGCACCCGCACCATCTTGTCGATGGTTTCGCGGCCGGCGGATTGCAGGTCAACGGTCTTGTCCTGATCGGAAAGCGTGTCGTTCAGGTTGATAAAAGACGAAACGACTAGCCAGCCGATGACCCCGGCTATCGCCATGACGACAATCAATTCGATCAGGGTGATCCCTTTTTGTCCCATATGTTTATTCCCGAACCAGCGTCTTGAGTGAAAAATTGTGCGTTTGCGACGTCACCGTAATCCAGACATGGTCCGGTTTTTCCGGGTCCCCAGGACCAAGGGCGCGATAATAGTCGCAATCAACGGGTTCACATTCATAGGTGCAAGCAAGGTCGCTTCTCGGGTCGGCATCCCCGGGGCAGGCGTCGAGATTGATCAGGGTGTCGACCGGGGTATTCAGCAGGGTTTCCAGTTTTTCCTGGGCGAGAAGGCGGGCTTCCGTCATGGTCTGGGATTTGGTGTTGCCGCGAATCGCGGTAATGACCATGGTCAGAATCGCCATGGTCGCGATGGTGAAAATCACCAGGCCCACCAGCAGTTCGATGAGGGAATAGCCTTGCTCGTTATTCAGGGGTGAAAATCGTCGATTCACCGGCAAAACTCTTTCGTGAAAAGCGGGGTTGATCTGGGGGGCTGGTGTTTCTTAAGTATCGACTAAATATGCAATTCTCGCGCCGCCCTTACCCCGCGCGATGCTCCCGCCCGGTCTTGTGCAGGTAGTATTCGTAATCCCCCTCGTAAACCCGCATTTCGCCGTGGTCGATTTCGAAAACCCGGTTGACCAGGCTGCGCAGGAAGTGGCGGTCGTGGCTGACCAGGACGACGGTGCCGTTGAAGCCTTGCAGGGCTTCGAGAAGCACTTCCCGGGACTGGATGTCGAGGTGGTTGGTCGGCTCGTCGAGGATCAGGAAGTTGAGGGGCCGTCCGAGCAACGTCGCCAACACCAGTCGGCTCTTCTCGCCGCCGGAGAGCTTGTCGACCCGCTTGTCGACGTCATCCCCCTGAAAGAGGAAGGCGGCGCAGAGATTGCGCAGCACGCCGATGTTGACCTGCGGCAGGGCGTCCTGCACCGTTTCGAAGACGGTGCGTTTGGGGTCGAGCAGGTCCATGGAATGCTGGCTGAAATAGCCGGGAAAGACGTTGGCGCCGATGGCCGAAGTGCCGGTACTCGGCTCGGTCTGACCGGCGAGTACCTTGAGAAAGGTCGATTTGCCGGCGCCGTTGACCCCGACCACGGCGATCTTCTCGCCCCGGCGGATCAGCCCCGAGACTCCGCCAAATACCGATTTCTCTCCGCCATTCGGCAGGGGCCAGGTCTTGCTCAAGTCCTCGATCTTGACCA
>JAVFAR010000116.1:0-8235 GCA_034002365.1 Trichloromonas sp.
GCGTTGAGCCAGGAAAACGCCACTTTGGGAGAAGAATTTCAGCATTCAATAAAGATGTCTCTACTTTGGTTAGAGAAGTAGATGAAGCTACCAACCCGTTTGCTGCAATTACCAACGAGAAGAAATCTACCACAAGCAAGTAAAAAAAAATAATGATTGATAGAAACAATACCCCAGTTTGCATTTAACTAGCTCAATAAATTAGGGATAAAAGAAATGATATATAACAAGAAGATCAGTCGTCGTGATTTCCTGATTAAAATGGGACTGTCAGGTGTGGGATTATTTCTCACCAGTTGTACCAAAGAACTAACAGCGCCACTTCCCACACCAAATGCAGTTATTGTGAATCCATTGTTCAACCGTAGTCTCAATACGCTTGAACTTGACAGCAAAAGACCGTTTAATCCAAGAAGTATTTTAAACTTCAGTTTTTTGGATTGGGAATCATATAATCAAAAAATCATTGATACACCTGTTCCCTCAGAGATTTCTAGAAGCCATGTTAATATATTCTGCCCTGATTTTTTCGGTGTGAATACACCCAATGAAATTCGTGATTGCATGCACAGTATAAGCTCTACCAGAAAACATGGTATTGGATCCATTGTCTGGATATCTTCCATGGACAACGAAGGCTTTGACAGAATGCCCGAAGAAGTCAGGCAACTGCTCAAGCAGGCAGAGATGAAAGATGTTGATGGTAATATGATCTTTTCAACCACCTTTGGTAATTCTCCAAAGATGTGTCAGAATAATCCTGTGTGGCGAGACTTTAAATCTGAAGAAATATCTGTGGTTTCTGATTCTGAGTTTCTTGGCTTTGGAATCGACGAAGCCTATGGCAATTATGGAAGTGTCCCATTTGGTGGGTGTTTTTGTCCGTATTGTTTGGAAGGCTTTCGTGAACACTTGAAAGAAAATGTGGACCCTGTTGAATTAACCGCCCTTGCCATAGATGATCTGGATGCCTTCGATTATGGAGCATATATAAAACAAAATTATTACACCAAGTATAAAAAAGCGGTTGAGGCAATGTATGAGAATACAGCACAGGCTGATCTCACTGAAATGCCATTGATTGGCGAATTTTTAAAATTCCAGTATAAATCAAGCACTGACTATATGAAATATATAAGGAACCAGGTGGATGAACAATCTGGGAGACTCCAAAGGAAAATTCCACTTGGGGCAAACTTGAGTCTTAAGGATTTCGGGGCGGTAGACTATATTGACTGTATTACATCGGAAATGAGTCTTAGCCAAACTCCTGATGCCGCTCTGGTTGCCGCCTATGAACTTGGAAACTCCATTGATGCGCCGGTTCTGTCCATGCCTAACTCCGGGCAATGGGAGGTGATGACCGGAGTTGATGCTGCCGGCCTTATGAAGATATACACTGCCGAGGCCTACGCTCACCGGGGGATGATGTCCTCACCCTATGCAAGCCCTTTTTTCATGGTCGGGAAAGAAAATTCAGTAGAACTTTTTGGATCTATTGATATGGAGCAGCTCTATCCCTACTATGACTTCATATATCAAAATCCCATGCTTTTTGAACGATTATGGCCAACTGCAAGTGTTGGAATACTTTATTCACACGGAGCAATGAATAGAGATCATCTTCCGCATAAAGCGGATGAGGATTTCTGGGAGCAAGCCAAGCAGCTCGCTGCTGCCAATATTCCATTGAAGGTTGTTTTTGACGGTGACGGCATTCTGTCGCATAAAAAACTACAGTCTGTTCAATTTGAAAGCCTCAACCTGTTGATCCTTCCTGGCGATGTCGTGCTTGACAATAATTCTCTTCAAATCCTTTCCGATTTCCTGGATAAAGGAGGGAAAATCATCTCCTTCAACGCAACAACCAATCTCACACAACTAGACAGGTTGCTTGCTTACAGTGGAGATCCGGCAGTAGAGTTGGTACAGACTGTTAAGTCCCTGCATGAAGAATCTTTTTCAATCAATGGATCGGATGTCCTGGTGACTCCATACTTCAGCACCGATGTATTCGGATATATTTATCACCTGGTAAATTATTCTTTTGACGTCGGAGAACACGATGTAAGGACTAAATTTGATATCAAGATGGAAATAATCAATGATTTCCCTTTTGGAGTCGAAGAGATCGGGATTTATTATTTATCCCCGGATAATAATTTACTTACAGAGCTTGAATTTACTGAAGCTGATGGAAGATTCAACTTTACAATTCCAGCGATGTCAGCATGGGCTGCGGTGGTTGTTGGCCAAAAAGAAAGGGTGTCAGCTCTTAATAAATTG
Organism: Trichloromonas sp.; assembly: GCA_034002365.1. GTDB lineage: Bacteria > Desulfobacterota > Desulfuromonadia > Desulfuromonadales > Trichloromonadaceae > Trichloromonas. Next base: position 2,287 of record JAVFAR010000116.1, read on the forward strand.
GATCTGGTAAAAGCAGCCTTCGACACCCGCGGCATGACACCGCTCCCTGGAAATGTCGAATCTTTACTTGAACAGGCTCATTCCCATTTTATTGACGGAAATTATGACCAGATGTATTCAATATGTGAAGAGCTATTAAATATGTAGAGGAAAATCTTAATAATGTAATTTTATAGGACCACAATTTTCAGTTGGAGTCTTCCTTCATTATTAACCTGGATATTAAGAGGATTTTTGATAATACCAAAGAAGATTTACTATTGATAAAAATCCGAATCCTTGGGACAAATAATCTTTTAACATTCACGTGAACTATAAAATCTATTCATATGATGGGGCATCTCCCTTCGCTATAAGTTAATGCCACCAACCTCAAAGCCATTTCGTTTCACAAATTCAACCCTCTAAAGTCATTATTAAAACCATCCATCAATCGGATGGTATATATTAAAGTGATAATCATCGACTTCTGGACGGCACCAATTGGTGCTAGCATTTCCAAACATAAAAGCCGTTAGATAAATTCTTATTTTCCCGAAACCCAGATGGAAAAGCTGCTGGACCTGTACAGACAAACTCTTCTGAGCGAGAAGGCAGGCGGGTAAGCCAATGAAAATCGTCATTGCTATAGAAATGTACAGTAGCAATCTGGGCGACAGACTGATCTATGACAGCTTGCGCCACCTCTTTTGGCGGGAGAAAGCGGATCTTCTGATCGTACCCCTCGATATCAGCGGGCGCAGCTCAACCCCTCCCGCAGGAGAGAACAAAAGTCGCCAGGCGCAGTGGATCCGCCTGGCAGAGAAGCGTTTTCCGGACCCATCCAGTCTGCTCAATGCTGGTGTACAGCTTTACCGGGCAAGAAAGCGGGCATCCAGCGCCTGGCGGAATACCTGCCGCATATACAACCACCCTGGCCTTTGACCCGGCAATCTGGGTGCAGGATGTCTATTGCCCGCAGTCGCCAGCGAGCGAGCGGGTTGGCCTGGGCGTGATCAGCCACCTGGATGTCAACCTGCACCTGCCGCCAGATCAGCGTATGGATGAAGAAACATAGCTGGCGGCCTGGGTCGGGGTGCTGCTTGCGCTTAACGAGCAAAACCAGCTAGCAATCTTGTTCAGCAACGGCAGCCCGTTGGACCAGGCTTTTGCTGCCAGACTGGCAGATCATGCCTGGCAGGCATTTGGGTTGGAGATACCGCTCTCTCTCCGGCCAACCACCGTGAAAGAACTGGTATCCACCTTAACAAGCCACAGGGGCATTGCTGCCTACATAATGCATGCAAACATCCTGGCAGATGCTTACCGGATCCCGGTTATTGGCATGGTCTGAGACAAGAAAGTGAGCGTGTATTACAAGATGCGCAGCGTACCACAACAAGCCATTGACCTCATGGGTATATCGCCGGGGGAACTTGTGCAAGCCATGCAGGCTGCCATTCATGAAGGCATTGATATAGCAGGGTGGCAGGCAGGCAGCCCGCCAGCAGGCATGCATTGCAGTACAGAAAGTTCTCTAATCCGTGGCTGGCTGAAGAAGCCATCTCCCGAAAGAGGTACCAGGATCCCTTGCGGTCATCTGCGTTCTATGGAGCCCGATCAAAATACAGGTCAAAGAATCTCCCCTCTTGCGGGCGCACCCGAAAAAAATAGCGGCCCACAACCCACGATTCACGGCAGGCAGCCGTGGGCGGCATGCGCCGGGGCCATATTGCGCGCCATGGTGCCTCTCCGGGTTGTATCCACTCATTCACCCAGTTTTTCAACCACAGAATAAGCTTCCCCGTGCCATCGGAAGCGATCCTGCAGCCGGGAGTTTTTTTCTTAAACCAGCGGGCTGTCGAACTCCACCTGGATTTGCTCATCAATGAAATGGATGGGGCGTAATTCAGCTTCCATCTTTCACCAATCCTTATAACCATATCCGTTCATTGCAATCTTATTTGCGAGATGAAAGCCATAATGCAGCCATCCAAAGCAGGTTCATATAATGGGCAATCTGCCTGCTTACCAAAACGCGGCCCGAAACAAGGCGACACCACCAACACCCAAAGTTTTACACCTTTCTTTTTCTTTAGCATTCTGTTTTTAGCCTTGTAACCATAACAATAAGGCAGTTAAGGTAAAGGCATCTGAAATGTCTTTACCCTTTATCATTTGGCTGACCTCACCTTTTGTAAACCATCGAGTTTCATTCAATCCAAGCTTAAATTAACAGATGAAAATATTGTTGAGATTTTTGTATTTTCGCGAAACCATGCTCAACCCATTGTTCGTCCATGTGTGCATTGCATAATCAGCAAGAGATTTCGATCTATCAGGGCTGAAAATAGGGCTGGTATTGATATTTGCAGTTTTTTCTATGGATAACCAATCTGTAAAGAATCTATCATGAAAACTTGTCGAGCATTATTTTAATTTTTGACGCCATCGCGATGAATTTATTCTGATTCGCCAGATCAAACGCCCTGTGCAAGAAATCCAAACCTGAATCCTTTTGCCCACTCATCAACTGGACAGATCCCAAATAAACCCAGGATGTGCATAATCCTTCGGCATTCTTGATTCTCATGCAAATCTGCTCTTTTTCTTGCAATAAAAGCATACACTCTTCAAATTTGCGTTGTCCCTGGAGGATAACAGCCTGGTTACCCAAAGCAGTTTGAATTCCATCAAGGTCCCCCAACTCCCTGCAGATGCGCTCTTTTTCTTTTTGCATGCGCATCGCCTCATCGGTCTTCCTCCAGATATTCAAGATCAATCCCTGGTTTCCAAGATTTGTTTGGAGGGCATCCTGGTTTCCAAGTTCTCTGCACATACGTTCTTGTTCCTTATAAAGATGCATAGCATCTTCAAGTTTGCCCTTTGCCTTGAGGATGATCGCCTGATTTCCCAATGCAATTTGTACCCCCTCATCATTTTTTAATTCACGACAGATATTTTCTTTTTCTTTATGCAATTGCATCGCTTCATCATATTTACCCCATGCCTGAAGGATGAGTGCCTGGTTGCCAAGTGATTTTTGAAGCCCATACCGATTATCCATCTCAATAAAAGCAATTTCCTGCGCCTTAAAAACCCTCATTGCTTCTTCCAATCTACCCAGGGCTCTTAAAACCAATCCCTGGTTCCCCAAAGCTGCCTGTAAATCATTCTTTTTCCCCAATAACCGACAGATGCGTTCTTGTTCTTTCAGAAATTCCACGGCTTTTTCAGAATAACCAGAGTTAATTAGCAGCAGAGAAATACCATTCAGATATGAAATTTGATGGTCATGAATTGAAGGATGGAATGGATTTTTTAAACCTTCAAGGACTGGAATATATGCTTCTGCCCGATGGAAGCGCGAATTTTCTTCCACAGCAGCCCAATACACATAGAGGTCGTTCTGATTGGTTAACCATTGAGCGAGAAAGTAATCAGGATCAACCAATAAATCATGCAATGCCTGCCACTCTTGTGAATGCTTCCATTGCCACGGAAGTTCAACCACCTTACGCTTAGGATAACCTTCCAGGTTTTGGTAATAGATTGCCAGTTTATTATGAAACGCCTGCTTTTCATCTTCGTTCGTCAGATAGTACTCTTCTACTGCCTGCCGAAAATACTGGTGAGAAAAATTTAGCAAACCGCTGCGATCGTTAATTGACTCACCCAGAGCAAGGTGCAAGGGAGACCAAATTGCTTGCGCCAAGGGTAAACCGTTGTCACCAAGCAGACCCAACAATTCTGCTTCCGATAATCCCTGCCTGGCAGACCAGATACTGCAAAGGGTCTCTTTTACTAATGCGGGGTGTTCTACCTGATAGTCTTTCTCGTAACGCTTGAACACCAGTTTCAGCATTTCCGTAATCGAATCGGTATTTAAATATTGATGAATGATTTCATCCAATTCTTCATAGATGCCAAATTGGCGTAACTCATCCAGCATGATTCTCATTGCCAGAGGGTTGGAAGATTTTTGATTGTCAATGATGGTTTGCAGTTGCTGCGAATTTAATTGTTTAGAATACTGTGCCAAAAAACTGCGGACCAATAGTTCGCGTTCTTGCCGGTTTAATGGATCAACTTTAAGAAACTCATAACCTCTTTCTGTTACTTCATCTAGAGTCTTCCCTGGTAAGGTAGAGATGATCATTCCGACATTTTCGGGTAAGGAGCGCGGGAGCCAGGTCAATTCTTGTGCTCCCTCTTTGTCCTCCAGCTGATTTAGCGCATCCAGGATAAGCACGATTTTTTGTTTCTGACTGGCTCGCTGCAACCAATCCGGAAAAGCTTTGCGCAATTCGTTTTGATCTTCGGGCATATCGCCTTCAAAGTCGATGTACTCTTTTAATTCCCCCATAATTCTACGCAGCATAAAAGCCCAATCTCCTGAGAGGGTGCTGGCACCGCAAAAATGCATCAATACTTTCGTTTTGGCATTTTTTTCTTTGTATTGCAATCCCCAATTCGCCAATAAAGCTGATTTACCGATTCCCGATTCCCCAATCAATACCAAAGGCGTCCGATGGTTGAAAATGTGCTCCTCGATACGTTGGAAATATTTCTCGCCACCAATGTATACTCTTGCCCGACTGACAGCATACATCTCATGTTCATGGATTTCTTGTTGCAGAGCAGTGGGCTGGGAACCTTCAGGATATAGTGAATCGATGATCGCTGTAAGATCACGTAGAACCCATTCTCCCAACTGCTGTGGTGAATTGAAATCCTCCTTGATATGAAGACCGCTTTTCCGGATCCTATTTTTTAATTGGGTTAATTGCTCTTTCCGCTGGTTCGCTTTTTGTTGGGCTTGCTCCATTCCAAATTTTTGAATGTCAGCATTCGAAGGGAATTCAGAATAATCGTGTTGCTTTTCGACTGGCATTGCCTCGACGTAACGCGGGTCTCGAATATAGAAAAAAGCATAATCTGCGAGGTGCGGGTTATTTAATGCGCCATAGCAGATTTCCATTTCGGTAACGGATGCACCATCAAGTTCTTTGATCCACTGCTTCCGTTCCAACAGAGAACCATCGATCTTTTCAGGGATCCATCCATACCTTTCACCCAGAATGCCAATGAAAAAAGACCGGCAATTGTCAATTTCTTGAAGGCAAATGGGCAATACCTGGTCTTCTGCGGATTGCTCATCAGTGATGCCCCAACGTAGGTCGACTTCGCTCCAAATCACTCCCCGCTCTTCGCAAAGTTTTCTCAGTTGTGGGAATGCAAATTTGATAAGGTAATCCCGCTCCTGCTGCATATCACGGAAAGTGGAAGATATGAAAACTCGGATCTGGCGTGTGCTAGGTTTTTGCATGGACCCTCTTCAATGATGCTCAATTATAATAAATATTTTTTTCTTGTTCCCTGCGTCAGTTAACCGTCCTATGAAAACATCTTGGAAAAAAAACGGGGGTTTTCGGATATCCAAGGTAAAAAAAATTGCTATATGAAATTATATCTTGAAATTCCACTCCGATGAAGCTGCCGCACAGCATGTCTTGATGTGTTTCATTTTGATTTTGTTGGTAGAAGCATTGGCAAAAATCAGATCATGATCAATCAGGTTACAAATCGCATTCTTATTGGCATGTCTCAGCAATAGAAATAACCCGGCACTCGAAGTAAGCTTTTTGGCAGAAAATTCAATTCTATTGATCACGGCAGTATCCTTACGGCAGGTTTTCTTATCCTAAAAATTTTAACATGGTATCTCTACCAAATATATCCAATTCACTTTTTTAGTAAAATCCTGCAAATGCCGATAAACCTAAAATAACATCAAAAGTGGGAGAAAAGTGGTTGTTTTGGCTCTAATTCCATGAAATATTGACCTAAAACGCTAGTATTTACACGTAAAATAGAGTTATTATCAAAATTCCATAAATTGATTGATTTGATGACGTGGAATCCGGGATTTTGTTAATTCAGGGGGTGACAATTTTATCAGCTACTTCA
>JAVFAR010000117.1:0-8189 GCA_034002365.1 Trichloromonas sp.
CCCGGTGATCCACTTGCCGATGTACATGCGATGGACGCCGAAAAGGCCGAGAAAGGTCAGCAGAATCCACGCGAGGTTATAATCGTAACGCCCCTGGCTGTAACGGTTTTCCGCCTTGTCGGCCATGGAGGGAATGAGGAAGAAGTCGACGATCCAGCCGATCAGGAAGAGCCCGAAAGTGAAGAAGTAGATGGTGCCGGAGATCGGCCGGCCGTAATAAAAACGGTGCGAGCCGGTGAAACCGAAGATCCAGAGCAGATAGCCGATGAGATTGCCGTGGGTACCGTCGAGCAGGGGCATGCAAAACCTCCTAAGGTTAGAGGATAAAAGATAAAGACAAAGCACGGCGGATTGTACGCGCGACGGGGGTGGGATGCAACCCTCCCGACGGTCGCGGGAGGGTTGCGGAGGGGCGAATCAGGCGGCGAACTGGCGGGCGATGTCGTTGTCGATGACGTAGATGCAGACTTCCTTGGCGCCGTGACGGGTGTATTGATAGCGGGCGCAGAGGTTGGTGATGAGAAAGGTGACGTCGTCGCGGATGCGCTGGTCGTAGGTCTTGAAATCCTCCTTACCGAAATCCTTGATCGCGCGGCGGAAGTTTTCGTTTTCGAGAAACGGATCGAGGACGCGCTCCTTGAGGTTGTGGATGTAGCGTTCGCGCAGGGTCTGGTAGAGGCTGGTGTCGGTGATCTTGCGCCCTTCGAGCATCATTTCCTGGGTCAGGGCCTTGACCGTGTACTCCTTCTGCACATCCCCGCGGAAAAGTTGGCGGCTGTCGCTGCTCGCGCCGGGGCCGAGCAGGCGGCTTTCGATACCGGCAAGAAGTTCTTCGGTAATTTCCAGCTTCTCGCCGGTGAAGGTGCAGACCTCCTTGGAGCCGAGTTTGAAGTTGACAGCGAAGAGGTAGTTCTGGATATCCCGGGAAATCTGCTCCTCATTGTAGGAGTAGAGGGATTCCTTGACCTCTTGCAGCACCGTGTAGTCGTACATGCGGGTCAGCGAATCGAGGATGTCTTCGGTCACCACCAGGGCCAGGTCGGTGCGCACCTTGGTGAAGTATTTCACCAGGATCGACATATCGATGAGCTTGTCCTTGCGCGCGTAGGTCGAGAAGAAGTCGTTGAAAATCTTCAGGGAATCCCGTCCGGAGAGACCCTTGTCCCCTTCCTGCTCCGATTCGCTGATGATGCTGCGCCGGCGTTTGGCGTTGAGCCGCTTGACGTCTTCGACGTCGAGCCACCTGGGGATGTTGCCGGTGTAGATCTCCATCTTGAGCAGCATCAGGTTGTCGTCGCAGTAGTGGCGGTATTTGACGGGATGCTCGATCCACTCGCTCATGGCGGCGCTGTGGCTCTTCATGCGGGTCGAGATGATGACCCGGGCGAAGTTGTGCAGCACCCGGGGGAGGAAGCTGTTGTCGATATGGGTGCCGAAGGTGTTGCGGTAGATCTCCACTTCGGTGTTGAGATCGAGCACATAGGGCACCTTGATGTATTCGATGCGGTCGAGAAACGACTGGAACCCCTGGATGTTCTGTTTGTCCTCGGGATTCATCAGGGCGATGAAGAGGGAATTGACGTTCTCTTCGGTGTCTTCGACCTTGTGCAGCCCCTCGCTGATGATGTTGTGCAGCTCGATCAGCCGTTCGGTGTTGTGCGACTTGATGTCCATCAGGGCGTAGATGCCGTTGTTGGTCTTGGCGTAGCGGGAAAAGAGGTATTTGACCTTGTTGCTGTCGCGCAGCAGGGTGTTGATGCGGTTCTGCAAAATGTCGTTGGTGAGGATGTTCTGCTTGACCGGCTTGTCGCCGGGCGTGAAGACGCTGATCCCCTCGCCGAGGCTGCGGCTGAACGGATAGGGGCGGGCGAAGATCATGCGGTAGACGTCGAGGGGGTTGCCGACCTTCTCCAGCAGGGCCTGGTAAAGAGAGCGGCAGATGGTGCAGGGGGTGCCGCGAAAGACCCATTCGAACTCCTTTTCCGTCAGCAAACGCTCCAGGTTGGCGGAATCATCGCGGAAGAGCTGCTCGAAAAATTCGCGGCGCAGGGACTTGGGGATCATCAGGATCGGATTGTCGTGACTGGGACAGGGGACTTCGACGTAATCCTCGGCGGCGTACATCGCCTCCTTGGTCTCGATCAGCTCGTTCTGGCCGAATTCGTATTCGTCGAGCAGATGGGAGAGTTTGTCGAGAAAATGGTCGGCGTTGCGCGCCGGGATGCTGGCGAGATTCTTCCGGCTCAGGCGCCAGACCACCTCGTAGCGACGCCCCTCGGCGGTGTTGGCGTAGCGCTCGAACTTGAGCAGCAGGTTGTTGAGGAAGGTGCTTTTGCCGCTCCCCGGCGGGCCTTCGAAGATATAGATCTTGTTCTGCTGGGCGCCGCGCTTGAGGGATTCGACCAGGGAAACGAGGCGGTTGGCGAAGAGGCGGTCGGCGAAGAAGGGGTTGTCCGTCCCCTCGACGAAGAGCTTCGCACAGTTGTAATACATGTAGTGGATCGATTCGGGATCGTTGGGATATTCGTCGAAACCTTCCGCGACATGACTCTTCACCAGGTCGTGAAAGATCTGAAAGGCGTTGCGCAGCACCCGGTCGGGCTGCTCGGTGAGCACCTTGAGAAACTCCTCGAAGGGCATGGGTGCGAGGGGCTCCCACTCGCTCATGCGTTTGACGACCAGATCCAGTGCCTTTTCGATACGATCCATAACCCTATCCCGTGCGATTGTGCCGGATTTTTTTAAAGACGCCTCAATCTCGCGGCTCAGGCCTCGACCGCGCCCAGCACGTAACGACTGAGCTGACGGTTTTTCATGGTGTAACTGATCCGCTGCCAGCGCAGCTTGCGCGGGGTTTCCGGCTCCGTCGCCGTCGCCGCCCCCCAGCCGCCGTCCAGTTCGTTGGGCCGTTCCCGCTCGACCTCGCTGGTCTCCAGTTGGACCGGCGCGCCCCAGAGGAACTCGATCCCCATCAGGGTATTGGCCAGATATTCCCCGATCAGCGGTTTCCCCTCGAAGCGATGATCGAGCTTCAGGGTTTCGCCAGGCTCCCCCGCCACCACTTCGATCGAAGGCGGGTGGTAGAGGCTGTCGAGGACCATTTTCCGGTAGTCCTCGGCCTTGCGGCTCTTGACGTAGATCTCCCAGGTGCCGCGCTCGCGGTTCAGGCGCCGGTCGGTGACGAAGAGCCGGTAGCGGTCGACGAAATCCTGGTCGATAAAGCGGTTGATGAAGAGAAAATCGCTGAGGTTCTCGCGAAGGGCGAAGATCGTCCGTTTGCCGGCGCCGAGCTCGGCATCGAAGGTTTGCCGCTGATGGCGGTCGCGCAGGCGCTCGAAGCCGTAGCTCATCCGCCCCTTGTCGGCCATCTCCTCGAGATGCTGAAAGAGGCGCATTCCCAGGGCGTAGGGGTTCATCCCCACCCGAGGCATGGCCGTCACCCCGGCGTGGGCGCGGGCGAACTCGATTTCGTGGCCGCGGATGCGCTCGTCCTCCATGAACAGCTTTTCGTGCCAGTAACTGGCCCAGCCCTCGTTCATGATCTTGGTACGGATCTGCGGCTGGAAATAGACGGAGGTCGAACGCACGACCTCCATCACCGACTTCATCCAGCGGTTTTCCTCCTTGTTGAGAAACGGGGAGTGGTCCATCAGATATTGCAGCAGATCGCGCCGGCGGGGGGCGGGGGCATGGCGGCTCTTCTCGTAAAGTGCCTCGAACTCGGGATGGCGGATCGCCACCTCGGCGAAAAAGGCCGCCTCGCACTGGGCGCCGGACTCGCGCCGGCACTGGTTGTAACGTTCGATCTCCTTGACGTAGAAGCTGATTTTGGCCTTCTTGTTGCGTTGCAGAAAGACGTCGAAATAGTAGTCGACCCGGGTTGAGCCGCTGCCGGCGGCGGGGCCGTCAGCCCGCGCCAGATCGTCGTAGTAGCCCACCAGGTTGTCGATCCCCCGGGAAAATTCGATGACGTAATCGACCCAGCGCCCTTTTTCGGAACGCAGGCGGTTGATCAGGCGCTTGTCGGCCAGGGCCCGGCCGGTCAGGTCGAAATTCCAGGTGTGCCGGAAGAAGCTGTTGTTCTGGAAGAAGTCGATATGACCGAGAACGTGATAGAAGATCATCACGTTGAGCCAATCGGGATTGTTGTCGTTGTAGAAGGAAATGGCCGGGCGGGTGTTGATGACCGTTTCGTAGGGGTTGCCGGGATAGAGTTCGTAGCGCCCCTTCTCCTTGAGCACCTCCACATCCTGCACCCAGTAGTCGTACAGGGTCGGAATCATGACCTTGGGCGAGAGTTCGAGCAGATCGCGGTTGGTCACGATATATTCGAGGGTCTCGTTGTCGAAACGCAGCCCGGCCGACCGCGCCCGCTCCTTGCAGCCCTCCATGATCTTCTTGGTATGCTGGTCGATGAGTTGCATAAAGGCAGGCCAAAGGCAAAAGGTTAAAGGGAAAAGGAGGCTTTCCCTTCTTACGAAATCAGCGTTTTGATCCCTTCGATCAGGCGCGGTTCCTGGGCGTCCTCGCCCATGACGTCGAGCCGCAGCAGATCGGGATGGGCTTCGAGCAGGCCGGAATAGCGCAGGTAGCGCTGCACCTCGGTGGAGCCGCTGGTGCTCTGGGTGCTGTAGTGCTCGGCGATGGTGATGCCGATGCGGCTGACGTAGCCGAGCATCTTCTTCAGCTCTTCGAGCGCTTCAACGCCGTTGGGGTCCCAGTCGTCGCCGTCGGTGCCATGAAAAACATAGATGTTGTAATCCTTGGCCAGGCTTTCCTGGTCGACGATTTCGTTGACCATGCGGTAGGCCGAGGCCACGTTCGTCCCCCCCGCCACCTTGGAGTTGTAGTAGCCGTAAAAGTCCGGCACCTCGCGGGCGGCGACGTCGTGCAGGATGAAGCGCGTCTCCACCTGCTTTTCGTACTGGTAGAGCAGCCAGCTGTAGATGAGGACATGCTGGGTCACGACGATGTCGGTGGACTTGCCGGCCATGGAGCCGGAATAGTCGCGGAGGAAGAAGACCAGGGCCTGGGATTCGTAGTCCTTCTCCCGGGAAAGAACCCGGTAGATTTTGTCGTTGGGGGCGATGAGCAGGCCGGTGGTGTCGATGTTCTCGACGTCGGGGATATTGCCCAGGGCGAGGTTGGTCTTGAGCACACTGCGCAAGGTCGCCTTCTTGTCGAGAATCTGGCCGAAACCGCGATTGCGGTCGGTGAGATCGTAGACGTAGCGGGAAAGGGCGCGCTTCTTCCCCTTGTCGCGCAGGTTGGGAAGGGCGAACTGCTCGGAGAGAATGCGCCCGAGATCGTAGGCACTCGACTCGATCTCGTGGCCGCCGTCCCCTCCCTGCCCGGCCTCGCCGCTGCCCGATCCCGGCTCGGGACGCACCGGCGCCTCGCCGATGACCTCGCCCTCCTCCCCTTCGCCGGAACCGCCGTCCGGCGATCCCTCTTCCGGCGGCTGGAAGGCCGGATCGTGCATCAGCTTCTCTTCGACGGTGGTCGGCACCACCACGACCTTGTCGTCCCCGCCCCGGCCCGGGCGGATCATGCGGCCGACCCGGATCTTGCGCGGGAAACCGTCCTCCTCCCGATGCTTGTCCCGCTCCAGCAGCTGGTCGAGGGAGCGGGCGCGCAGGGCATGGGAAGCCATCCCGGCGGCCGGACCCGGCAGGGCGCAAGCCCTGGCCTCGGCCAGCCAGTCCCGCCAACGCCGGCGTCCGTCCTGGGCGGCCGCGAGGGGCGGCGCCAGGGGCTTTTTTCTTCGGAAATCGCCGCTCATGCGCCCTACCCCTCATCCTCCTGGGTGCAGAAATACTCGATGGTCTTCTGGGCGCAGGTGCGGCAGTAGCCGAGCTTGCCCAGCATGGTGTCGATCATGCGGTCGTAGAGTTTCTGGTTCTCCTCGTTGGTGCGGTTGGCCAGCGCCCCGATGAGACTGCCGGCACCGGCGATATCCGACTTGAGGCGCACATCGGTGACCGCCTTGACCAGTTCGAGGTTGTCCATGAAGTCGTAGTTGGGATCGACGGAGATCTTCTGCCCGTAGATCTTGCGCACCGAGGTGCGGAAGGCGTCGCGCTGCTCCTCGGTTTTCAGACCGAGGCGGTCCTCGACGTTGTGCACGTAACGCTCGTCGATCTTCAGCGCCCGCAGCTCGCCGGTCTGGGGATCCTTGTACTTCCACATCTTGTCCGGCCCGAGGCTTTCGGCGTCGATGCCGATGATGGTGTTGACGTAGTTCATCACATCCTTGCGGATGGCGTAGGGCTCGTCCATGTAGGCGTTGAACATCTCGGTCATCACCCGCTCCCGGTACAGGCCCCGGGCGACCTTGAGATCCTCCAGATATTTGGCCCGGTCGTGGGCGTCGGCGACATAGTCGAGAATCACCCGCTCGATGGCGCCGAAGACGTCGTAGGCGACCATGCAGCGCCCCTCGTTGGTCTCGGAGCTTTCCACCAGCAGCTGGATCGCCCGTCCCAGGTTGCGCTGCCCCAGCCCCCGCTGGCCGAAACGCTTGGTGATGTCCGGGTCCTGGTTGAGCTTGTCGATGACCTCGGCCAGAGCCTTGAGGCTCTTTTCGCCGGCCACCTCGCCGGCCGCCAGCTTCATGGTTTCCACCGGCGTCAGTTTTTCCGAATGGGGCAGCCGCGAGAGAATCACGCCGATGGAGGCGGCGTAGTTGAGATTGGGGTCCTGATGAAGATCCTCCCGGGTCAGGGTGGTCTTGGTGCCGCTGCCGATGGCGTAAGCGGTCAGATGCTTCTGCATGCGGTAGTTGGTGTTGTGGGAAACGTAGCAGATGCGGCAGCGGTCGACGATGGGCGCTTCTTCTTTCTCGGCGAGAAAGCGGTTGAATTCGGCATTGTTGCTGGTGGCGATGATGAGGGAATCGATGGGCCAGCGATAGCCGTCGATCTCGATCACCCGGTTCTGAATGACGCCGAGGTAGACCTGCACGAGATCTTTCTTGTTCTTGTAGATTTCGTCGGAAAAATGGATGCCGCCGCCGGCCACCCGCGCCAGGGCGCCGCGCCGCAGATCGAAACGGTAGGGGTTGTTGGTGTCGCTGATGTGCAGCAGACGCTGGATCGACTCCTCGCCGAGCAGGTCGACGGCGCTGGAGGTGATCTTGTCCTTGGCGGCGTATTTACCGGTGACGGTGCCGAGGCTTTCGGTCAGCGGCACCGGCACCACCTTGATGAACCCGAGCATGGCGTCGAGATCGCCGCCGGTAAAGGCGCGCAGATCGTTCCAGATGTAGGCGCTGCACGCCCCCAGGGGCCGGTAGTTGAGGTAGAGTTCGTCGAGGGCCTGCGCGGAAAATCCCTGCCGGGCAAGAAACTCGCGGGTTTCGGCCGGGCTGTCGAAAAGGTTCATGGCCAGGATCAGGGGATCCTCGCAGGTCTGCGACTCGATCACGGCGATGCGGCCATAGCCGCCGAGCTGGTCGAGGCCGACGAACTGGAAAGTGTATTTGCGGTTTTCCGGCCGGGCGATGAACTCACGGTACTTGCCGCAGAGAAACTCGACGAAGTAGGTCTTGCCGTTGCCCGGTTCACCGACCAGGACAAAGGCCATTTCCTTCGAGGAGCCCCCCTCGGCGGCATCCTTGACGAAGGAGACGAAGCTGTTGATCTCGTCGTACATGCCGATGACGTGCTTGCGCCCCTCGCGGAAGATCTGGAAGTCGTAGGTGGTCTTGCCGTTAACCACGACCTTTTCGATGGGCTTTTCCAGAATCATACGGGCCACGCCCTGAAAGGCGTTCTCGAAACGGCGTGTCCCATCCTTGACCGCCTGCAGGTGATGCGACAGCGTTCCCGGCTCCAGTTTGTTTTTTCGGTTGGTCATTTGGCCTATCCCCTGTCGTTCGGTTGGCTATGCCCGAAGGCAAGAATTCATTAGCTTCTGCATACGACTAAATTTGCCTTAATTATGTTACTAGAGGAAACCGGTTTGGAAAGAGGGAACAGCTTTTTTTCCGAAGGGGCGCCCATAAACACGAAAAGAAGCCACTAGGGCTCCTTTTCGCGCTGCATGATCGTCTTTACGGGCGAGGAATCAGGCCTGAACCACTTCCTTGACGCCGGGAACCTTCTCTTTCAGAGTGCGCTCGATCCCCATTTTCAGGGTCATGGTCGACATCGGGCAGGAACCGCAGGCACCCTGCAGATGAACCTTGA
>JAVFAR010000118.1:0-8135 GCA_034002365.1 Trichloromonas sp.
ATCCGTTCCTGCTCGGGACGGGAAAAATAGATGAGTACATTCCGGCAAAGAATCAGGTCGGCGCGGGGATAGTCCCCCGCCGCGAGCAGATCCTGGCGGCGGAAGCGCACCATGCGCCGGATCTCGCGATCCAGCCGAAAGCCTTGCCCCTCGGCGCGGAAATAGCGCTCGCGCAGTTCCTCGGGCACCTGGACCAGCCGCGCCGGTTCATAGAGCCCCTCCCGCGCCCGCTCCAGAATCACCGGGCTGAGATCGGTGGCGAGCAGCGACAGGGAGAGCCCGGGCGGGACCAGCTCTTGCGCCAGCAGGGCGAGGGAATAGGGTTCCTCCCCGCCGGCGCAGCCGGCGCACCAGAGGCGCAGCGCGCCGCGCCGTGTCTGCCGGGCGCGCTCGATCAGCGCGGGGAGCACCTGCCGGCGCAGATGGTCGAAGGTCGAGGGATTACGAAAGAACTGGGAAACATGGATGGTCAGGGCCGCCAGCAGCGCCTCGGCCTCGTCCGGGTCGTCCCGCAGCCGCCGCGCATAGGCGGCGCCGTCGCAGCGGCAGGTGCGGGCGCGGCGCGCCACCCGGCGGCGCGCGCAGCCGTCCTTGTAATGACCGAGATCGAAACCGGCCCGATCCAGCAGCAGGGCGCGAACTTCGGCGAAGGCCGCTTCCGGAAATTCCGCATCATCCCCCCCGGAATTTTTGCGCGCGACGCTCAAAGCCGGCTCCCTCAGCCCTTGCCGAAGGGGGAAAAATGATTGAAACCCTTGGCCGTCGCCGCCTCGCGGCCGCCGTCGGCACGCCGCAGCCAGAGCCGTCCCGGTTCCGCCGTCACCCTGCCGAGACGGCTCAGGGGCACGCCAAGGGCCGTGGAAATGGCCGCCAACGCCCCTTCCCGCGCGGGCGGGAGGGTGAAGAGCAGTTGATAGTCCTCGCCGCCGGAAAGGGCCAGCTCGATCAGCTCCGGCGCCCCGGCCAGGGCCGAGCGGAAAGCGGGGGAGAGAGGGAGAGCCGCGATCTCGACTTCGGCGCCGACGGCGGAGGCTTCGAGGATGTGGCCGAGATCGGCGAGCAGGCCGTCGGAGAGGTCGATCATCGCCGAAGGCAGGCACGCCTTTGCCAGGGTCCGCCCCAGTTCGACCTGGGCGCGGGGATCGTGGTGGCGGGCCGCCGATTCCTCGTCCGGAAGGACCTCGTCCAGCAGCCGGCGCAGGGCCAGGGCGCTGTCGCCGAGGGTGCCGGAGACGTAGATGCCGTCGCCGGGCCGGGCCCCCCGGCGGCAAACGACTTCGGCCGCCGGCGCCGAGCCTTCCACCGTCACGGAAATCAGCAAGGGCCCCGGCGAACGGCAGGTGTCGCCGCCGACCAGGGTCGCGCCGTAATCGCGGCAGGCGGAAAGAAAGCCGGAAATAAAGGCGTCCAGTTCCTCGACCGGCAGGTCGGCGGGGATGCCGAGGCCGAGATAGAGATGGCGGGGGGTGCCGCCCATGGCGGCGATGTCGCTGACGTTGACCGAAACGCTTTTGCGGCCGAGACGGAAGGGATCGGTCCACGCCCGGCGGAAGTGGACCTCTTCGATGAGCAGGTCGGTGCTGGTCAGCAGCCGTTCGCCGGGGGGGAGTTCGAGCACCGCGCAGTCGTCGCCGATCCCCAGATGAACACCGGGGGCCCCGGCGACCGCCCGGCGGATGCGCTCGATGAAGCCGAATTCTCCCAGCTCGGCGAGCTTCATGCCGGATCTTCCAGCGCCGCCGCCAGCACCTCATCCATGGTCGCGGCCTTGATGAAGCGTACCTTTTTACGGAGATGGGGGGGGATTTCCTCCAGATCCTTGACGTTGCGCTCGGGAATGACGATGGTGCCGATATGGGCCCGCACCGCCGCCAGCACCTTCTCCTTGAGGCCGCCGATGGGCAGCACCTTGCCGCGCAGAGTGATCTCGCCGGTCATGGCCACGTCCTTGCTCACCCGGCGCCCCGACAGGGCGGAAATCAGCGCGGTGGCCATCGTTACCCCGGCGCTCGGTCCATCCTTGGGAATGGCCCCGGCCGGAACGTGGATGTGGACGCTCGTCCCCTCCAGGAAATTGGCGTCGATCCCCAGCTCGGCGGCGTGGGCGCGGGCATAGGAGAGGGCCGCCTGGGCGCTCTCCTTCATGACGTCGCCGAGATGCCCGGTCAGGGTCAGATCGCCCTTGCCCTTCATGGTACTGACCTCGACCAGCAGGATCTCGCCGCCGACCTCGGTCCAGGCCAGCCCCGTCGCCACTCCGATTTCGCTTTCGCGCAGCTCTTCCTCGGGGAGGTAGCGGGGGGGGCCGAGGAATCCGGCGACCGCCGTCTCCGAAACCAGCACCGGTTTTTTATTCCCCTCGGCGAAGCGCCGGGCGATCTTGCGGCAGACGCTGCCGATCTCCCGCTCCAGGTTGCGCAGCCCGGCCTCCAGGGTGTACTCGGTGATGAGCCTGAGCAGCGCCTTTTCGGAGAACCGCGCGTCTTTGGCCTTCAATCCGTTTTCTTTAAGCTGGCGGGGAACCAGGTAGCGGGTGGCGATGGAGAGCTTCTCCTCGGTGCTGTAGCCCGACAGCCGGATCACTTCCAGGCGGTCCTTGAGGGCCGAGGGAATGGGATCGAGGACGTTGGCGGTGGCGATGAAGAGAACCTTCGACAGATCGAAGGGGAGATTGATGTAGTGGTCGGAAAAGGCGTGGTTTTGCTCGGGATCGAGCAGTTCCAGCAAGGCCGCCGAGGGGTCGCCGCGGAAATCGGCGCCGATCTTGTCCAGCTCGTCGAGCATGAAGACGGGATTGCAGGTGCCGGCCTGCTTGATACTCTGCAGCACCCGCCCCGGCAGGGCGCCGACATAGGTGCGGCGGTGGCCGCGAATCTCCGCCTCGTCCCGCACCCCGCCCAGGGAGATGCGCACGAACTGGCGGCCGAGGGCGCGGGCGATGGATTTGCCGAGGCTGGTCTTGCCCACCCCCGGCGGGCCGACGAAGCAGAGGACCGGCCCCTTCATATCCTTCTTCAGCTTGCGCACGGCGAGAAATTCGAGGATCCGCTCCTTGACCTTTTCCAGGTTGAAGTGATCCTCGTCGAGGACCTTGCGGGCCTTTTTCAGGTCGAGATTGTCGCGGGTAGCGTGACTCCAGGGGAGATCGACCAGCCAGTCCATGTAGGTGCGCAGCATGGAGTATTCGGCGGCCTCGGGATGCATGGTCTCCAGGCGCCGCAACTGCTTGTCGGCCTCGGCCCGCGCCTCCTTCGGCAGTCCCGCCGCCTCCAGCTTCTGGCGCAGCTCGGCGATCTCCTCGGCGCGGGGATCGGCCTCGCCCAGCTCGGCCTGGATCGCCCGCAGCTGCTCGCGCAGGTAGTATTCCCGCTGGCTCTTGCCCATCTCCTCCTTGGCCTGGCTCTGGATGCGGTTCTGCACCGTCGCCACTTCCAGCTCGTTGGCCAGCACATCCTTGACCTTGCGCAGCCGCTCCAGGGCGTCGACCGCCTCCAGCAGCTCCTGGGCCTTGGCGACCTTGAGACCGAGGTTGCTGGCGACGAGATCGGCGAGGCTGCCGGGATCCTCGATATTGTCCAGCACCACCGAAACTTCCGGGGGGAAATTCTTGCCCAGTTGCATGAGCTGAGCGAGCTGGTCGCGGACCATGCGCATCAGCGCCTCGATCTCCAGGGTCGCTTCCGGAGGAGCGGATTCCTCCAGCCGCTCGACCCGCGCCGCGAAGTAGGGATCGACCGAGGGGAAGCCGGTCAGGCGCGCCTTGGCCATCCCCTGCACCAGCACCTTGACCCGGCCGTCGGCGAGCTTGAGCATGCGCATGATCATCGCCACCGTGCCGACCGTGTAGATATCGTCGGTTTCCGGGTCTTCCTTGGAAACATCCTTCTGGCTGGCGAGAAAGATCAGCCGGTCGCGGGACAGGGCGGCATCGACAGCGGCGATTGATTTATCGCGCCCGACAAAGAGGGGCAGAATCATATAGGGAAAAACCACGATGTCCCGCACCGGCAAAAGCGGCAACACCTCAGGGATGGTCAGTTCCTTCACTTCCATGGGACGGCTCAAATTAATCCTCCAGAGCCCGCACCTTCAGGCGCGGGAAAAACAGCATTGTAACGATTTTTTAAACCATACAAAAACCCCTGTTGAAAGTCCAGCGGCGAAGCGTGCCGAATGGCTCCATCCCAGCGAAATAAAAAGGGCCGGCGACGGCCGACCCTTTTCCACGGTGGAGTGAAACAATCTACCCCGCCGGCGGGCCGGCGGCGCAGACGCTGTCGCTGACGGCGTCGGCGTAGTCAACGAAATTGCGGCGGAAGGCGCGGGCCAGATCGACTGCCTGGCGGTCGTAGGCTTCCTGGTCGGCCCAGGTATTGCGGGGGTTGAGCACCTCGGCGGGAACGTCCGGGCAGGACTTGGGCAGGTGCAGGCCGAAAACCGGATCGGTTTCGTACTCGACCCCGACCAGGCGTCCGGAGATGGCGGCGTTGATCATCGCCCGGGTGTACTGGATCTTCATGCGCGAGCCGACGCCGTAGGGGCCGCCGGTCCAGCCGGTGTTGACCAGCCAGCAGGAGACGTGGTGGCGGCGGATCTTGTCCTTGAGCAGATTGCCGTAGACCGAGGGGTGCAGGGCCATGAAGGGCGCGCCGAAGCAGGAGGAGAAGGCCGGCTGCGGTTCGGTCACGCCGCGCTCGGTGCCGGCCAGCTTGGCGGTGTAGCCGGAGATGAAGTGGTACATGGCCTGTTCCGGCGTCAGCCGGGCGATGGGGGGCATGACCCCGAAGGCGTCGGCGGTGAGCATGATGATGTTGGCGGGATGCCCGGCCATGCCGCCGCGGACGATGTTGGGGATGTAGGTCAACGGATAGGAGGCGCGGGTGTTCTCGGTCAGGGAGTCGTCGTCCAGATCGATGCGCCGGGTGGCGTAGTCCATCGCCACGTTCTCCAGCACGGTGCCGAACCGCCGCGTCGTTTCGTAGATTTCCGGCTCGGCCGAGGCCGAGAGTTTGATCACCTTGGCGTAACAGCCCCCCTCGAAGTTGAAGATGCCGTTATCGCTCCAGCCGTGCTCGTCGTCGCCGATCAGCGCCCGCCCCGGATCGGCCGAGAGGGTGGTCTTGCCGGTTCCCGACAGGCCGAAGAAGAGGGCCACATCCCCGCCCTTGCCGAGATTGGCGCTGCAATGCATGGACAGCACCCCCTGGCGGGGAAGCAGATAATTGAGCACCGAAAAGATGCTCTTCTTGATCTCCCCGGCATAGGAAGTGCCGCCGATGATGACGACTTTCTTTTCGAAATTGACGATGATGAAAACTTCGCTGCGGGTGCCGTCCACTTCCGGGTCGGCGTGGAAGCGGGGAGCGTTGATGACGGTGAACTCGGGAACGAAGTCGGCCAGCTCCTGTCGGGGCGCCTGGATGAACATGTTGCGGGCGAAGTGGCTGTGCCAGGCCTGGGTGGTGATGACCCGCACCTTGAGGCGATAGGCGGGATCGGCCCCGGCGTAGCAGTCCTGGACGAAGATATCCTTACCCTGGAGGAAGGCCAGCAGCTTGCTGTAAAGCTGGTCGAAGTTTTCCGGGGAAAATTCCTTGTTGACCTTGCCCCACCAGATATTTTTGGCGCTCTCCCCCTGCCGCACCACAAAACGGTCATTGGGGGAGCGGCCGGTGTGATGACCGGTGGAGACGACCAGCGGGCCGAGGTGGGACAGATGCCCCTCGCGCCGCTTGATCACCTCTTCGACCAGAGATGGCGTGGCAAGGTTCCAATAGGCGCCGCTGACGTTGCGGATGCCGTGATTTTCCAAGCCGAAACTGCTTTCGAATTTTTCGCCGCTCATGCTTACCTCCTCGTGCCGTGACGATTTCCGGCTGCTGCCGCCGGGGAATGATCATGGGAAGTTCCTACCCCCGGAAGCATAGCAGAAAAAAGGAGGTTTTGGGGAAAGGGCTCAGCGCAACTTCTCCTAGCGCTTGCGGCGGCGCCGGCGGGCGCGCAGACCGAAAAAGACTCCGGCGGCGAACAAGGTCCAGATCAGGGCGGTGACGATCGTTTCGCTGGATGGCATGGTTCCTCCCGGGAGATGGGTTTCAGGCATCGTCCGCGAACGAGCGCCCCGGCGCCTTGAGCCGGATCAAAAATCACGAGATAAAAAAGGCGGGGAGCCTTAAGCTCCCCGCCTTTTTGGACTCAGCGGCTGGTTGAAACGCCGCCCTGATGATCGGAACGGCGGCTGCGATATTCGATGATCGGCGCGCTCCGCTCACCGCGCTGCTTCGCCGGAAATTCCCGCTTAGCGCGCTCCGGACTGCGGGCCGGACGATCGCCGGGCTTGCGCGGCGCGCCGGAGCGGGCCGGGCCGCGGGTCGGCTCCAGTCCGGGAATCACCAGTTGCGGCAGGCTTTTGCCGATATAGCGCTCGATCCGCCGCAGGGCGGCGGTCTCGGCGGAGGAGGCCATGGAGATGGCCGTTCCCGTGGCTCCGGCGCGGCCGGTGCGGCCGATGCGGTGGACGTAATCCTCGGCGAACATCGGCAGATCGAAGTTGATGACGTGGCTGATGCTGGTCACGTCGATGCCGCGGGCGGCGACGTCGGTGGCGACCAGCAGCTTGATCCGCCCCTGGCGCAGATCGCGCAGGGTGCGGTTGCGGGCATGCTGGCTCATGTCGCCGTGCAGGGCGGCAACCCGGTGCCCCTGGGCGGAAAGATCCCGAGCCAGGCTGTCGGTGTCGCGTTTGGTCGCGGAAAAGATGATCGCCTGGTTGATTTCCTGATCGGCCACCAGGTGCTGAAGGATCTTCTCCTTGTGCCGGCGGTTGTCGGTGACGTGCAGGCGCTGTTCGATGGCGTCATGAGTCATCTGCCGGCCGCCGATATCGATGCGTACCGGCTCGCGCAGCAGGCGTCCGGCGAGATCGGCCATGGCGCGGTCGAGGGTGGCGGTGAAGAAGAGGGTCTGACGGCCGCTCGGCGCCTTGCCGATGACCTTCTCCAGATCGTCCTTGAAGCCCATGTCGAGCATGCGGTCGGCTTCGTCGAGAACCAGGATTTCCAGCCGCGAGAGGTCGAGGGAGCCCCGTTGCAGGTGATCGACCACCCGGCCGGGAGTGCCCACGACCAGATCGGGGGAATCCTGCAGGGCTTTGAACTGCTCGCGATAGGGCATGCCGCCGAGGAGCAGCGAGTAACGGGTGCGCAGATGACGGCCGTAGGTGCGGGTCGCCTCGAGAATCTGGTTGGCCAGTTCGCGGGTCGGGGTCAGCACCAGCACCCGGGGGGCGCCGCGCCGTTTGGCGACGGGCCCGGACAACAGCTGCAGGGCCGGCAGCATGAAGGCCGCGGTCTTGCCGGTGCCGGTCTGGGCCGAGGCGAGCAGATCGCGGCCGGCCAGGGCTTCGGGAATGGCCTGGGCCTGAATCGGAGTAGGAGTGGTGTAGCCGCATTCTTCGATTCCCTTGAGCAGGGCGGGAATCAGGTTCAGTTCTGCAAAAGACATACGATTTCCTTCGGCCGGGCGCGGACGCACGCCGACAAGGGCGGGTCAGGCCGGGGCCAACAAAAGAGAGGTGTCCGCCGGGGGAGCAACCGATGCTCCGCGACAAGCGGCCGACACTTGAAACGATGAGGGAAAAAAGAGAGGCCCGCGGGGCTGGGCGCACAAAGGCGCGCCGGGGCATTTTTCCGCGACATCGGATGGCATTCACCGTCGCCAACCTGATTGAATGCCGCGGATTCCAGAGGAAGAAGAGCGGAGGGGGTCAGGGATCGATGATTGGGGCAAGCGCCATGGGCGCCCGCGCCCCGGGCGAAAATTCCGCCGGAGGGTTGCACTGCCAGCGGGACATCATACAGGATTAAGGAAGCAAGGCAAGCTTTTTCTCGAATCTTTTTTGACAACCGGCTAGGGTTTTCCGTCGGAATCCTTATTCTTATCTTTCTCCCCGCCAAACAGATCCAGCTGCTCAAAGCGGTGCGCGGCGACCTTGAAGGGGCGCTTGAGAAAACGCGGACATTCCAGCAGCAGGACGCCCCCGGGCTGCTTGCAGGGGCGCAGGCAGCGGTCGCACAGGGGATTTTTAGGCCCTTCCGGGATGTTCTTGGCCATCGGCGCCCTCGCGGGGAAGAGTG
>JAVFAR010000119.1:0-8127 GCA_034002365.1 Trichloromonas sp.
CGGGGACAGTGGTCGAGAATCTCCCGTACCTGGGAATAATACTCGGTGAGGACAAGAATTTCCTGGGTGGTCGGCCGCAATCCCCGGGGGAGCCGGTCACGGGGAACCTTCAGTTCCAGGCAGGTCTCCAAATCGGGGAGGTTCGCGGACTGGGCGGCCATTTCGTCCATCTGCCGCAGTCCCTCGATGATCAGGTGATCGATGGGAACGGTGATGCGCGCCTCCACATCGATCCCCCCCGGGGAAAACCAGAACTCCCCTTCCGTCCAGCCGAGCAGGCGGAAAAAGGCCTTTTCGCCATCGACCCGGCCGAGGCGGGCGTTGACGACAAAGCCCTCGCGAAGAAAGATCGTTCCCCGGCCGCCGGCACCGTGCAGGGAGAGAACCCCATCCTTGCGGTTGACTCCGAGAACCTGAACCAGATCGGTGACGGCGATCTGGTCGAGATGGCCGCGGATGTCTTTTTCCTGGCGTCCGACCTGCGCGGTCTTTTCCAGCCGGTTGAAGTGCCCGAGAATCGCCGACAAGAGCTGCTCGGGATTGAAAGGCCGGGGGAGAAAACCGTCCTTGTGGCGGCGAAAACCCTCCACCTCCTGCCCTTCCCGGCCGACATAGAAAAAAGCCATGCGTTCGGTACGGGGATTGGAAAGGAGAATCTGAACCAGCCGCGTCGCCGGCAGGAGCGCTACCTCGGTGTCGAGAACCATGAGATCCGGCGCCAGGGACAGGCAGAGTTCCAGAGCCCGCGCGCCATCGGGGGAATGCTGAACCTGCAAACCGTTCTGCCGCAACAGATCGATCATGCCGATCAGATCCGGCTGGTCACCGGCAAGTACGATTTTGTTGCACAGCCTGGGCACGGAAAACTCCTGAAAATGTCGTGAAAACGGCTAGATCAATGCCTGAAGCTGATATTGTTCCTGAAGTTTGACAATCATGTTTTCGACAAAGTAGAAGTCGGAAGTATGGAAGCCGACCAACTCTTCCCCCTGACGGCGGGCGAAGAGGGCATAGGCACAATCCTCGTTAAGATAGAGGATAAAGGGGATTTTTTCGAAAGCGTCCCCCTCGATATACAGGGGGACGATGCGCTGGTAATCCCAGTGGGTACGGCCCCGCCCTCCAAGCAGAAAGAGCGAGGTCGCCGACTTTTCCAGGGCCTCGGGATGGCGCAGGGAGAGCCGAACCTTCTCGAAATCGTCGCAGCCGCGATAGATGATCCCCCGCACCCGGCTCGACTCCACCACCTCGCGACAGAAGGAACGCATGATCTCGTCGAGGCGCGCGGCGGGCATACGGAAGTAACGACAGCGGGGGTCATCCCCCTGGGAAGAAAGGGGGCCGGATATGCCGCCGGTTTTCGAGTCGACCCGGTAATCGCCGGGGGAGCCGAGCAGCCGTTCGACCAGGGGCCAGAAGGGGCTTTCCGCAATACCGCCGCGATGGTAGAGACTCTGTTTCAGCCGTTCCAGACGATCGCCGGCAACCCGCCGCAACTCTTCGAAGGTCGCTCCGTCCGCCGGATAGGCCGCCGAGCGTAAAAAAAGCTGGATCGGAAGACTCTTTTTCAGATCGCAGACGCTCAACATCCCCTTGAGAACCTTGCGGATGCGTTTCTGCGCTACCAGCGAACCCCAGTAATCGGTTTCCGGCAGCAGCATGTAGTATTCGTCGGGTCCGGCCGTGGCCAGGATGTCGGCGTCGCGCAGAACCGAATTGATCGCCTCGATGATCCGCTCCATCGCCTCGTTCAGCTCCTGCCGGCGAAAGCGGGAAACCAGCTGGGTATAATTGTCGATGGAGAGACGGATCAGCGAGAGACTGCGCCCGTAACGGCGGGACTTGTGCAGCTCCTTGTCGACATGGTCCTGGAAGAAGGCCATGTTGTAGGCCTGCCCCAGGGGGACGCGCAAAGCGTTCTGCTCCAGGTCGCGCAGCAGCATAACATTGCGCAGGGCGCCGGCGGCGAATTCACCGACCAAAGCCGCGACCTTGAGATCCCGGCGGGTGAAGGCCTCGCGCCCCACCGGCGCCTCGATGCGGATCAGGGCCATCCCCCCGGGTCCCGCCGGAATCGGCAGCCAGAGGGCCGCGCCCTGCCCGGTCAGGGCCGCTTCACCGGCAAAAAGGAGGGCGCGCAGTCTTTCGCCGGGGACCAGCGCTTCCTCGCCCGAAGCCACCTTGACCAGACCGCGCCGACAGCGCAGGTGATACTGCCGGCCACCATAGCCGGGGAGCCAGAGCAGACCGCCTTCGGCCTGCAGCAGATCCATCAGGGTGTCGATGATCTGGTCCCCGAGCCGGTCGAGATCGTGAATGTTGAGAAAAACCAGACACTTCTGGTAATAGCCCAGAGTCTGATGGAACTCGATATTCTCTTCGAGCAGCTTTTTG
Organism: Trichloromonas sp.; assembly: GCA_034002365.1. Taxonomy (GTDB): domain Bacteria; phylum Desulfobacterota; class Desulfuromonadia; order Desulfuromonadales; family Trichloromonadaceae; genus Trichloromonas. The sequence continues at coordinate 2,395 of JAVFAR010000119.1, forward strand.
TGTTCGACCCGCAGAGCCTGACGGAAGAGGATTTTTCCGACCAGCAGCAGAAACTCGTCGGGATTGATCGGTTTGAGCAGATAATCGGAAACACCGCGCTTCATCGCCTCGACCGCGGCAGCGGCATCGTTTTTGTCGGTGACGACGACGATTTCCTGCCCCGGACTGTGCCGACGAATGCTTTCGGTGATGTCCTGTCCACCGACACCGCCGTGGAGCTCGGTGAGCACCAGATCGAATTCTTCGCGGCGCAGCGCCTCCAGGGCGTCGTGAACACCGGCGGCGGTGCGCACGTAATAGCCGTCGTTGCCGAGCAACTCCTGATAGAGCGCCCGCGAGGCCCCGTCGTTATCGATGGCGAGAATCCGTCCCTTGGCCATGATTCTTTTTTGCCTGTCACCTTTTTCGAAAGGGCTCAGTCCGTGACCCGCCGCCCGAGATGGGAATTACGGCAGACCCGGCTGACGCGCACCGGAACGACTTGCCCGATCAGCTCCCGGGGGCCGGCGAAGTTGACGATGCGATTCCAGGTGGTGCGGCCGAAGAGTTGCCCCTGCCCCTGGCGGCTCTCCCCCTCGACCAGAACCTCCAGCGTCGCGCCGGCGTCTTGCTCCCGCCAGTCCTTTGATATTTCCTCCTGCACCTTAAGCAGCCGGTCGAACCGGGCCTGGCGTTCGCCGGCGGTCAGGGGGTCTTCGAGTTTGGCCGCGGCGGTGCCGCTGCGGGGGGAATAGATGAAAGAGAAGATATCGGCGTAGCGCACCTCTTCCACCAGCTGCAGGGTTTCGGCGAAATCCTCCTCCGTCTCGCCCGGAAAACCGACGATGATGTCGGAGGTCAGGCGGATATCCGGCCGCGTCTGGCGCAACCGCCGCGCCCTGTCCAGATACTGAGCGCGGGAGTACCCCCGGTTCATCAGACGCAGAATCCGGTCCGAACCGCTCTGCACCGGCAGGTGGATATGATTGCAGAGCTTTTTCAGCGCACCGAAGCAGTCGATGATCTCGTCGGAAAGATCCTTGGGATGAGAGGTGGTAAAGCGGATGCGGGCCATACCGCCGATCCCTTCCACCTCGGTCAGCAGCCGGGCGAAGGAGAGTTCGCCGGGAAGGCCCACGCCATAGCTGTTGACGTTCTGCCCGATGAGCGTCACCTCGCGCACGCCGGATGCGGCCAGTTCGCGGATTTCATCGAGAATCTCGCCGCTCGGACGGCTTATTTCGCGGCCGCGCACCAGGGGGACCACGCAATAGGAACAGAAATTGTCGCAGCCCTGCATGACCGTCACGAAGCGGGTCACGGCCTCGCCGCCGCTCCGGCGGGGAAAGAGACGCAAGCGCGTTTCCCGGTCGAGAAATTCCACGGCGTGGCCGCGCTGGCGGCGGGATTCGGCGGCCCGTACCAGCTCCGGCAGGCGATGGACGTTATGGGTGCCGAAGACCAGATCGAGATAGGGCAGATCCTTGAGCAGTTTTTCCCCCTGCTGCTGGGCGACGCAGCCGCCGACCCCGAGAATCAGCCCGGGCCTCGCGGCTTTCAGCGGTTTATAACGGCCAAGATGACCGTAGACCTTGCGCTCGGCCTTGTCGCGGATGGCGCAGGTGTTGAGCAGGATCAGATCCGCCGCCTCCGGCCGGCCGACGGGAAGATAATTCATGTCCCGGAGAAGATCGACGATCTGCTCCGAATCGACGACATTCATCTGACAGCCGAAGGTTTCCAGAAAAAAATGTTTTTGCATAAACAGCCGAATGCTTCCTTGATAATTTTTATCGGGAAATGATAAGCGGTTTGCGCCGGTCCCGTCAAACGGAATCCGGGTTTTCCCTGAATCACAGGGGCGTGCGGTTCAATTCGTGACCGTTGCGCGCCAGCGCCTCTTCCAGCAGGGTCAGGAGCGCGGCGGGGTGTTCGACGGCGAGGAAGCTCAGAACGGCATGCCCCTCCGAGGATACGGCGCGCACATGGGCCAGCTCCGGCCCCAGCGGTTTGACGCGAAAGCTGCAAAGACCGGCAAGTTCCATACAGTCGAGGCGCCGCCGGAAAAGTCCGCGCCGGGCCAGCAGGCGCCGATTGCTCACGGCGTAACCGACCCGGCTCCACTCCAGACGCGCCAGCAGCAGATGACCGAATGCCAGATAGAACCCGGCAAGCCAGAAGGGGACCGGCACCAGGGCCGGCCAGGGCCAGGGTTGAGCCTTGGCCAGGCCGCAGGCGATCACCTGCCAGTAGAGAGCCACCGCCAGAAGCAGCACCCCGAAAAGGGAATGGACCCAGTTGCGGAAAGTAAAGGCGCGAGGCGCGGGGCGCCCTTCCCAGGCCAGGGTTTCCCCTTCGGCGAGATCGTCGTTCCAGTTCATTTTTTTACCTCCGGAAGCCGCAGTCGTTCAGCGGCGAATTTACCCAGCTTGCCGCGCGGATCGGCCTCGGCCACCGCCCGATAGAATTCCCGGGCGGCGGCGACCTTCCCCTCTTTTTCATAGGCCTCGGCAAGGAGAAAAGCGGCCCGCTGGGAAGGAAGCAGGCGCAGGGACTCTTCCAGTTCGGCGATGGCCGAAGCCGCCCCTCCCTGTTGCAGATGGGCGTAGCCGAGGCCCATCCGCGAATAATAGTACCGCTGATCGAGAGCCACGGCCTTGGCCAGATGGAGACGGGCGGAAGCGAGATCGCCGGCCTGCAGATAGGCGGTCCCCAGGGCGGCGAGAATGATGGATTCCTCGGGAGCCGCCGCGGCCGCCCGCAGATAGGTCGCCACCGCTTCGCGCAGCCGGCCTCCCCGCTCCAGGGCGCGGGCCTCATCGTAAAGAACATACCCCGAAAGGTTCGCGCGCAGGCGCTTCAGCGCCTGATGGAATTCCCCCTCCCCGGTGCGCGTTGCCGCCCCGGACGAAGCCCCCGACTCACGGGCGAGCAACTTCAGGTCGTTGCCGACCGGCGGGTGACGCTTCAGCATCCCCTCGCGCCAACCGGGTCGATTCGCGGTCTCTTGGGCCTGAAAAAACTCCTGCAGCCGCACCCCTTCGCGGGGGTCATAACCGGCCTTCGCCAGCAGCGGCGGCGTGCCGCGCAGCGCCGCCGTTTCCTGTCGGGCCGTGAATCGGCTTTTCAGCAGCAGACCGGCCCGCTCCGGAGCCAGACGAGCCTCGGGGGCATAGGAGGGAGCGGAGACGAGCGGCGGCGGATCCCCCTGGGATGCCCCCGCCAGTTGCGCCGCATGCCCCTGTCGGACATGCTCCAACTGATGGGCAAGCAGGGCCGCCACCTGTCCTTCCCTTTCAAGTTCGGCCACGAGCCCGCGAGTGACCAGGACAAACCCGCCGGGCAGGGCCAGGGCATCGGGGCGGGACTCGTTGACCACGACGAATCGCGCTCTTTCAGCGGACGACAGAAGACGTTCGCCGACCTTCTGAAGATAGGCTTGCAGAGTGCTGTCGGGATAAAGGCCGCCGAGAAGCTGACAGGTCGCCGGGAAGATCCGCTCTCCGGTCCGGGCGGCGATCTCATCGGCGGCGACTACGGCCACCGTCCGCCCGGGGATCGCGACTGTGCTGCGAGGAGTCATCCGGTGCCCACCGCAACCGGCCAAAAAAAGCGTCAGAACGAGGGTCCCCGGTAAAAGAATGGTACGCGCCACAATCGGCCTCCTTCGTTGGGAGGGGTCAGGATAAAGGAAAACGGCGACCGGATAAAGGGCAAAGAGCACCTGCGAATCAACAAAAAGTCCCTGCGGTCGACGTCAGGACGTTTTTTTCTGGCGCCGGTTAGGGAAAGTGGTTTATAAATATGCGGTTGTGCCGAGACAACCCGCGCCGCTTTATCCCGCGCCCCCGATTCCCCCCCACCGGCGTCCCCGGAAACCCCGGCCGTCGCCACGGGCTCGAAATCCGCGAAAAAACCAACCTCAGGAGCCATCGCTACACATGCCAGAAATGATTCGGAACATCGCCATCATCGCCCACGTCGACCACGGCAAGACCACCCTGGTCGACGCCATGCTCAAGCAGTCCGGGATTTTCCGCGAAAATCAGGTTATCACCGAGCGGGTCATGGACAGCAACGACATCGAGAAGGAACGGGGCATCACCATCCTCGCCAAAAACCTTTCGGTTCACCATAACGGCTACAAGATCAACATCGTCGATACCCCCGGTCATGCCGACTTCGGCGGTGAGGTCGAGCGTGTCCTGAAAATGGTCGATTCGGTGCTGCTCCTGGTCGACGCCTTCGACGGCCCCATGCCCCAGACCCGCTTCGTGCTGAAAAAATCCCTCGACCTGGGGATTAAGCCGATCGTCGTCATCAACAAGATCGACCGCCCCGGCGCCCGCCCCGAGGAAGTCGTCAACCTGGTCTTCGACCTCTTCTGCGAACTCAACGCCAACGAGGAACAGCTCGACTTCCCCATCGTCTATTCGAGCGCCAAACTCGGCTTCGCCAAGCGCGAACTGAGCGACGAATCGAGCAATCTCGAACCCCTCTTCGAAATGATCCAGAAGCGGGTCGCGCCCCCCGTCGTCAATCCCGACGCCCCCTTTCAGATGCTGGTCACCAGCATCGACTATAACGAGTACATTGGCCGCATCGCCACCGGCAAGATCTTCAACGGCCGGGTCAAAGCGGGCGAGACCATCGTCGCCATCGACCGTCAGGGCAAGCAGACCCGCGGCCGCATCAGCAAGCTGCTCGGCTACGAAGGGCTCAAGCAGGTGGAGATGACCGAAGCCGGCGCCGGCGATATCGTCACCATCGCCGGCTTCGAGGAGATCGGCATCGGCGAAACCCTGGCCGCCGCCGCCGATCCCCAGCCCCTGCCCTATGTCGCCATCGACGAACCGACCCTCTCCATGAACTTCATGGTCAGCGACTCCCCCTTCGCCGGCCGCGAAGGCAAATACGTCACCAGCCGCAACATCCGCGACCGGCTGATGCGGGAATTGCGCACCAACGTCTCGCTGCGCGTCGAGGATACGGATAATACCGACACCTTCAAGGTCAGCGGCCGGGGCGAGCTGCACCTGTCGATCCTCATCGAAAACATGCGCCGCGAAGGCTTCGAACTCTCCGTCTCCAAACCCGAGGTCATCTTCCGCGAAATCGACGGTGTGCGCTGCGAACCGATGGAATACCTGGTGATCGACGTGCCCGAGGAGTTCCAGGGAACGGTCATCGAAAAACTCGGCACCCGCAGGGCGGAAATGGTCTCCATGCAGCCGATGAACGGCACCAACCGCCTCGAATTCGTCATCCCCGCGCGCGGACTGATCGGCTTCCGCACCGAGTTTCTCACCGATACCCGCGGCACCGGGGTGATGAACCACACCTTCCACGAATACGCCCCCTATAAAGGCCCCATCGCCGGGCGCAAGAACGGGGTGCTGATTTCCATGGAAAACGGCGAAACCGTCGCTTACTCCCTGTTCAATCTGCAGGATCGGGGGATTCTCTTCGTCGGTCCCGGAACGGATGTCTACGAAGGGATGATCGTCGGCCAGCACGCCAAGGAAAACGACCTGGTGGTCAACGCCTGCCGGGGGAAGAAGCTGACCAACGTCCGCGCCTCCGGCTCGGACGACGCCATCCGCCTGACCCCGCCCAACATCCTCACCCTGGAACAGGCCCTGGAATACATCGACGAAGACGAGTTGGTGGAAGTCACACCCAAATCAATCCGCCTGCGCAAACGCTTCCTCGACGCCAACGACCGCAAACGTCAGGAAAAAAGCCGAAAATAAC
>JAVFAR010000120.1:0-8122 GCA_034002365.1 Trichloromonas sp.
GCGGCGGTATCCATCCCCGTTTCCAGTTCGCCCTGGTCGCGGAAGGGATCGAAATCCATTGGGGGTTTCGCGGCGAAGTGGAAGACGTGCTGCGCGGCTGGCTTTCCGGCGGCTGTGAACCCTTGGGGAGCCTGACCCCGGGGAACGAAGAAAAACATCTCTGTCCCGTGCGCCGGTTGGCGCCCAAGCCCTGCCCGTGCCGGGACCAGCAAGGAGAAAAATCATGAAGATTGCCGTCACCGCCCAGGGGCCGACTCCCGACAGCCCGGTGGACCAGCGTTTCGGCCGCGCCTACTGGCTGCTCTTTTACGACGAGGACGGACAGTCCTGGGAACCGCTGGAAAATTCCGCCGCCCGCAACGCCGTTCAAGGGGCGGGAATCCAGGCGGCCAAGCTCGTCGCCGAACGGGGCGCCTCGGTGCTGATCACCGGCGTTACCGGCCCCAAGGCCTATCAGGCCCTGCATGCGGCGGGGGTCAGAATCATGCATGGCGCCACCGGCACGGTGGCGGAGACCCTGCAAGCCTACCGTGACGGCAAGCTGCGGGAGGCCGACGCCGATGCGGCGTCCGGCGGGTTCTGATCCCGCGCCCTCCGTTCCCAAAAACAACCCAACTTGAGCCCCCCTGTTGGGGGTATCAGCAAAAGGAGACAGTCCCATGAGCAATGTTGAAGTCATCGCCATTCCTTCCATGTATCCCGGCGGCCTGGAGGCCAACCGGTCCGGGCATTTCGGACGCTGCGACGTTTTTACCCTGGTTTCCGTGAACAACGGCGAAGTCCAGTCGGTGCGCACGGTGGCCAACGCCGAGCATGCCGAAGGGGGCTGCCTGGTGCCGGTACGGATTCTTCAGCAGGCCGGCGCGACCTCCCTGGTGGTGGCCGGTATCGGCATGCGGCCGCGCATCGGCTTCGCCCAGGCTGGGATCGAAGTGCTGGTTGGTCCGGGCGCCACGGTCGGCGAGGTAATCGCCGCCTACCAAGACAATCAGGTACGTCCCATCGCCGACAGCGACCTTTGCGGCGGCGGCCACGGACATTGATTGGGCGGCAGCCCCTTTCGCAAGATCAAATCGAGATAAAAGGAGAAAGCGACAAATGAGTGGTAGTGCATGCGGCGGTGCCGCGCAGGCGTCTTGTCCGAGTCAGGACAAGCTGACGGCCAACCTCAGCGGCATCAAAAACAAGATCGTCGTTCTTTCGGGCAAGGGAGGCGTCGGCAAGAGTACCGTCGCCACCAATCTGGCGGTGGGACTCTCCCTGGCGGGGTTCAACGTCGGTCTGCTCGATGTGGATGTCCACGGTCCGAGCGTTCCCCATCTGCTCAAGCTCGCGGGGGTGGTCCCGGGCTTCGAGAACGGGGTGTTGCAGCCGGTCCCCTGGAGCGACAAGCTGGGGGTTATGTCCGTCGGTTTTCTCGTCGAAAACCGAGCCGATCCGGTGATTTGGCGCGGCCCGCGCAAGACCGGGGTGATCGAACAGCTGATGCGCGAAGTCAACTGGGGGGAGCGGGATTTCCTGGTGGTCGACTGCCCCCCGGGAACGGGGGACGAGCCCCTGTCGGTACTGCAGCGTCTGCAACCGGAGGCCAAGGTGGTGGTGGTGACGACGCCGCAGCAGGTGGCCATCGCCGATGTGCGCCGCTCGATCAGTTTCTGCCGGGCGGTGGGAGCACCGATCGTCGGCCTGGTGGAAAACATGAGCGGCTATGCCTGCCCCCATTGCGGCAAGGTCGAGGAACTCTTCTCCGCCGATGGCGGGGTCGACCTCTGCGCGGAAATGGGCGTGCCCTTCCTCGGCCGGATCCCCATCGATCCGCTGATGGTGCGGGACGGCGACCAGGGCAATCCCTTTGTCGCGCAGGGGCGGGCCAATCCCACCGCCGAGGCGCTCCAGGCTATCGTCGGCAAGATTTCCGCCGGCGCCAAAATCTGACATATTCCGATATCTATTCGAGATAACAGAGGAATTAATCCAGCTGAGGAGATTGTTCTAGAAAAATCCGGGGAAATGAGGTAGTAATACCCATCTTACTGGACAGGCGGTTTTCCGCGCACGAACGGGGCGGAAACACAATCCTTTCGGGAGACGGTATTTATGCCCATGAAACATCGCTTCATTTTCCCGGATGTCCGGCGGCGGCGTCGCCGCCGAAAGGCGCTGGGCGCGCTGCTGGCGCTGGCGGTTCTGGCTTTTTTCCTGATCCGCGGGCCGGAATACGAGCCCTCCTCGGGGGGGGAAGAGGATGTCGCCGCCGAGGAGACGGAACCCGAAGCGGCCCTGGCCGAGGAGTCGCCGCGGGATCTGACGCTGGATGGCGTCGTCCAGCCCGGGGAGACCTTCAGTTCCCTCTTTCGGGAGTATCTTTCCCCGCAGCAGATCAGCGATCTGGCCGCGCGCAGCCGTAAGGTTTTTCCCCTCTCCCAGTTGCGGGCCGGTCAGTCTTACTCCCTGTCTCTGCAGGATGACAGCCTGGTCAGTTTCATCTACGACATCGACCGGGAACATCAGCTCAGCATCCGCTGCGAAGGGGAGGGCTGCGACGTCGACCGGGTGGCCATTCCCTACACGGTGCAGACGGAGACCATTTACGGAACGATTTCCTCCAGCCTTTTCGAGGCGGTGGCCGAGAGCAACGAAAGCGCCGAACTGGCGGTCGCCCTGGCCGACATTTTCGCCTGGGATATCGACTTCATCCGTGACATTCAGGAAGGGGACGCCTTTTCCGCTCTGGTGGAAAAGCGCTACCGCGACGGTCAGCCCGCCGGCTACGGGAGGATTCTCGCCGCCGAGTTCAACAATCAGGGGCAACCCTATCAGGCGATCCTCTTTCAGGACGGCGACAATCCGCCCCAGTATTACACGCCCGACGGCAAGGGAATGCGCAAGGCCTTTCTCAAAGCGCCCCTCGATTTCTCCCGGATTTCCTCCGGCTTCACGAAAAAACGCTTTCACCCGGTGCTGCGGGTCTGGCGGCCGCATCTGGCCATCGACTATGCCGCGCCCACCGGCACCCCGGTGCGGACCGTGGCCGACGGCACCGTGGTCAAAAGGAGTTATGACCGCTCCAACGGCAACCTGGTGCGGATGCGTCACGCCAACGGCTTTGAGACGACCTATATCCACCTGAACAAGTTCGCCAAGGGTTTGAAGGTGGGCAAACGGCTCAAGCAGGGAGACCTGGTCGGTTATGTCGGCAGCACCGGCATCGCCACCGGGCCCCATCTCGATTTCCGCATGTTCAAGAACGGCCGGCCGATCAACCCGGCGACGGTCAAGTCGACCACCGCCGATCCGGTGTCAAAGGGGAATCTCGTCGCCTTCCAGGCCGAGGCGGTGCGCTTGCTCTCCGAGCTGGAAGGAAGCAATATCCAGCAGGCCCGGGTCACTGCCGAAGCAGAAGAGAAAAAACTGACACCCTGATCGCAGGGTTCGGACAAGAAGGAGACCTCATGTACACGGCCAAGGTCATGGACCATTTCGCCAACCCCCGCAATGTGGGGATCATCGAGGATGCCAATGTGGTGGTCCAGGTCGGTGATCCCGGCTGTGGGGACGGTCTGCTGATTTTCCTCAAGATCGAGGATGACCGTATCAGCGCCATGAAGTACAAGATCTACGGCTGCGGCGCCGCCATCGCCACGTCGTCGATGGCGAGCGAGATGGCCATCGGCAAGACCCTTGATGAGGTGCTGGTCGAGGTGACCGAAGAAAATATCGCCGCCGCCCTTGACGGCCTGCCGGACGAGAAGATGCACTGTTCCAATCTGGCCGCCAGCGCCCTGCGCGCCGCCATCGCCCAATACAAAGACATTCAGCGAAAAAAAGCGGCCGCCGCCGGATAACTCCGACAACAGCCGCTTTCGCCTTGCTCCTCAGCCCCTTCTCCTTCCCTGGAGGAGGGTTTTTTACGCCTCAGTTGGCAAAGATGGCGCGCAGATCTTCCTTGATTTCCCGGGGGGTGATGCCGAAGGTTTCGCTCCAGTTTTTGGGATCGCAGACGTTCCCTTCGAGGAGCATGGTCAGCTGACCGGAAGTGATGGGGAAGCGCGGTATTCCTTCGAGCAGGTTGACCACAGGCTTGACCAGGCACAGGGGCTGATGCAGTTTGAGCACCTTGTCCTTGCCGAGAGCGGCGCCGAAGGCGTCGAGCAGTTCGTCGTAACTCAGGCTGGTGGGACCGCAGCAGCAGTAGCTCTGGCCGATACTTTCCGGCTTCGCCAGGGCCGCGACGAAGCCCGCCGCCACATCCTCCACCGCCACCGGACTCATACGGTACTGGCCGTCGCCGAAGACCGGAACAACCGGCAGCTTGCGCACCAGGTCGGCGATCATGTGCACGAATTCCCCCTTGGCGCCGAAGATCAGCGATGGCCGGAAGATGGACCAGTCGAGTCCCGATGCGCGCACCAGTTCCTCGCCCCGCCACTTGCTCTTATGGTAGGGGGTGGCGGCATTTTCCCGGGTGCCGTTGGCGCTCATCTGCAGATAGCGGCGCACGTCCTGTTTTTTCGCGGCTTCAAGCAGGTTACGCGTCGTCTCGACGTGCAGCTTCTCGAAGGTGACGCCCTTTGCCGGGATTTCACGGATGATGCCCACCAGCTGGATGGCCGCATCGCAGCCGGCCAGGACGCCGGCGAGGGAGGCGGGATCGACGGCATCTCCCCGGCGGATGTCGAGTTGGGGGTGGATCGGCAGTTTGTTTTCGCTGCCGGTGCGGACCAGGGCGCGAACCTCGTGCCCCGCCGCGAGAAGTTGTTTCAGCACTTCCTGACCAACAAAGCCGGTGCCGCCTGTGACAAAGACCTTCATGGGAACCTCCTTGACCTATCATCTGCATTGATTCGTGGTTAGAACGACATAAAAAAGGGAGCCGCTGTCTTTTTCTTGCCTATCCTTTGATGACCGCCAGCGGCCGCAATCGGGCGACGATCTTGCCGAGGCCGGCGCGGCGCACCACGTCGACGACGTCAGCGACATCCTTGTAGGCCTCGGAGATCTCCTCAGCCACCGTCGCCCGTCCGGCGGCGCGGATGAGAATCCCGCGCTCGGCCAGTTCCGCCTCGATGCGTCGGCCGTAGGCGGCCTTCTTGGCGGCATGGCGGGAAAGGACCCGGCCGGCGCCGTGACAGGTGGAGCCGAAGGTTTCCGCCGTCGCCCCCGCGCTGCCGACCAGCACGTAGGAATAGCGCCCCATGTCGCCGGGGATCAGCACCGGTTGACCGATGGCGCGGTAGGCCTCGGGAGTTTCCGGGTGCCCCGGCGGGAAGGCCCGGGTCGCTCCCTTGCGGTGGACGCAGAGCCGCCGCGCCTGGCCCTTCACGGTATGGGTTTCCCACTTGGCGATGTTGTGGCAGACGTCGTAGATCAGCGACAGGCGCAGAGCCGCCGGACTCAGGCCCAGAACCTGCTCGAAGGATTCCCGCACCCAGGCGGTGATGATCTGGCGGTTGGCGAAGGCGAAGTTGGCGGCGCCGGCCATGGCGGCCAGATAGTCCCGCCCTTCCGGGCTGGTCAGGGGAGCGCAGCAGAGCTGGCGGTCGGGAAGGGCTATGCCGTACCTGCGGCTGGCCTGGAGCATGCGCTTGAGAAAATCGTCGCAGACCTGATAGCCGAGGCCGCGACTGCCAGTGTGGATGCTCACCGTGATCTGCCCGGCAAAGAGCCCGAGGATGTCGGCCGCCTCGCTGTCGAAAATTTCCTCCACTTCCTGCACTTCGAGGAAATGATTGCCGCTGCCCAGGGTGCCGAGCTGGGCGCGGCCGCGTTCCATGGCCCGCTCGGAGATCAGATCGGGATCGGCATCTGGCAACGTCCCCCCGGCTTCGATGTGGTGCAGATCCTCGGTGGTGCCGTAGCCCCGGGTGACGGCCCAGGCCGCCCCCCGTTCCAGCACCCGACGCTGTTCGGTCAGGGAGACCTTGAGGTCGCGCCGTTCGGAGCCGACCCCGGCCGGCACGTTGCGAAAGAGGGTGTCGGCCAGTTTCGCCAGCACCGGCCGGATTTCGGCGGCGGTCAGGGCGCTGCGCAGCAGGCGCACGCCGCAGTTGATGTCGTAGCCGACGCCGCCGGGGGAGACCACCCCCTCGTCGGCGTCGAAGGCCGCCACGCCGCCGATGGGAAAGCCGTAGCCCCAGTGGATGTCCGGCATCGCCAGGGATGGTCCGACGATCCCCGGCAGGGTGGCGACGTTGCGCACCTGCTCCAGGGCCTGCTCCTCTTGCAGGGCGGCGATCATCCGGGCGTCGGCGAAGACCAGCCCCTCGGTACGCATCGCCCCTTCCCTGGGGATGCGCCAGCGGCAGTCGTCGATTCGTTGGAGTTTGACGGTCATGGGAGGAGTTCCGGTTGAAAGGAAGAAAATCGGCCTCGCGCCCGTTCGCTTCGCTCACTTGAGCACGCAGAGGACGCGGAGTAAAGACAAAACCTTAAGGTTTTATCTGCGTTCTGCGAGCTCCAGCGACTGCAAAGGAGCGGGCGAGAGACCGATTTGTTTTTACAGATCGACGTACACCCGCGCCCGCCAGCCCTGGCCGTCCTCTTCGACGGATAGCTGGTGGTAGGTGATCGCCTTCACTTCCCGCTCGACGGGGTGGCGCTGAGGGTCGAAGGGTTCGCCGCACACTTCGCCGCGCAGGGAGGTCTCGCTGATGTCGCTGATGTCGAATTCCGCCGGAACCAGCCCACGGACCTCGAAGAGGTAGAGGATTTCTCCGAGCCAGGCGACCAGCAGCTCGCCGGCATCCCCGCCGGCGAGGGAGACCGGCGCGCCTTGCCGGGGCGTTACGGGGACGTCGCCGAAGATCATGTTCTTCAGCCCTTGGGCGGCGGCGACGAAGACTTCCGCGAGGGAATCCCCGGTCGCCTCGATGCCCATGTCGGCAGTGTGCTCCAGCAGGCGGAAGTCATTCATCCTTCAGTTCATCCTGATTGCTTTGCACGCCCTTTTTCGAAAGGGGGCGGTTTGGCTTGGCAGTATATCACCCCAAGCGCCGCTGTATAGCAACCGCGAACCTGATCAGGCAAGAGGGCGCAGCACCGCCCGGCAGGGGGCGCCGTCGACCCGGATCAGCTTGAGGGGGAGGCAGAGCAGCTCATAGTCCCCGGCGGGAGCCCCGGCCAGGTCGAGTCCTTCGAGGATCACCACCTCGGTGCCCAGGAGAGTGCGATGGACCGCGTTTTCCTCACCCGGTGGCTCGATGGAGAGATAGTCGATGCCGACCAGGCGAATGCCTAACTCCACCAGGTAGTTGGCGGCATCGGCGGCGAGGCCGACATGCTCTTCGCAGAAGCCGGGCCGCTGCCAGAGCTCCGAGTTGTCGGTGCGCAGCAGCAGGCGGCGGACGCCGGCCAGGGGCAAGGGCTTGAGATCGACGGCGGCAATCGCCCCTTTCCGCCCGCGCAGATCGACCACCCGGCAAGGGCCGATCAGCCATTCGAGAGGGATGGCGTCGACGGTCGCCCCCTCACCGAGGAGATGGGCCGGGGCGTCGATATGGGTGCCGGCGTGACTCCCCATGGAAAGCCGGGTCAGGTGAAAAGGATTGGCGGCAACGCCGGCGCGCTCCAGGCGGATGGCCGGATCGCCGGGGAAGGCGGGCAGGGTTTCCGACAAGGGGACGGAGATGTCGATGAGGGACATGGCGGACTCCTGTCTCTTCGGGTGTTGGTCCAAGTATAGCGGGGGAATCTGGAGGAGGGCAGGGATGACCGCTTTTTCCCATGGATTGGTAGAGGGCGTGTCAAGTTTATTTAAACTCTTTATCTTTTTTGATGCACTCGCAAAAAGTCGAACAGAACCCCAAATGCAAATGGCCGTTTTTCAAGGCCGCCAAACAATTCACAGAAGCGAGTTCGTTGATTCTGAGCGAAATATGACGGTCTCTTTTCCGCCAGATCGATCAACCCTGACTTTTTGCGAGGGCATCTTTTTTATTTTGCTTGAATTTTGTTAAAAGTGCCCATTCCGGTGAAGCTTACGGGTGGGACGCAGGCTCGTTGCTTTCCGGAGGGTGGTTTAACTACATCGTGTTCAGTCGAAAACCAACGGGAGAAGAAAGCATGAGCAAGGCAAGTGCGGTAAGTGCCCAGGACCTGGGGCTGAAAAGCATCGGCAAGGTTT
>JAVFAR010000121.1:0-8120 GCA_034002365.1 Trichloromonas sp.
CTGCTCATCATCCATCAGGCCTACGGCAAGGAAGCGGTACACACCATCATCAAAAACTATCCCTTCGGCATCGGCGCGCTCATCGCCTATGCCCTGAGCGTTTCCTTGACCTATCCCCGCTACGGGGTTCCGGTCGGCACCGCTCTCGCTTTTCTCTCCGCCACCGGCTATCTGTTATTGCTCGCGGCGGCGACCGGACGCGGACGGGAGAAATGAGGAAGAGAACGTCTTGGTGAAGGGATGACGCTTTGCGGGGGCTGGTTTTCTGGGGAAATCTGCTGGTGGAAGGGCGCTGAACGCGCCCTTCAGTCCGTGACGGGGGAAGGGGATGGATCTTCGGGCTGGGCGGCCTCGTCGGCCTCGACCTCCCGGTGCAGCTGGCGGTAGAGGGCCTCGGCGATGCCGAGCCGGCCCTGTTCGGCCGAGGCCTTGGCGACTTCGAGATCCATCATGTCCTGGAACGAATCCTGAGCCATGCCGCGCTGGAAGAGTCCGCCCGCGGGAACGGTGGAACGCATCGCCTTGAACATCGACTGCACGAAAATCGCCTCGAACTCCTGACAGGTCTTGCGCAGCGCCGCCTCATCCTGATTGGACATGGCCTTTGCATCGGCCTTGAGGTTCTGCGCGACGAGCAAACTCGGATCGACCTGAGTCAATTTCATGACACCCCCCTATACCCTTTTATCATCCGCCCCTCACTCCTCACTCCTCACATCTTCTACAGAATAACCAGCTCCGCATGCAAAGCTCCGGCCGCCTTGATCGCCTGGAAGATGGCGATGAGGTCGCGGGGGGTGGCGCCGATGGCGTTCAGGCCGCGGGCCACGTCACCGATGCTGACCCCTTTTTCGAGCACCACCAGTTCGCTGTCCTTTTCCGAGACCTCGATATTGGTCCGGGGCACCACCGTCGTCTCCCCCTGGGAGAAGGGAGCGGGCTGGGAAACCTGGGCTTCTTCGCTGATCACCAGGCTGAGGTTGCCGTGGGAAACGGCCACCGTCGAGATGCGCACCTCCTCGCCCATGACGATGGTGCCGGTCTTTTCGTTGACTACCACCCGCGCCGCCAGGTCGGGGGTGACATCGAGACTTTCCAGCGCCGCGACGAACTCCACGGCGCGGCCGCGATAGTCGTCGGGAATGAGCACACGCAGGCTGCCGCTGTCCACCGGCCGGACGATGCTGCCGCCGAAGCGCCCGGCGATGGCTTCGCTCATGCGCGTCAGGGTGGTGAAATCGGGGGTTTTGAGGCGATAGACCAGAACCTCGCCGGTGCCGA
This sequence comes from Trichloromonas sp., assembly GCA_034002365.1. Lineage (GTDB taxonomy): Bacteria > Desulfobacterota > Desulfuromonadia > Desulfuromonadales > Trichloromonadaceae > Trichloromonas. The sequence continues at coordinate 1,282 of JAVFAR010000121.1, forward strand.
ACTCGTAACCGACCTCCTTCTCGACAATGGCGCCGCCGGGAATCCTGCCCACCGTCGGGTGGTTGGTCTGCACCTTGGCGGCCTTGCCGCCGAAGGCCAGGGAGCCGACCACCAGCGCCCCTTGGGCGACGGCATAGACCTGACCGTCCGGCCCGTTCAGGGGCGTCATCAACAGGGTGCCGCCGGCCAGGCTGTCGGCATCCCCCACCGAGGAGACCTGCACGTCGATGGTGCCGCCGGCGCGGGCAAAGGGCGGTAGCGAGGCGGTGACGATGACCGCCGCCACGTTATCGACCTCGACTTCATTGTGATCGACAGTGACGCCGAGACGCTCCATCATGTTGACCAGCGACTGCACGGTGAACTGGGTCTTGTCGCTGTCCCCCGAGCCGTTCAGTCCGACCACCAGGCCGTAGCCGACCAGCTGGTTTTCCCGCACCCCTTCCAGGGTGGCGAGATCCTTGATGCGCGCGGCCCGACCGATGTCGGCCAGCATCAGCAGCAGAAACGAACAGAGGCAAACGGTTCGGAACAGTTTTTTCATGAGGCTCCCCATTTTCATCAGAACGGCCAGACCGTGTCGAGGATACGCATCAGCCAGCCCGGTTTCTGCTTGTCGCTGAGGGCTCCCTTGCCGGTATAGGCGATGCGGGCGTCGAGGATATTTTCCGAATTGACCACGTTCTGCGCGGAGATGTCCTTGGGCCGCACGATGCCGGTGAGCTTGACGATCTGCTTTTCGTTGTTGACCGTCACCGTCTTCGCCCCGGAGATGCGCAGGTTGCCGTTGGGATAGACCTCCACCACCTGGCTGGTCAGGGTGGCGACCAGATCCTCCTTGCGCGAGGTCCGTCCCGACCCCTCGAAGTCGTTGTCGAACCCGGCCGAAACCAGGGCGGTGGGGTCGATCGCCTTGTTGATGGTAGCGATATTGCGCTCCAGACCGAACACTTTGGAGAGATCGGCCGACATGCTGCTCGACCGGCCGGTGCTGGTCTTGGCCTCTTTGCTGGCGCTGGCCCGCTCGTAGATGGCCACGGTCACGATATCCCCCACCGAGCGCGCCTTGGTATCGTAGAACATGCTCCCCTGCTGCTGGGTCCAGAGGGAGCCGGAGCTGGCCGGCTTCGGGGTTTCGATGACCACCGACGAGGCGTCGGGCAACTCCTCGGTTTCGCTGAGGGTCTTGGCCTGACAGGCGCAACCGCCGAGACAGAATGCCGCCAGAAGGATCGGAAGAAATCGTTTCATCATCACTGCTCCACACTGACCACGCCGGGCTCCACGACCCGGACGGAGATGTCCCGCTGGCTGTCGTTGTTGCGCACGCGGATGGTTTCGTCCTGAAGACCGTTCTGCAGGGCCTGCCCCCGGGCGGTGAGGCTGAGCGCCCCCCGGCTGAGGAGAATGGTCACCGTCTCCCCCCGGGAAATGACCGGCGGCATCTCCACCGTCGCCGGATCGAGGGGCGTCCCCTGGCGCACCGGCCGCTTGAGCTTCCGGCCGAGCAGGGCGCCGGGATCGAGACAGGGATTGCGCAGGGACGTCAAATCCATCTCCACCAGATCGAGGTCCCCCTCCCCCAGAACCGTTCCCCGGTCGAGATCGGCGGCCGCCGTCACCACCGGCGCCAGGGCTTCGAGTTCGCCGCGCAGGCTGAGATTGCGCACCACCTGCCCATCCACCCGGAAGATCACGGTGAAGCGCCGACTGCCGAGGATACGGGAATCGGCGGGGATGACCTCGGTGGCGAGCTTGCCCTTGGGCAGCACGAAACTCGCGGGAAACTGCATGTTCCTGAAGGCGACGCGGGCCTTGGGCAGGCGCTCGCGGTTGGCTTTGAGATAGCCGGCAAGGAGCTGCTCCAGCGCCGGCTGATCGATCACCAGGCCGTCGCGGCGCACCGTCACCGTCTGCGCCCCGGACCAGGTCACCTCATTCAGCTCGGGCGCCCGTTGCAGAAGGGCCTGGCGGATCAGCGCGGCGGACAGCCCCCGCTCCTGCCCGGGATCGGGGCTCCGCATCAGCTGAAGCGCGGCAAAGGGGGCGGTCTCCTCGTCGAGCTCGGCCAGATCCCCCAGGGTCACCATGGCCTCCGCCACCAGGGCGCCGGCCCGCAGGGAGATTTCCTGGGCCGAGGCGCCGGCGGCGCCCAGGAGGAAAAAGAGAAGCAGGGCAATCGATACAAACTGTGGCATGGCGATCCTTGGGGCCAGGGTTGATCTTGCCCCTTAAGCATTGCGATTGGCGTGCCAAAACGCAAATCAGGAGCCGGATTTCGGTTTCGGGACGGCCGGCGCGGCCCCCCTTCCCTTCCGGCTCCTGAATTTGGCGGTTCGTTGTCGCGGGACTTCCGGCTAGCGGATGAGTCCGTTGGCCATCTGCAACATCTCGTCGGCGGTCTGGATCGCCTTGGAGTTGATTTCGTAGGCGCGCTGCCCGGCGATCATGTTGACCATCTCTTCCATGATGCTGACGTTGGAACCTTCCAGATAGCCCTGGGAGATGGCGCCCATGCCGTTCTCGCCGGGGATGCCCGTTTCCGGCGCGCCGGAGGAGACCGTTTCGCCGTAGAGGTTGTGGCCGAGGCTCTTGAGGCCGGCGGGATTGCTGAAGCGGGCCAGCTCGATGGTTCCCACTTCGGTCGGGGTATTGCTGCCGTCTTCCAGCACTTCGACGATACCGTCGGAGCCGATGGAGATCTGCGTCGCGCCCGCCGGAATGACGACTTCCGGCTCGATGGCCAGACCTTCGGAAGTGACCAGGCGCCCGGTGCTGTCCATCTTCATGGCGCCGCCGCGGCTGTAGGCCACTTCACCGTCCGGTTGGGTCACCTGGAAGAAACCTTCCCCCTCGATGGCCAGGTCGAGTTCGTTGTTGGTCGTGCGGATGTCGCCCGTGGTGAAAACCTTCTGCACCGCCGCCACTTTCGAACCGAGACCGACCTGGATGCCGGTGGGGACTTCGCCGCCGCCGGCCGCCGTGGCCCCCGCCAGTTTGCTGGTCTGGTAGAGGATATCCTGAAATTCGGCGCGGCTCTTCTTGAAGCCGTTGCTGTTGACGTTGGCCAGGTTGTTGGCGATGACGTCCATATTCAGCTGTTGCGCTTCCATCCCCGTCGCGGCGGTCCACAGTGACCTGATCATAACCTATCCTCCTTCGCTCGATTAAGCGAGTATGCCGATTTCGTTCGTTTTTTCGGAAATAGTGCTGTAATTGAGCATCGCCTTCTGGCTGTTTTCAAAAACCCGCTGGATTTCCACCATGCGCGCCATTTCCTGCAGGATGCTCACGTTCGATTCCTCGATGCTCCCCTGAAGCACCCGGGCCGTGGCCGACGGCTCCGCCGCCGCGCCTTCCCGCAGGGTGAAGCAGGAACCGCCGGAACGTTCCAGCAGGGCGCCGTCTTCCACGTCGTAGAGGGGAATTTTCTGGGTCGCGCCCGATTCCATCTGGATGGTGCCGTCTTCGCCGATAATCTTCACCAAGCCGTCGATGACGATCGGCGCATCCCCTTCGTTGAGCAGCTTGAAACCGCCGGCGGCGACCAGGTTGCCTTCGGTGTTCAGCGAAAAATTGCCCTGACGGGTGTAAAAAATGTTGCCGAGATCGTCGCCGACCTTGAAGAAACCGGAACCGGCGATGGCCAGATCGAGAGGCTGGCCGGTGGTGGTGATGACCCCCTGGGAAAAATCGCTGAACCCTTCCTGGCCCTTGGCGAAATTGAGCCCCTTGCCCTGGTTGCAGGACTGGGCTTCGCTGAGGGCGGCGGCGAAGGCCACGCGCCCCCGCTTGTAACCGGAAGTGCGCAGGTTGGCCATGTTGTGGGTAATGGTATCGAGGCTCTGCATGGCGGTCCGGGCCGCCGAAAGCGCCGCGTATTTTCCTGTACTCATGGCTACCTCGCTGAAGTTCTCGTCTTGCTCATGTTATCGGCCGTTGGGATGCGATCCTTTAGGAAATTCTTTGCCGAATCCGTTCGATCCGCGAAAAAAAGGCGGCGCATGCGCCGCCTCTGGCTGTCATAAATAATCCATTAAGCCTTAGGGCTGATCAAAAATGCCCAGGTGCAAGGCGCCCGAAATTCGAGGAGCGAATCGTACCGGTCAGGTACGTTGCAGCGACGAGGATGAGGGCAACGCCGCAGATGGGCGTTTTTCATCAGCCCTTACCGTTCGCCCGAAACCCGGGCCAGCTTGATCAGCTGTTCCGCCTCCCCCGGCGCGATCTCCAGGATCTCGGCGATGTCGGCGGCCACCAGGCCGCGCCGGGCCAGGGCCGCGACCAGGCGATAGCGTTCGGGAATCGGCTTGGGGGCGTCTCCTCCCTTGAGCCGCTGCTTGAGATCGGCCTGGGCGAGATCGGCGGCGAAGGCCTCCGGCCGTGCTCCCTCCTTCACCGGGGTGCGGTTCGGCATCAGCCGCAGCCGTTCGACCACCTCGCGCAGCAGTTGATCCTGCTCCTCCAGCTGCTTGCGCCCCTGCTCCAGGCGCCGTTCCAAAAGCCAGCAGCGCAGCGCCAGCCCGAGGCAGGCCAGAAGCACAAAGGCGAAGAAGAGATCCCGCCCGGCCATGATTTATCGCCCCTCGCGCCCGAGGCCGCGCCGGGAAAGTTTCCCTTTGAGCTTGGCCAGGGCCTGGCTGTGCAGCTGGGAGACCCGCCCCTCGGTGACGCCGAGGACTTCGGCGATCTCCTTCTGGGTCAGCTCTTCGTAGTAGTAGAGGGCGATGACCTGGGTTTCCTTCTCCGACAGGGTCTTCAGGCAGGCGGCGATCTCCCGGGTCAACTCCTTGGCTTCGAGACGATCGAGGGCGCTTTCGGCGTCCTTGTCCACCAGGGTGTCCTGCAGGCTGCGCCCCTGTCCGGCATCGTCCAGGGTCTCCTGCAGGCTGACCAGGCCGAGATGGTTGACCTCGCCCAAAAGCTGATGGTAGTCGGCCAGGCCGAGCCCCAGCTCGCGGGCCACTTCCTCTTCCTCCGGCGAGCGTCCCAGGCGGTGTTCGAGGGTCGTGAAGGCGTCGGCCACCCGTCCCTGCTTGTCCCGCAGGCTCCGGGAAAACCAGCCCATCTTCCGCGCTTCGTCGAGAATCGCCCCGCGCATGCGCTGTTCGGCGAAGGTCTTGAAGAGCACCCCCTTGCCCGGATCGAAGCGCCCGGCGGCATCCATCAGCCCGACCATGGCGGCGCTGGCCATATCGTCCCGGGTCATGTAGGACGGCACCTGGCAGACCATGCGCTCGACGATGAAGTCGACCATCGGCAGGTGCTCGCGGATCAGCGCTTCCCGATCCACCGGCACCCGTGGCGGTTGGGGATAGATGAAGGTCTCCAGATCCATGACTATTCGTCCTGCCCGAAGGAAAGGAGCCGCTGCCAGAAGAACTGCTGGGTACCCTTGGCCTGCACGTTCTGGATCATCGCCGTCAGACTTTCGGCCAGATCCTCGAAGGCGCTGCTGATCTTGCTTTTGGGATAGAGTTCGACCATCACCTTCTGCCGGGAGACGGATTCGCGCATGCGCTTGTCGTAGGGGATGCAGCCCAGGTAATCGATGGAAATATCGAGGTAGCGGTTGGCCACCAGGGTCAGTTTTTTGTAGACGTCGAGGGCCTCGTCGGGATCGGCCACCGAGTTGACGATGAGGTTGAAGCGCTTTTCGTGATACTTGGTCGAGAGCAGCTTCATGATCGCGTAGGCGTCGGTGATCGCCGTCGGGTCGGGGGTGGTCACAACCAGGATCTGCTGGGCGGCGACGTTGAAATAGGTGACGTTCTCGGAAATGCCCGCTTCGGTGTCGATGATGATGATGTCGAAATCGCCGTGAAAGGCCTCCATGGCATCGAGAAAGCGCAGCCGCTGCTCGGGGCTGAGATGGGTGGTGGACTGGAGGCCGGAACCGGCCGGCAGGATGCGTACCCCCTCGGGGCCTTCGACGACGATCTCGTCGAGGGTCTTTTCGCCGGCGAAGAAATGGTTGAGATTGAACTGGGGGGTCAGGCCGAAGATCACATCGACGTTGGCCAGGCCGAGGTCGGCGTCGATGATCAGCACCTTCTTGCCGGAACGGGCCAGGACGATGGCGATGTTGGCCGCCACGGCGGTCTTGCCGACCCCGCCCTTGCCGCTGGTGACGGAGATGACCTGCGGGAACTTGCGCCCCTCTCCCGGCGCGAGCGCCGAACGGGCGAAGTTGCCGCTGAGCGAGCGCAGGGTCCCGGCCTGGTCGATAGGTTCCTTGACCATATCCATATCTCTCATTCCTTGAGTTTCCCCATGACCATCCCCGCCAGCCGGCGGGGATCGGCCGGCAGCAGATCCTCGGGGACGCGCTGGCCGTTGGTCAGATACGAAAGCGGGCAATCGTGCTTGAAATGAACATTGAGAATCGAGCCGAGCCCCTCGCATTCATCGAGCTTGGTGAAGATCAGGCTGTCGATGGGCAGTCGCCCGAAGCGCCGGATGGCGCCGAAGAGCTCCTGTTCGCGGGTGGCCGCCGAGAGCACCAGATGATTTTCCACGCCGCTGCCTTCGCCGATGAATTTTTCCAGTTCGCCGATCCCGGCCTTGTCCCGGGGGCTGCGCCCGGCGGTGTCGATGAGGATCAGATCCTTGTCGCGATGGCGCTCCAGCACCTGCCGCAACTGCCCGGGGGAGAGAACGACATCCACCGGCAGCTGCATGATCTCGCCGTAGACCTTGAGCTGCTCGGCGGCGGCGATGCGGTAGATGTCGATGGTCACCAGGGCGATCTTGCGCCCCTGATTGAGCAGGAAATCGGCGGCCAGCTTGGCCACGGTGGTCGTCTTGCCGACCCCGGTCGGGCCGATCAGGGCCAGGGT
>JAVFAR010000122.1:0-7944 GCA_034002365.1 Trichloromonas sp.
TCAAGGTGACTGACGAAGAATTTGCGGCAATACGCATTGTGCGTGATGAGTTCCATGGTGATTGGAACTACACCATTTTGCCTTCAAATAAGCAAATCAACATGTAATTTTTTTACAACGCCTAAGTCAAAGGGGGAACCGGAAGGTTCCCCCTTTTATTGGCGGGTAAAGCGGTAGCCGCGGCCGCGGACGGTGTGAAAGTGCTTGGGGTTGGCGGGGTCGTCCTCGAAGTACTTGCGCATGCGCACGATGAAGTTGTCGAGGGTGCGGGTTTCCGTGTCCGGTGCCATGCCCCAGACCGCCGCCAGCAGTTCGGCACGGCTCAGCGTTTCCCCTTCCCGGCGGAAAAAGGTTCGCAACATCCTCACTTCCAGTTCGGTCAGGCTGATCTCTCCCCGTGCCGTTATGGCTTTTTGTTCTTTCAAGTCGATTTCGTTGTCGCCGAAGCGGTAGGTCCGTCCCGCCCCCGCGCCCGAGCGGTACCATTCGGAGCGGCGCAGCATCCCCTTGATGCGCAGCAGGAACTCATCCAGGCTGAAGGGTTTGGTCAGATAGTCGTCGGCGCCGGTCGCCAGCCCCTCGATCCGGTCCCGTTCCTCGCCGCGGGCGGTGAGCATGATGATCGGCAGGCGCGGATCGTGGCGGCGGATTTCCTCGCAGACCTCCATGCCGCTGATGCCGGGCAGCATCACATCCAGTACCACCAGGTCGAAATGTTCCTCCCACACCCGATCCAGGGCTTCTTCGCCCGTTTCCACATGGGTCACGCGGAATCCGTCTTCTTCGAGATTGAAAACCAGACCGCGGGCGATGCCCGGCTCATCCTCGGCCAAAAGCAGGTGCGGTTTCGGCATTCAGGCGTCCCTTTCCGTCGGCGGCTTGCGCAGGGGGAGCAGAAGGTGGATGCTGGCCCCCTTGCCGGCCCCCTCGCTGGTGAGCCAGACCTTGCCGCGATGCATGCGGGTCAGCGCCTGGACGATGAAGAGGCCGAGGCCCGAACCGCGGATCGTCTCCCCGGGATGTTTGACCCGGTAGAACATGCGGAAAACCTTCTTCTGTTCGCTTCGGGGAACCCCCTTGCCGTGATCGGTAAAGATCAGGTGGGCCTTGCGCCCCTGACGTTTCAGGACGACTTCGACGACGGGGGAGCCGGAGGCGTAGAGGATGGCATTTTCCAGCAGGTTGCGGAAGATCGTCTCCAGCGCCTCGGCATCGAGATCGGCGTACAGTTCCGGTTCGATGTCGAGACGCATGGTTCCGGCTTTCGGCAGGGAAAACTGCTGGGCGCGTAAATAGGCGGTCACCCGTTCGGAGAGATTGTCCCGGCGCAGATTGAGTTTGAGCCCTTTCTGGTCGAGGCGTTGCGCCGAAAGCAGATTGTTGATCAGGGTGTCGAGGCGGTCGGTATCGCCGAGCATGGTGTCGAGAAAGGTCGACAGCTTCTCCGGCGAAAGCCGGCGGCGGCGGATGGTTTCCAGGTGCAGCTGCAGGGAGGCGAGGGGGGATTTGAGCTCGTGGGTCACCTGGGCGATGAAGGTGCGCTGAGCCCGGTATAGCTCGGCCTGGCGGCGCCAGTAGAGGAAGATGACGTAGACCCCGGCGAGAATGGCGCAGAGCAGCAGAATCCCCTCGACCAGAATGAACCAGTCGGCCCCCCCCTGCAGCAGTTCCGGGCTGTAGGTTTCCGCCACGGCGCGCAGTCGCGAATGGCTTTTCATGAACCAGGCGATCCAGAAGACCACGACCACCACCCAGAGCAGCTGAATGCCGATCAGGGCGAAGAGCGGGGTAATGAAGCGTTTGATATCTTTCATGGTTTCTCTTTACCACGGGCGCGGAATGGCGGACAAGGGAATTGTCGAGCCGGGTTTTACAGAACTGTTACAATGCCCTTGACGATTTTTTGCTAATCTTGCCGTGAACCAGCGTTCCACCCGGAATTGGCCCGATGAACTTCTGGCGGCAAGGAGCACTCCCTATGTATTACCCCCTGACTATCGGCAAGCATACCGTTCCCTTCCCTCTCATTCAAGGCGGCATGGGGGTTCGTATCTCGGCCGCCAATCTGGCCGGGCACGTCGCGCTCTGCGGCGGCGTGGGTCTGATCGCCACCGCCGGTATCGGCCTCAACAGCCCTCATTTCGACGGTAAAAACTTTTTCACCGCCGATCCCCTGGCGCTCAAGGACGAGTTGCGCAAGGCCTACGCCATCGCCCCCGATGGCGTCATCGGCACCAACTGCATGGTGGCGGTGACCAACTACGATGAAATCGTCCGGGTCTCCTGCGAAGGGGGCGCCAAGGTCATCGTCAGCGGCGCCGGGCTCCCCCTCAACCTCCCCGGCCTGACCGCCGACTATCCCGATGTCGCCCTGGTGCCCATCGTTTCCTCGGTCAAGGCGGCGGAGCTGATCGCCAAGAAATGGCACCGCGGCTTCAACCGTCTGCCCGACGCCGTGGTGGTGGAAGATCCCGACACCGCCGGCGGTCATCTCGGCGAGAAGCTCGAAAATATCGGCAACGGCGACTACGACCAGTACGCCACGGTGCGCGGGGTCAAGGCCTACTTCCGGGAAACCTGGAATCTCGACATCCCCATCATCGCCGCCGGCGGCATCTGGGATCGCGCCGATCTCCTCCATGCCCTGGAGCAGGGGGCCGACGCCGTGCAGATGGCCAGCCGTTTTGTCTGCACCGAGGAGTGCGACGCCTCCGACGCCTTCAAACAGACTTATCTCGACTGCCGTCAGGAGGACATCGGCCTGATCATGAGTCCGGCCGGTCTGCCGGGACGGGCGATCCTGAAAAACTTCGACAAGGTTCGCGAGCGGGATGTGCGGCTCAACGTGCGCTGCCCTTCCGCCTGTCTGAAAAAGTGTGCGTACAAGTCCGGACAGGAGCGCTTCTGTATCGTTCATGCTCTGGATCGCGCCCAGCGCGGCGATGTGGAAACCGGTCTGGTCTTCTGCGGCACCAACGCCTGGAAAGCCGATCGCATCACCACGGTCCGGGCGATTTTCGACGAACTCTTCGCCGAACAGCAGGTCGCGCAGGATCCTGAAGTGGTCAATGCCTGACCGCTTCCAAATCTCATAGGATAAGCACAAGGGGCGGGCCGTAACGGTTCGCCCCTTGTCTTTAAGCGCCGGCGGCGGAAAAGCCGCCGTGGCTTAATACTTGGCATTCCGGACGAATCTGGGTTAAGATCGGGGAATTTCAGGCCCGGCCTCAAAGTGCCGGGATAAAGGAGAGTGCATGACGGACGCCGCCGAAAAGTTCATCCCTAAATGGATCGCCTGGGAATCGACCCAGCGCTGCAATCTCAACTGCGTACACTGCCGCTGTTCCTCGGACATGAATTCGTCCGCGGGCGATTTCAATACCCAGGAAGCCTTCAAGCTGATCGACGACATCTGCGAGGTGAGTCAGCCGGTCATGGTCCTCTCCGGCGGCGAGCCGCTGCTGCGCGAGGATATCTTCGAGATCGCCCAATACGGCACCTCCAAGGGCTTGCGCATGTGCATGGCGACCAACGGCACCCTCATCGACGATGCCGTCTGCGCCCAGATGAAGGAAGCCGACATCAAGATGGTGTCGCTGTCCCTGGACGGTTCCACCGCCGCCATTCACGATGATTTCCGCTCCTGCCCCGGGGCCTTCGACGGGGTGGTTCGCGCGGCCGAGACCCTCAAACGCAACGGCATCAAGTTTCTCATCAATTCCTCCTTCACCAAGCGCAACCAGCACGACATCGCCGCCACCTTCAAGGTCGCCAAAGGCCTCGGCGCCACCGCCTGGTACATGTTCATGATCGTTCCCACCGGGCGCGGCGAGGAAATCATGAACGAGCTGATTTCCAAGGAGGATTACGAAGAGATTCTCGCCTGGCATTACGAGCAGGAAAAAGGCGAGGACGACATTCTCATGCGCCCGACCTGCGCCCCCCACTACTACCGCATCGTGCCGCAGATGGCCAAGGCCGAGGGGGTCGACTTCCAGCGCCGCAGCCTGACCTTCTCCACCGGCGGCGGCAAGGGCTGCATCGCCGCCCAGACCATCTGCCTGATCGACTGCTTCGGCAACCTCAAGCCCTGTTCCTACTTCCATTCGTCGGTGGGCAACGTCAAGCAGATCCCCTTCAAGGAACTCTGGTTCAATTCCAAGGTCTTCAACGACCTGCGCGACTTCAAGAAATACACCGGCAAATGCGGCGAGTGCGAGTTCATCAACGTCTGCGGCGGCTGCCGCGCCCGCGCCGACGCCGTCTACGGCGACTACATGGCCGAAGAACCGTTCTGCAACTACATCCCCGCCCGCACCCGCAAACGCATGGAAAAAGAGGCGGCGGAAAACGCGTCGAAATAATTGATTTACCGATAGGACAGCGTCCGCCCGAGGTGGGTCGAACCTGTCTTAATGTACCTAGGGAGCAAGCCATGTTGGTAATCCATCCGCAATATCTGACCGATGAAAACAACCAGCGCAAAGCGGTGGTCGTGCCCGCCGACGAGTGGGAGCGGATCCTCGAAGCGCTCGAAGAGCTGGACGATGTGCGCGCCTATGATCAGGCGAAAGCCGGCCGGCGGGAAGCGATTCCCTTTGAACAGGCCGTCCATGAAATCGAGGATGGCTATCGGCCGTGATTGACCTGCGAATAACCAAAACCTTTACACAGGAGGATTCACCGATATGACCACCGAATACAATTTCATCAAGGCCTGCTGGGGCCAGCCGACCGATTACACCCCCGTCTGGCTGATGCGCCAGGCCGGGCGCTATCTCCCCCAGTACATGGAAGTGCGCCGCAAGTGCACCTTTCTCGAACTTTGCAAAACGCCGGAACTGGCCGCCGAGGTCACCATCCAGCCCATCGACTATCTCGGCGCCGACGCCGCCATCCTCTTTTCCGACATCCTCACCCCGGTGGAGCCGATGGGGCTCAAGCTCGATTTCGTCCCCGGGCCGGTCTTCGAGAACCCGGTGCGCACCCAGGCCGATGTCGATGCCTTGCGCATTCCGGTGATGGAGGAGGATGTTCCCTACGTGCTCGAAACGATCAAGATCCTGCGCCGCGAGTTCGAAGGCCGGGTACCCCTGATCGGCTTCGGCGGCGCCCCCTTCACCCTAGCCTGCTACATGGTGGAAGGCAAGGGGAGCAAGGACTTCGCCCAGATCAAGAAAATGATGTACGGCGCTCCCGAGCTCTACGCTTCGCTGATGGAGAAGATCACCGAGATGGACCGCCAGTATCTCAACGCCCAGATCGCCGCCGGCGCCCAGGCGATCCAGATCTTCGACACCTGGGGCGGCATCGTCTCCCCTCTCGATTACGAGAAGTACATCCTGCCCTACACCACCAAGCTGATCAACGGCCTCAACCGTGACGGCATCCCCATCATCCATTTCGTCAAGGGGGCCGGAACGATGCTCAAGAGCGTGCGCAAGGCCGGTTCCGACGTCGTCGGCCTCGACTGGCACGTCGATCTCGGCAAGGCCCGGGACATGCTCGGTCCCGAGATCGCCGTGCAGGGGAACCTCGACCCGACCGTGCTCTACGCCCCCAAGGCCCACATCGAGCGGGAAGTGCAGCGGATTCTCGACGAGAACGCCGGTCGCCCCGGGCACATCTTCAACCTCGGCCACGGCATCCTGCCGACGGTCGATCCCGAGCACGCCAAGTTCATGGTCGAGTGTGTGCACCGGCTCAGCCAGAAGTAACGCGTGAGGGGTGAGGCGAGAGGAGTCAAGGCCTTGTCTCACCCCTCATCCCTCACCCCTCACGGTCATCACGATGTCAGAAAAACCGATCGGCCTCGTTCTGCTCAACATGGGCGGCCCCGACAACTTGGAGGCGGTGCGCCCCTTTCTTTACAATCTCTTCTCCGACCGCGACCTGATTCAGCTGCCGCTGGGGAGCCTGCTGCAGAAGCCCTTCGCCCGGCTGATCTCCACGGTGCGTTCGCGCAAGGTGGTGGAGAACTACCGGGATATCGGCGGCGCCTCGCCCCTCCTCCATTGGACGCAAAAACAGGCCGAGGGGATCGCCGCCCGCCTCGGTCCCGACTATCGCCCTTACGTGGCGATGCGCTACTGGCATCCCCGCGCCGAGGAGACCTTGCGGCAAATAGCCGCCGACGGTGTCGAGGAAGCGGTGGTCCTCTCCATGTACCCCCACTACACCAAGGCGACGACCGGCAGCAGCGTCAAGAATTTCCGCCGCGCCGCCGAAGAAGTCCATCCCGCCCTGCGTTTTTCCGTCATCGAGCAGTGGTACGACTGGCCCGGCTATCTCGACGCCCTGGCCGGCCGGATCCGCGCCGGTCTGGACTACTTCCACGAACTGGTGCGGGACGACGTGCAGATTCTCTTTAGCGCCCACGCCCTGCCGCAGAAGTTCATCGATCGCGGCGACCCCTATCTGGAGCAGGTGATGAGCACGGTCAAGGGGACGATGGCGCGCTTCCCCGAGCGTTCCTGGCGCATCGCCTTCCAGAGCCGCAGCGGGCCGGTCAAATGGATGGAGCCGGGAACCGAGGAGGTCATCGAGCAGCTCGCCGGTGAGGGCTGCGAGAACCTGCTGATCGTTCCCGTCTCCTTCGTTTCCGACCACATCGAAACCTTGCACGAGATCGACGCCGAGTATATTCCCCGCGCCATCCAGCGCGGCATCCGTACCGTCTTCCGCAGCCCTTCCCTCAACGCCGAACCCGACTTTCTCGACGGGCTCGCCGCCCTGGTGCGCGAGCATCTGGCCAAGCGATGATGAAGACCTGCGCCGTCTGCGGCAAGGAATTCGACCCCGAGCGGCCGCCGGCAACCCCCGCCGAGGAGGCCGGCGCCTTCATGGCCCGGGAGATCTGGGCCGACGCCGGCGGACTCTGCCCCGAATGCCTGGCCAACCGGGGGACGCTGGGGATGATGTACTGCCGGGAACTTTTTCGCTGAAACGAAAAATCCCCGTCAATGCAATAAAACAAGGGGCCCGACCAGGTGGGATTTGGTCGGGCCCCTTGTTTTTTGAAGATGTGCGATCACGTAGCGAAAATGGAGCGGCCGCTTTTTAATAGTGTCCGTCGCCCCTATCCCAGCTGGAGATTTGCCGGATTGCCGATGATTTCTCATGGTTTACATTTTTCTGAAAATGCTCTAGCTTGCTGATAGTTGCAGTGTTGCCGCCTCTGAGAGGAGCACTTTAAGTGAACAGAAAAGCCCTGAGCGAATCCGACATTTGCGACCAGTTTATTACCCCAAGCCTGGTCAAGGCCGGCTGGGATTCTGCCACGCAGATTCGCCGCGAGGTCAGCTTCACCAAGGGGCGCATCATCGTGCGCGGCAAAATCCCGATCCGGACACTGAAATCCTTGTGGCCAGCGAGACTGCTCAAGAACTGCCTCGCACTGGCGCTCAGTGCCATATTCGGTGAGGAACTGATTCAGGCTCATGCCTGGTTGCATCTGGATTCGGTTCAGCTTCATGGCGCACCTCCTTGGGCAGGTATGCCGTGAAGATAATCGTTGCCTGTGTCAGAATATGTCACTCAGGCATTCTGCGGAAGATTAGTTCTATTCAGGCCTTTTTTTATCCGCACGCCAAGCGAGGCGGCGAGGCCCTGGATGAAATCGGCATCCTGCCGGCCTTTGCCGGCATCCTCAGCCATGACCACGGGAAGCCCTACTATCAGTACGGCTGCTCGCACGCGCTGTGCAACGCTCACCACCTGCGGGAGCTGGAAAGGGCCTGGGAGCAGGACCGGCAACCGTGGGCCCGGCAGATGACGCTTCTGCTCAAAAAGATCAACAAGGCCACCCTGGAGGCCGGGGGCCGTCTTGAGGCTTTTGATGCCGAAATCTTCCGAAGGCGCTACCGAACCCTGCTTGAAGAGGCTGAAAAGGAGTGCCCTCCCCCCGATGAAAGTGAGAGAAATGGGCGCCGGGGGCGCCTGGCT
>JAVFAR010000123.1:0-7914 GCA_034002365.1 Trichloromonas sp.
GGGACGGCAGCGGGGTCGCGTCTTGCGTCGCGATAAAAAACGACACCGGGAATTCTTGGGTCACCACACTTTTCCCGATCTGGAGCGGCGACCACTCTGAAGTCGATCCTTCAATAACGCCCTTGCTTATTAAGGTTAAACAGAATATTGTTTAATAGTAGCGAACGTTATTAAAGGATTGCGTCCATGAAAACTTCAGATCTGAGCCCCGACCGGCAAAAGCTGCTGGTTCCCCTGCAGGAGTATCCGGGGGCTTCCGCGCTCGTCCCCCCGCCTGCCCCGCGCTCGCTCGGACTGAAGGAAGTTTTCGGCGATGTCGTCAAGGCGCACGAGGCGCTTGGGGCAGTGCGGGCCGCCACCTCCCGTCTTCCCAACCTGAACCTTGCCACGAGGACGCTCGACCGTCGGGAAGCCGTCCGGAGCAGCCAGATCGAGGGAACATCCTCGGATATCGATCAGATTTTCGAGTACGAGGCGACCGGCAGCGACGCCGGACTTCCACGGGACGTCGTGGTCACCCTCAACTACGTCAAGGCGTTGCAGTACGGCCTGCAACAGGTGGCCGCCAGAGGGGCCGCCGCCCTGGACCGCGCGCTTATTGAAACGCTCCACGCTCGCCTCATGGAGGGGACCGACTACAAGGACACGCCCGGGGTATTCCGGCGGAGGCAGAACTGGATCGGCGGTCATAGAAACATCTACGATGCGAAATTCGTCCCGCCCCCTCCTGAATATGTGGGAGGTGGCATCGCAGACCTGGAGGAGCTGCTGCGCTACACTCCATCAGAGGAAGATCAAACGGAGATATCCATCGTCATTCGCATGGCGATCGTCCACGCGCAATTCGAAACCATCCACCCCTTCATCGACGGCAATGGCCGCGTCGGCAGGCTACTGTTACCGCTCATGCTCTTCGCCGAAGGCTATCCGCCGGTTTACCTGGCCGGGTTCCTCAAGGAAAACCAGCAGGAATATTACGACACCCTGGGCGCGGTGCAGTTGCGTGGAGAATGGGCGCCCTGGGTACGGTTCCTCGCCGAGGGGGTGAAGGCGGCCGCTCGGGAGACCATACAGACAGCGGACCGTCTGAGCGCCCTTCTCGATCAGTGGAAGACGCTCATTCGCGCCGGCAACATCCGGAGCGACGCCCTCCCCCACCGCCTCCCTGAATACCTCATCGCTCACCCGGTCGTCACCGTCCGCTCCATCCAGGAGGCGTTCAATACCTCATTCCCGACGGCCAATGCCGCCTTGGGCGTTATGCGCGAAAACGGGATCATCGCGCCGCAAACGAATCGCAAACGGGATCGGACCTTCATCGCCACGGAGGTGATCACGATTCTTAATCGGCCCCCTGTTCCAGACCATTAACCGACAGGGGAGGCTGTGGGGTCACTTTCCGCCGCGACAAACATACACCCATTTGTCCCCCCGCTCTCGCCCCCCCTCGCGTAATCCCCTCGTAGCGCCGCCGCGCCATCAACCCCATCGACACCCCCCTCCCCTCGGTGATATTATCCCCGCCATTCGATTTTTCCCGGAGGTCCGCGCCATGTCGCCAGTCGATTCCGCCACCGAAAAACTTCTGACTTCCTACCGCAAGCTGCCGCCCGTGGAACAGCAGGTCGCGCGAATGCTGGCCTTCTTTCTGGCGCCGGTATCTCGCACCAATCTCGCCCAGTGCCTGAGCCGGGCCGGGGTTCGGCACGACACGGGGCGCGCCATTGATGGGCCCAGCCTGTTACCGCTTTTGCGAAATCTGCAAAAGGCCGGGCTGGCCACGGAAATTCAGGGGGGATTTCTGCTGCGCTCGGAATTGAACCATCCCCTCTTGCGCGAACTGGACCAGGAGGGGACGCTCCCCGCCTTCGCCGAGGCGGTCAAGCCAAGCATCCGCAACAGTTACTACAACAGCCTGGAGCACTGCCTTCAGGATCTGCAACGGGCACTCTATCTGCGCGACCTGTCAGAAGTTTCACGGGTTCTGGATTTTTACTACTCGCGCTTCGACGGCTCTCCCTATGGCCGGCTCTTCGCTGGGGCACTGGACGGTGAATGGTTCCGGAGCCTTCCGCCCGAACTGTGGTCGGCCATCCTGATCGACCTGACCATGGGGAACTTCCTCCGGCTGAAGCCGACGGATGCATTCGACATTCTCAACGCCTGTGTCGCCGACACGCCGAAGGCGCCGCTTAACGCGAAATACCATGTGGTTTTCTATAAGATCATGCGCGGCCGACTGCAAGCGGCGGAAGCGGCCATCGCGCAACTGCGCCTGGAGCCCTTCGCCGAACTGGCCGGGGTTATCGCCCTGCTGCGCGGCCAAGTCGAGGAAGCGGCCCTCCTTTTCGAACAGGGGCTGACGCACATCAAAAAGGAGATGGGAAAGCGCAAGATTTGTTTTCCCGGGATGATCGGTATCTTTCACCAACTGGTTCTGTTGCGCGCCGGGCTGCCGGAGCATCTGAAGACCGCCGTCCAGTTGGCCGCCATCGGCCTGAAGAAAGAAACGGGGAGTATCCGTTTTCTCCTCGACATGTTGAGCCACTTGGCGGAGGCGAAACAGGGGAGTAATCGTTGCGCGACGGTGCTGAAGGATTTTCTGCGCCGGGAAGACCAACTGAAACCCTTCGAACATCTGATTCGCTGTCTGGTCGCCTTCCAGCTCAAGGCCGACTTGATTCCGCCCCATCGTCAGACGTTGAAGCGGGTCGCGGAAGCCGCCCACGCTTCGGGCTTTCTCTGGTTGGGCGGCGAAGCGCTGCTGCTGCTCGAAGCCTTCGAGCCGAAAGAAAAACTCCGAACCGAATGGGCACAGAAACTTTTCGCCGAAGAAGGGATTTCCGGACTGACCGGAGGGGCGACGGACGAGCAGAACTGGCAACGCTCCCTCAAGGCGCTGCTGGCCCTGGGTTCCGGCGCGACCGCCGCGCCTGCGGCCGTCGCCGCCAAGGCCTCGCGGCTGGTCTGGCTGATCCAGGGGGACGACCGCCACATCGCCATCCAGCCCATCGAGCAGAAGCTGGGCGCGCGCGGCTGGAGCAAGGGGCGCAACGTCGCGCTGAAGCGGCTGGCGGAGGAGGCCCCGAGTCTCGACTTTCTGACGCCTCAGGATCACAAGGCGATCGCCTGCATTCGCAAGGAGCGCGGCGGCTATGGCTACTATTCCCAGATGGTCTACGAGTTCGACGTCGCCAAGACCCTGCGCGCCCTGATCGACCACCCGCTGATTTTCAACGCCGGACATGAGGATGAGCCGCTGACCCTGGCCAAGGGGGAGTTCACCCTGGAGGTGCTGCGCGCCAAGGGAAAGTTGAACGTGCGCCTGTCCCCCCTGCCCGAGCCTTCCGTGAATTTCTTCTGGCACTGGGAGGGTCCGGCGCGCTTGCTGCTCTACGAGCCGACGGCGGAGCAGCGGCGCATCGCCGCCATTCTCGGCGAAAAGCTGAGCGTTCCCCATACGGGAGAAAAGGAGCTGCTCGCCGCCATCACCGCCGTTTCCCCCCATGTTCTGGTCCACTCCGATCTGGCCGGGGAGAATCTCGCCGCGAAAAACGTGGAAGCGGACAGCCGCCTGCATCTGCTGCTGCGTCCCTCGGGCAGCGGTCTCGGCTTGGAAGTGCGCGTTTTCCCCTTCGGCGAGCAGGGCCCCCGCTTCCTCCCCGGCCAAGGCGGGGCGACAGTGATCGCCGAAATTCAGGGGGAAAAGCGGCAATGCTCGCGGAATCAGATTCAGGAACGACAGCGCCAGGAAAAGCTGCTGCAAAGCTGGAGCGGCTTCGAGTTCTGCGAGAACCACGACGGATTCTGGCGGTGGGAAGAGCCGCAAGAGGCCCTGGAACTGCTCGAAGCGCTGCACAAGCTGATGAGCGCCGATCCCGAGGCCTATGTCATACGCTGGCCGGAAGGGGAAAAACTCCGGCTGCGCGGCACGGCCTCGTGGGAGCGGTTGAAGCTGGCGGTGCGCTCGGGCAAGGACTGGTTTTCGCTGGAGGGGGAAGTCGCCCTCGACGCGAATCAGGTGCTTTCGCTGCAACGGCTGCTGGAGCTGGCCGAGCAGGAAAAAGGCCGCTTCATCCAATTGGCCGACGGCGAATTCGTCGCCCTGACCGAAGAGTTCCGTCGGCGGCTGGACGAACTGCGGCGGGTGGTGGACCGGCACGGCAAGGAGCCCCGTTTCCATCCCCTGGCGGCGACCCTGGTGAACGAAGCGCTGGGCGGCGCCGGCGGGCTCAAGGGGGATAAGTCCTGGAAAGCGGCTCTGGAGCGTTTCCGCGCCGCCGAAGCCCTGCAACCGACGGTGCCCGCCACCTTGCGCGCCGACCTGCGCGACTACCAGCAGGAAGGCTTCGAATGGCTGAGCCGCCTGGCCCACTGGGGGGTCGGCGCCTGCCTGGCCGACGACATGGGCCTGGGCAAGACCGTGCAGGCGCTGGCCCTGCTCATCGACCGCGCCCCGGCGGGACCGGCCCTGGTGCTGGCGCCGACCTCGGTCTGTCTCAACTGGGAGAGCGAGGCGCGCCGCTTCGCGCCGACCCTGCGGCCGCGCATCTTCGGCGGCGGCGACCGGCAAGCCTTTGTCGAATCGCTGCAACCCTTCGATCTGGCGATTTGCAGCTACACCCTGTTTCAGCAGGAAGCCGAACGGCTGACCGGCATCCGCTGGGAAACGGTGGTGCTCGACGAAGCCCAGGCGATCAAGAACATGACGACCAAGCGTTCCCAGGCGGCGATGCAGCTCAACGCCGGGTTCCGCATCGCCACCACCGGCACCCCGGTGGAAAACCGCCTGGACGAACTCTGGAACCTCTTCCGCTTTCTCAATCCCGGCCTGCTCGGCTCGCACCAATCCTTCACCACTCGCTTTGCCAACCCCATCGAACGGGAGCGGGACAAGGCCGCCCGCACCCTGCTCAAGAAGCTCATCCGTCCCTTCATCCTCCGCCGCAGCAAAAGCCAGGTGCTGGAAGAGTTGCCGCCGCGCACCGAAATCGTCCAGCGGGTGGAACTTTCCCCGGAGGAGGCGGCCTTCTACGAAGCCCTGCGGCGCCAAGCCCTCGACAATCTGCAAGGCACGGATGGCCAGTCCCCCGGCGAGCGGCAGATCCGCATCCTCGCCGAAATCATGCGCCTGCGCCGGGCCTGCTGCCATCCGCGCCTGGTGCTGCCGGACAGCCCCCTGTCCAGCGCCAAGCTCGCGGCCTTCCGCGAGATCGTCGACGAACTGCGGGCCAACGGCCACCGGGCGCTGGTCTTCAGCCAGTTTGTCTCTCATCTCGATCTGTTGCGCGAGGAACTGGACAAGGACGGCATCGGCTACCGGTATCTCGACGGCTCCACCCCCGCCAAGGAGCGTCAGGCGCAGGTCGCCGCCTTTCAGGCCGGACAGGGGGAGCTCTTTCTCATCAGCCTCAAGGCGGGCGGCGTCGGCCTCAACCTCACCGCCGCCGACTACGTCATCCACATGGACCCCTGGTGGAACCCGGCGGTAGAGGATCAGGCCTCCGACCGCGCCCACCGCATCGGCCAGCAACGCCCGGTCACGGTCTATCGCCTGGTCGCGGCCAATACCATCGAAGAAAAAATCGTCGCCCTCCACGGCCAAAAACGCGAACTGGCCGACTCCCTGCTCGAAGGAACGGAAACGGCCCTGCGGGTTTCGGCGGACGATCTGCTGGAGTTGCTGCGGGAGGGGGGAGAAGGATAAGGATAGATTTGACGACCGGTTGGAGCGCGTTTCAGCGGTTGACGAAGCAAACCGGCCGCGCTAGATTGGCGGGGTCTTATGCTTTGAGGAATTGAGGGAGGGGCGATGGGGAACGGGATTCGACAGCAGGAAAAACAATTGAACCACCGATGTCGGCATGATGCGGACCGGCGGTTTTTGGGTTGACAGAAGGTCGGTTAAAGTATGTACAAGAACCCTGGGGAGTGTCCCTAATTTCTCCCGGACATCATCGACTTAGAGTTAAACCCGTATGCAACTTCTTAACCGGACACTGCTGATCCTGACCAGGGATAAACGGTTTTATGGCAAGTAATGACGGTATCGATATCGATGAACTGAAGGCTAAGAGGCTATGCCACCACTGTGTCGGTGAGGAGTACCTTGGTGACGAAGTGCGGCGCAAAGGCAGACGTGGACAGTGCTCCTATTGTGGTCGGAGTGCCCGATCATACAAATTAGAGGATTTTGCTGACCGTGTCGAAACCGCATTTGAGCAGCACTTCCTGCGGACCTCAGATCAACCTACTTCTTGGGAGTTATCGTTCCTATCTGACCGGGAGTCTAACTACGAATGGGAACGCCACGGCGAACCGGTGGTGTGGGCGATCGCGAATGCCGCAGAGATTCCGGAGCAAGCGGCGCAGGATATCCAGATCATACTCGATGACAGGTGCGGCGACTTTGATTCTGAAAAGATGGGAGACGAGACCGAATTCTGTTCAGAGTCCTACTACGAAGAGAAAGGCCCCAGCGATTCTGCATGGCAAGAGGAGTGGAGCTATTTCGAACGATCGTTGAAGACTGAAGCGCGCTTTTTCAGCCGTAGTACGGCAGCACATTTGGAGTCTATCTTCAGCGAAATCGACAAGATGTCAACGACCGACGGAAGGCCACTGCTTGTCGACGCAGGACCGCAGACGATGCTAACAGCCCTCTTTCGAGCACGCGTATTTCAGTCTGATGAAAAGCTGACGGAGGCGCTTTCTCGACCTGATCGATACCTTGGCTCGCCTCCTTCGGTTCTCGCCGCCCCCGGACGAATGAACGCGCACGGCATATCAGTGTTTTATGGCTCAGACGATTCAGGTGTAGCAATCGCGGAGGTTCGCCCACCCGTTGGTAGCCAAGTCGCTGTAGCGCGCTTCGAAATCGTCCGACCCCTTCGGTTGCTTGATCTGACGGCCCTCAGTTCAGTAAACGAGGACGGCAGCATCTTTGATCCTGGGTGGGCCGCTCGGCTTGAGCGAGCAACCTTTCTGCGCTCCCTCAGTCTGCGCATTACCAAGCCTGTAATGCCGAATCGAGTATCTCCCCACACAGGCCATTGCTGACTTCCTGGCAACCGAAAACGAACCTATGGTCGATGGAATTTTGTTTCCGTCTGTCCAAGCAGCAGGTGACGGGCTGAACGTCGTCTTATTCCACAAGGCAGCGCGCGTCGAGTCGATGGATATACCGGAAGGAACCGAGATTGAGGCCCACACGGGTTACATGAGTGAGGATGGGTGGGAGATTGATTACAGGGTGAGCGAACAGGTTCCCCCCGAGAAATCGAGCGACAAAGAAAACCAAGAAGAGAAGTGGCCGTATCTCGCAGCCTTCATCAGTGATGAGGCGCACGCTCATGATGCGGACCTGCGGGACATCACGTTGCGTATCGACATTGAATCCGTTACTGTCCATGTCGTGCGTGGCGTTAAGTTCCTGTATGATTCACATGAGGTACGTCGACATCGGGGGGAGAAAAGCGATGTCGACTTCTGAGATGCTCGGGAACGGAATCGGGTCAGGGAACGGACTGCGGCGGAGTCGCGTCTTGCGCTGCGACAAAGGGACGGCGGCGGGGTCGCGTCTTGGGACGGCGGCGGGGTCGCGTCTTGCGTCGCGATAAAAAACGACACCGGGAATTCTTGGGTCACCACACTTAGCCGATCTGGAGCGGCGACCACTCTGAAGTCGATCCTTCAATAACGCCCTTGCTTATTAAGGTTAAACACTCAACTTTCGCAGGCACGCACAGCAAATAATTATATGAAATAATTGAACAAAAGCGCCATCAACTGTAATAGAATGGGTTGTCGCCAAACAACCAATCTACCCGCAGGAGATGACGCTTTGGATCAGAGTGTAGCAGAGACTGTTTCATGTCAGAACCAAATTAATTCGTTTTTTGACCATCAGCGTGT
>JAVFAR010000124.1:0-7910 GCA_034002365.1 Trichloromonas sp.
CCCAAGGGTTCACAGCCGCCGGAAAGCCAGCCGCGCAGCACGTCTTCCACTTCGCCGCGAAACCCCCAATGGATTTCGATCCCTTCCGCGACCAGGGCGAACTGGAAACGGGGATGGATACCGCCGCAGACCACCGCCGCCACCCCTTCCCGGGCCAGCCAACGGACCAGGGGCGGATCGCTGTAGAGATCCCAGACGCGCGGCCGCAGCTGATCCAGGGAACGGGTCGCCGGATCGATCTCGGCGAAGAAGAATTCCCGGGCCTGACCGAAGCGCGGCATAATCCGGCTGCCATAGGCAGGGACGGCGATACGCACGGATTGTCCGGTGGCGGCGGTCGAGTTCATACCTATCCTTACTCCACGGGACGTGCCAAAACCAGCCCGCAAGGTGGTAAATTTTTCTTTATCCATTTCAGATAGTTACAGCAGGGAGGGAGACAAAGGGAAAGCTGATGAAAACGGCACATGTTGCATGCGCAACAGGTTTGTCGGGGAAAAAGTCGGAAGGACTCGGTTTTTTATGAAGAAAAGGGAACAAATCTTTCGCAACGGATAGCGCAACACCTGCAACAGATGCAACATCCCGGCGGCGGAAGCCCTATCCGGAAAACAGCTGCACGAGCCCACCGACCAGCAGGCCGGCCGCCAGATTGATCCCCTTGACCTGAAAAAAATCCCGGCGCGATTCGGCCAGCAGGGGGAGCATGCCGTGCCCGTCCTGAACGATGGAACTGGTCAGCAGCACGCTGAAGGGGACAACCCCCTGGCTGTAGAGGGTGACGAAGATCAGGTGCGGTCCCGACTCGGGAATCAGGCCGACCAGCCCGGCGATCAGCAGCAGCCACAGGGGATTGGCGGCGATCCAGGCCTCCAGGTTGAGGGGTTTGAGCAGCAGATGCATGACCAGCAGGGCGCCGAAGGTCCAGAGGAAGATGCGCGGCGCATGCACCCGCGCCACATGGTGCCAGAGATGTTCTTCGAGAAAATGATCGGGGACGGTGGAGACGATGAAGAGCCCGGTCAGGGTCGTCAGCAGCAGGGTCAGGCGCACCCAGTTCCAGGCCGGGGGCCCCACCCAGCCCGCCGCCAGACTTAGGGAAAAGAGGGTCAGGGTGAGCATCAGCACAGCCCGGGCGAGAGTGCAGTGCCGCCACTGGGCAAGGATCCGCCCCCGGGGGAAACAGCGGCACGGTTCCTGTGGGTGGTAGGCGATGCCGGGACCGTCCAGGGCACAGGCGGACGCGCGCTCCGGCACCAGCAGATCGGTGAGGATCCCCGCCGTCAGCCCGACCAGCAAGAGCACCGAGAAGAGGCCGAGGGAGGCTTGCGGAATCAGGGTGAGCATGACGAAGGATTCGTCGCCGCTGGTGGCGACCATGGCCGCGACCACCGCCCCCAGGGAAACGACCCGGTGTGAATAGAGGGAGACGACGGCGAAGGCCCCGAGACAGCCGGGGGTGGCGCCGAGAAAAGCCGCCAGCAAATATTGCCGCCAGCGGCTGCCGCGCAGCCCTTCCTGCCAGACCCCCTGGGTGAGAACGTTGAGATATTCGATGACCAGCATCATCACGAAGACAAAGCCGCTGATCATCAAGGCATGGAGAAAGATTTCCTGAAGAATGGACAGCATGACGACCTCGCAAGGGGATCAGGAACGGCGCGCTTTTTTCAGCCGGCGCCAGAGGGTGGTGCGATTTATCCCCAACTCCCGGGCGGCGCGGGTCCGGTTGCCGCCGTGGCGGCGCAGCACCTCTTCCAGCGGTTCCGCTGTCGGCGCCGACGGGGAAAGGGTAGCGCCGGCCGACGCCACTTCGGGAAAGAGTTCGGCATCGAGCCGTTCGCCCCGCCCCAGAATCACCCCCCGCTCCACCAGGTTGAGCAGTTCCCGCACATTGCCGGGATAGTCGTGAGCCAGCAACAGGCGCAGGGCGTCGGGGGTAAAGCCGCGCAATTTCTTGCCGTAGGCGCGGTTGAAGCGGTCCAGGGCCATGTCCAAGAGCAGGGGGATATCCTCGCGGCGTTCCCGCAGGGGGGGGATGGAGAGCTTGACGACATTGACCCGGAAGAAGAGATCACGGCGGAAGGTGCCTTCGGCCACCATCGCTTCCAGATCCCGGTGACTTGCGGCGATGAAACGCACATCGGCGATGCGCGACCGCCGGGCGCCGAGGGGCTGATACTCGCGGTTTTCCAGCACCCGCAGCAACTTGACCTGCAGGGACAGGGGCAGATCGCCAATTTCATCGAGAAAGAGGGTGCCTTTTTCCGCCTGCTCCAGTCGCCCGGGGCGATCGGCCACCGCACCAGTGTAAGCTCCCTTTTTCGCGCCGAAGATTTCCGCTTCGAGCAGCGTCTCCGGCAGGGCGCCGCAGTTCACCGTGACCAGCGGCCCGCCTCGGCGGGGGCTGAGATCGTGCAGGGCGCGGGCGAAAAGTTCCTTGCCGCTGCCGCTCTCGCCGTGCAGCAGGACCGTCGCCCCGCTCGCCGCCACATCGGGGAGAACGTCGAAAAGCCGGCGCATGGCGGGATGGCGGCTGACCAGATCGTGAAAGGTGTATTTTTTTTCGACCTCCCGCTGCAGGGCGCGCAGGCGCGAGAGGTCGCGGAAGGTTTCGACCCCGCCGACGGGGCGGCCGGCTTCATCCCGCAGCACCGAGGCGCTGACCGAGATGGGGATCTCGCGGTTGTCCCGGTCGAGGATATCCACTTCGCGATTGATCACATCGGCGCCGCCGGTCATCGCCTCGCGCACCGGGCAGCCAGTGAAACAGACGCTGCTGCGAAAGATTTCGCAGCAGCGTTGGCCCAAGGCCTCGGCCCGGGAAAAGCCGGTGATTTCCTCGGCGGCCCGGTTGAACCAGGTGATCCGCATCTCGTCGTCGACGGTAAAGACGCCGTCGGCAACGCTGTCGAGAATGGTGGCAAGATGGGCGGGATTATCCGTCGGTTTCTCCGTCATCGGACCCTTCCTCCCCGGCCATCTCTTCGGACCAGGGGGCGATATGCAAAGCGGAACCGGCAACCAGGGCGGCTGCAACCTTGCGCCGGGCGCCGGAAACCAGGCGCTGCACCGTCCCCCGGGATACGCCCATGCGCCCGCCGGCCGCTTCCTGACTGAGGCCGTCCAGGTCGCAGAGGCGCAAAGCTTCCAGCTCGTCGCGCTTCAGATCGATGCGCTCCAGCTCGGAGAGGGGCGTGCCGGCGGGCTTGAAGACCAGACTTCCGGGCGCCCGATGGGGGCAACAGAGACGGGGCTTGCGGGGGCGGGGGGACATGGGAACTCTCCTGTAACAGCCGGGGGCCGGCCGTTACCGCCTGTCCCCCGGGAAGACTTACATATTAAAGGCGCTCCGGCGCCAAAGATCAAGCCTTGGTCGGCGTTTCCCCCGGCGCGTCACCGAAAATACGCGGCACCAGGCGAATATACCAGGCCGCCGACTGGATCTGGATGACGTAGGCCAGGGCGATGAGCAACGCGATGGTCGACCCTTCCTTGCCGAAGGCGGTCATGGCGATGGCCAGGGCGATGGAAAGGTCGCGCATGACCACGCCGAAAACCATGGCGATGGCATCCTCGCGGCGGAAGAAGAACTTGCCGATGAGCGACAGCAGCACATAGGAGAGCAGATAGAAGATCGCCAACGGGATGAGAATCTTCAGGATATCCGCCGGGTTGGCGAGAATCGTCTGGGCCTTCAGGGCCATGGCGACGAAAGCGATCAAGGTCACCCCCAGCGCCGAAAAGGGCGGAAACATCGGGCTGTAGACCTCGGCCCAGGCCTTCTGCCCATGCTTTTTGCGCAGATAGTTCTGGGTCAGAAGGCCCGCCACCAGCGGCAGGAAGACAAAGAGGCAGATCTGCTGAAACATGTGCAGCATATCCACATCGACCGTCGCCCCCATGAAGACCTTGGTGTAAACCGGCGCCGCCAGGGCGCCGATGAGCAACCCGAAAACCAGCATCTTGGTGGCGGCCTCCTTGTTCCCCTTGGCGAAACCGGTCCAGGAGATGGTCATGCCCGAAGCCGGCAAGACCCCGATGAGAAAAAGTCCCACCGTCCAGAGCCCGTATTTGGCCTCGCTGCCGGTAAAAAAGAGTTTACCGAGGAAGTAGACGACGAGCGGAATCAGCACAAAGTTGATCAGTTGGGTCACGATCTGCAAGCGCAGGTCGGAACCGGTGAAGACCGAGCGCACGTTGAGGGTCGCCATCATCGGATAGACCATCAGAAAGGTGATGGGGATGATGAGATTTTTCAAGGGGGCGGCATCGAAAAGATAACCGCCGGCGAGCAGGCCGAGAATCATCGCGACGGGAATCGCCAGGGACAGGTTTTTCTGGAGGATTTTCAAAAAATTGAGCATGGTTCGTTCTCCTCGGGGGTCCGCTGCGGCGGGCCCGAAGCCAGGGGTCGTGAGAAAGGGACGTTTGTTATCCGCCCGTTACAGGGCTTCCTCGATCATCGTGCGAATCGCGCCGTAGGTCTGCTCCAGGGATACGGGGAAAGCCGCATCGCCGGGAATCAAGGCGGCGATCAGTTCCTTGCTGTAGTAGAGAAAACGCACCTCGGTCGCGCCGTCTTTACTGAAAGCCATAACGAACTTGGGCATGAGCGGGGCGCGCTCGATATTATGCTGAAAACTTTGGGACGATTTTTCCGGCTTGCAGATCTGGATCATGTGCAGATCGAAATCCTCCGGCATAGGGTGGTTCTTTTCCCGATAGATATCGGCCATGGCCATGTTGTCCCGGTTGTGAATGCTGAAGCCGCTCTTGACGGCGGCTTTTTCGAAATCGGCGACAAAACTGTCGAGGGTTTTTTTGGACTGGGCCCGGTAGATTTCTGCTGGATTCATGGAACGGCTCCTTGGGTTGATTTGTGTATATGCACAATATTGTCTTATATATTCAATTGTCAATATATATTATCTTTGCAATCAAAAAAGCCTGTTCCACGCCTTTCCTTTTCCCGCCCCCTCCCCTATAATGCCGCGACCAAGGAGCCCTCTTCCCATGAATCAAAGCTTTACCGCCGAAGCCCGCCTGTTGTTGCGCCACGCCATCGCGGCGGCGGGGGGCAACGAGGTCTTTTTTCTCGGCCGCGCCGACAGCGAGGGGCGCGTCTGCGATGCCGAGGCACTGGCCCGGGGCAACGCCGAGGCGGTTCCGGCCATCCTCCAGGTCTGCCGCCACGGCGACGTGGTCATCCACAACCACCCTTCGGGAAACCTCCGGCCGTCCCGCGCCGACATCGAAATCGCCGGGCGCCTCGGCGAATTGGGGGTCGGTTTCCTGATTGTGGACAACCCTGTGGAAAATGTGTACAGGGTGGTGGAACCCTTCGCGCCCCACCGTGAAGAGGTGGTGGTGCCGGAGCGCATCGACGGGATTCTCGGGCCGGAAGGACTGGTGGCCCGCGCCCTGCCCGATTACGAAGACCGCCCGGAACAGCTGCGCATGGCCTTCGCCGTGGGCGAGGCCTTCAACCACGGCCGCCTGGCGGTGATCGAGGCCGGCACCGGCACCGGCAAGAGCCTCGCCTACCTGGTGCCGGCCATCCTCTGGGCGCTGGCCAACCGCGAACGGGTGGTGGTCTCGACCAATACCATCAATCTCCAGGAGCAACTGATCCGCAAGGATCTCCCCTTTCTGCGCCGGGCCACCAACCTGGAATTCAGGGCGGTGCTGGTCAAAGGGCGCGGCAACTACTTCTGCAAACGCCGGGCGGAAACGGCCCGGCTGGAGCCGGGACTCTTCGAGGAGGAACTGAGCGGCGAACTCAGCGCCATCCTCGACTGGGCCGAACGGACCGGCGACGGCTCCAGGGAGGAACTTCCCTTTCTGCCCAAAGAGCAGGTATGGGAAGAGGTGCGTTGCGAAATCGACCAGTGCGCCCGGGTGCGCTGTGCCCACTACGCCGGCTGCTTTTTCCACAAGGCGCGGCGGCTGGCGGCCCAGGCCGACCTGCTGGTGGTCAACCACGCCCTGCTTCTCTCCGACCTGGCCCTGCGCATGGCCACCGACAACTATACGACCGCCGCCGTCCTTCCTCCATTCGACCGCATCATCCTCGACGAGGCTCATCATCTGGAGGATGTCGCCACCAATTTCCTCGCCGGCCAGGTGACGCGTTTTTCCTTCAGCCGCCAACTCGGTAAGCTGCGACATCCGCGCAAGCCCGAACGGGGCCTGCTGCCGCGCTTCCTCAATGCCCTGGCCCGGGAACTGCCGGAGAACGAGGACCGCCTTTACCGGGAGCTGCACGGCCAGGTCGAGGAACTGCTCAGCGCTTGCCACGCCCTGGGAGAGCGGGCGGTTTCCAGCCTGGAGACCATCGGCGAGGAACTGGCCCAGGTCCTCGGTAAGACCATCGGCCCCGGCGAGGCTCTCAAGCAGCGTATGGTTCCCGCCTTCACCGCCACCGCCGCCTGGGAATCGATGCGCGAGCGCGTCCGCGAACTGATTCAGGCCGGTGACGGGCTCGGCCGAAAGCTGCGTGAGCTGCTCAAGGCCTGCGAGGCCCTGCCCGAGGCGACCTTGGAACAGCTGCATGGGCAGCTGCTCGACCTGCGCGCCCCGGCCGGGCGCCTGGAGGGGATCGCCGGCGATCTTCGCGCCTTTCTCGCCGAGGATCCGGAGACCTGCGCCTGGCTGGAGGTAAGCCAGGGACGCATCGGCCGCGGCATGGGGATCGTCACCCGGCTGCACACCGCCCCCCTCGCCGTCGCCGGGTCCCTGAAACAGGGGATCTACGACCGCTACAAAACGGTGGTCATGACCAGCGCCACCCTGACCGTCGGGCAGTCCTTCCGCTATTTCGTGGAACGGGTCGGCCTCGACCGCACCGAACCGGGACGGCTCAGCGAGCTGTTCCTCGCCTCCCCCTTCGATTTTGCCCGCCAGGCGCTCCTCGCCATCCCCACCGATCTCCCCGAACCAGGGCGGCCGGGCTATCCCGAACAGGTTCGCGATCTCACCGAACAGGCGATCCTTGCCGCCGGCGGCCGCAGTTTCGTGCTCTTTACCGCCTATTCCCTGTTGCGGCGGGTCCACGGCGAACTGGCGCCGGTCCTTGGCGCCCGGGGCTATCATTGCCTGCGCCAGGGGGAAGACAGCCGTCATCGGCTGCTCAAGACCTTCCGCGACGACCCGGCCAGCGTCCTTTTCGGCACCGATTCCTTCTGGGAGGGGGTGGATGTGCCGGGGCGGGCGCTGGAACAGGTGATCATCACCCGCTTACCTTTCAAGGTACCGACGGAACCGGTTCTGGAGGCGCGGGCCGAGGCGATCGAGGCGCAGGGCGGTGATGCCTTCATGGATTACACCGTTCCCCAGGCGGTCATCAAGTTCAAGCAGGGCTTCGGCCGCCTCATCCGTCACCGCGACGACCGCGGGGTGGTGCTGATTCTCGATACGCGGGTGGTGAAAAAAGGCTACGGCCGGATCTTCCTCCGCTCCCTCCCGGCGGCGCGCACCCTGGCGGCACCGAAGGCGGAAATTCTGGAAGCCATGCGCGCCTTTTTCCGGCAAGAGGACGGCCCAAAATAAAAGCGGGAACCCCTGGCAGGTTCCCGCTTTCGACGATCCGGATGAGTTTGAATGGGATAGGCTAGCCGATAAGATCCTCCATGATCTTGATGGCGGGACAGATTCCCCGCGCTTTCTGCTCCTCGCGCCAGCGGGCCGCCTCGCAACGCTCTCCGGCGATGCGCCGCAGGGTTTCCCAGCGCTCCGGCGAAAAACCCGCGAATTCGTAACCCGCTCTTCCCAGACTCAACTTTGATGCACTCGCGAAAAAAGCTCACGCGGCATGAGGCATGAGCCAACCGATTCGGTTGTTGTCGGGCCGAAAGGCCTCGGCAAGATGTCGTAGATATCCCCGCAGTGGTCTTAATGGCACTTTTAAA
>JAVFAR010000125.1:0-7846 GCA_034002365.1 Trichloromonas sp.
CCTCACAAGGCATTGGAATTGCTTAGAAATTTACCATAGGCCACGTCCAGGCGCAAGAAAAAAATTGCAAACAATCTAATGATTTAAGCTATTTATCAGACCTTCTCTTTTTGCGAGGGCATCAAAAGTGCCATTAAGACCGCTGCGGGGCTTCTTGCCGAGGCCTTTCGGCCCGGCAACCGAATCGGCTGGCTCATGCCTCATGCCGCGTGAGCTTTTTTCGCGAGTGCATCAACTTTTGTTGGTGCATCCCCGTCATCTCCTCGTCGCTTGCCCCCGATCCGGAAGGCGTGTGGTTGGCGCAAGAACCAGCCCCGATGCCGTATACATGAAAACAAGCTAATATGGGCTCATTTTTCCTGCAACCGCAAAACAGCGGTTTATGCCCCGCAAATGGCCATTTCAGGAAAAATTTCGTCATTTGCGGGAAAAAGCCTGGAAAACCCGAGCTTACCCCTTGACCACAATCACTACGGTCGTGGTAATCTTTTATACATATGTCGCAATGAATAACCGCGCACCAACCCCCGGACCGGACCGACCGCTCCGGTTCCTCGCACGTAAGGACCCCCCATGTCGTCCCCTATGAAAAAGCTCCTCTTCGTTTCTCTGACTCTGTTCTTCACCGCCGTCTCCGCCATGGCCGCCCTGCCTGCCGAGGAGTTCGACATCAACCGCGCCCGGTTGCTCAGCTTTATCCTGCGCGGCCAGATCAACCAGAACCACTACAGCCAGAAGCCGATCGACGACGCCCTCTCCCGCGCCGCTTTCGATCTCTACCTCAAACAGCTCGACGGCCAGAAGCGTTTCCTGCTCAAGGAAGACGCCGACAAGCTGGAAGTCTTCGCCACCCGGATTGATGACGAAATCAATCGCGGACGGCTGGAGTTGGCCGCCTTGGGCGCCCGCGTCATGTCCCTGCGGGTGAGCCAGGTCGAGCAGCTGGCCGGGGAACTGATCGAGCAAAAATTCGATTTCAGCGTCGATGAAAGCCTCGAAACCGACCCGGAAAAGCTCGACTTCTGCAAGGACGAAGCGGAACTGCGGGAGCGCTGGCGGAAGATCCTCAAGTTCCAGGTACTGGTCCGCTACCTGAATCTGCTGGAAGACGAAGAGGAAAAAGCCAAAGCCGACGGGAAAAAACCGGTGAAAACCGAGGCACAGTTGCTTGAAACCGCCCGCGACAAGGTGCGCAAGAGCAACGCCGACTTTTTCGACCGCATGCGCAAGGAGACCGAGCAGGACCACTTCGACCGCTACTTCAACGCCATCGCCCGGGCCTTCGATCCCCATACCAACTACCTGCCCCCCCAGTCGAAGGAAGATTTCGACATCAGCATGAGCGGCTCGCTGGAAGGGATCGGCGCCACCCTTCAGGAAGAGGACGGCTACATCAAGGTCATCCGCGTCATCCCCGGCAGCGCCTCCAGCCGCCAGGGGCAGTTGCAGGCCGAAGACATCATCCTCGAAGTGGCCCAGGGTAAGGGGGAGCCGGTGGATGTCACCGACGCCCGCCTGCGCGACGCCGTCAGCCTGATCCGCGGCAAGAAGGGGACGGAAGTGCGCCTGACGGTGAAAAAACCGGATGGACAACGTCTGATCATCCCCATCATCCGCGACGTGGTGCAGATCGAGGAAACCTTCGTCAAGGGGACGATCCTCGAGGACGAGGCGAACAAGAAGAAGTTCGGCTACATCCGCATCCCCAGCTTTTACCGCGATTTCAAGAATACGGTGCGCGGCGGCGACGGGCGCAACTCGACGGACGACGTGCGCGAGGAACTGCGGAAAATGACCCAGGCCGGCATCGACGGGCTGGTTCTCGACCTGCGCAACAACGGCGGCGGCGCCCTCACCGACGCGGTCTCCATCACGGGTCTCTTCATCGAGAAAGGCCCGGTGGTCCAGATCAAGAACCGTAACGGGCGCATCAACGTCCTTTCCGACCAGGATCCCGCCGTCGACTACCGCGGACCGATGGTGGTGCTGATCAACAAGTTCAGCGCCTCGGCCTCGGAAATCCTCGCCGGCGCCCTCCAGGATTACCGCCGGGCGGTGATCATCGGCAGTGAGCACAGCTACGGCAAAGGGACGGTACAGACCATGGCCGACCTCGACGCCAATCTGCCCTTCATCAACCTCGACCAATACCGCCCCTTAGGGGCGATGAAGGTGACGACACAGAAGTTCTACCGGGTGAGCGGCGAGTCGACCCAGTACCGCGGCGTCGTCCCCGACATCATCCTTCCCGATCCTTTGCGCCATGTGGAGGCAGGCGAGCAGTATGTCGACAACTCCCTCCCCTGGGACCGTGTGGAAAGTACCAGTTTCACCCCCTGGCGGGCCCCCCTGGCCCTCCCCCCCCTGATCGACCGGAGCCGGGAGCGGATCGACGCAAGCGAGGAATTCAACGACATCCTCGCCGAAACGGAGCGGGCCAAAGAACGCCGGGAACAGACCCGGCAAAGCCTCGCCCTTGAGGTGGTCCGCAAGGAGCGGGAGGAGGAGAAAAAACTGCGCACCAGCAAGCTCATGGGGCACGGGGCCATGGGCATGGACGACGATGAAGCCGACGCCAGAAAAGAACTCTCCCTTGACGATGCGGAACGGGAGAAGGCATGGCTCAAGGAATTGGCCGAGGATCCCTACATCGGGGAATCGCGCCACATCCTGCGAGACATGGCGATGCCCCTGAAAGCGAATCCAAACGGGCCCGCTCTGGCGGATCAGAACAGCGGCAAAAACTCCGTTTACTCCCGACCCTAGCCCCATTCCGCAAAACCGCCGCCCCTGACCAGGGTGCGGCGGTTTTGTTTTTTCCCTCTCCCCGGGAATCAGGGGATAAAACGGGCAAATTCATTCGTGTTGTATTCCCGGAAACGGTCCGGTAAGATGAGCCGCTCTTATCCTCAACAAGCTTTGCGCAAGGAACTTTCATGATACAATCCGCCGCTGATTTCAGTCTGCCCCAGGCGATCGGCAACACCCCCCTGGTGGAACTGACTCGCCTCGCCGCCGGCCTGCCGGTTCGGATTTTCGCCAAGCTCGAAGGGAACAACCCGGGGGGTTCGGTCAAGGACCGGCCGGCCTGGTATATGGTTAAAAAAGCCGAGGAAAGCGGCCTGCTTTCCCCGGGCAAAACGATTCTCGAACCGACCTCCGGCAATACCGGCATCGCTCTGGCGATGATCGGCGCCGCCCGGGGCTATCGGGTGAAGTTGGTGATGCCGGCCTGCGTCAGTATGGAGCGCCGGGCGGTCCTCGAAGCCTACGGCGCCGAGGTGGTCCTGTCGAAAGCCTGCCAGACGACCGATGGCGCCATCCGCCTGGCCCACCAGATTCTCGCCGACGACCCGGACCGCTATTACATGCCCAACCAGTATGCCAACCCGAACAACCCTCTGGCCCATTACGAAACCACCGGTCCCGAAATCTTCCGCCAGACAGCCGGCGAGATCGACGTTTTCGTCGCCGGCATGGGGACCTCCGGAACCCTCATGGGGACCGGACGCTACCTGCGGGAAGCCAAGCCCGGGGTGCGTATCGTCGGCATCGAACCCCGCCTGGGACACAAGGTGCAGGGGCTCAAGAACATGCGCGAGGCCATCGTCCCGGACATCTATCACGAAGAAGAGCTGGACGAAAAACGTACCGTCGAAGATGAGGACGCCTTCGAAACCGCCCGGCGCCTGGCCCTGGAAGAAGGTATATTCGTCGGCATGTCGAGCGGCGCCGCCATGGCCGGCGCCTTGAACGCCGCCAGGGGCATGGCGGCAGGGATCATCGTCGTCCTGCTTCCCGACCGTGGCGACCGCTACCTGAGCACCTCACTCTTCCGCTCCCTCTGTGCCTGCTGCCCCCCCTGATTCCATCCATGGAGTTGCCTGAATTCCTGCGGAAATCCGCGGACAAGCTTCTCGCGCACTTCTGCGCGGCACATCCGTCCACTGAACGCCATGGGCACTCCCGGCTGATTTACCGTCTCAACGGCAGTCGCGCCACCCTGATCGAGGAGTTGTATTCCTGCCCGGGCTGCCGCCGGCGAACGGTACGGCCCGTGGCCCAGTTCCGCTACCATCGGGAGCTGACCCAGTGGTCTCTGCACTACTACCAGAGCGAACGGCGCACCTGGGCCTTTTATCTCAATTGCGGCCCCAGCCTGGATCTGGCTAAAATCCTGCGCCATGTCGACGCCGACCCGCTACGTATCTTCTGGGAATAGCCCGCCGCTCCCGCTCCTTCGCCTTGACAATCTTCCGCTTTAAGCTAAAACATCTATAACCATTTCACCCCTCTTTTATAGGAGAACGACCCATGACCTTAAGTACCCTCACCAGCTTTCTGGCGATCACCGCCCTGACGGCCGGCCTCTCCTGGGGCGGCCAAGAGACCCTGCTCGAACAGAGCCGGTCCTATTTCGAGCCGATCCCCACCAGCGCTCCGGAACTGAAGGGCAACCCCGCGACCCCCGAGAAACTTCTCCTCGGGCACATGCTCTATTTCGAACCGCGCCTTTCCGCCTCCAGCCTGATCAGCTGCCAGACCTGCCACAATGTCGGTCTGGCCGGCGCCGACATGCAGGAGACCTCCGTCGGTCACGGCTGGCAGAAGGGCCCGCGCAACGCACCGACCACCTACAACGCCGTCTTCAACACCGCCCAGTTCTGGGACGGCCGCGCCAAGGACCTGATGGAGCAGGCCAAGGGTCCGGTTCAGGCCTCCGTCGAGATGAACAACACCCCGGAGCAGGTCCTGGTCACCCTGAACAGCATGCCGGAATATGTCGAACTCTTCAAAAAAGCCTTCCCCAAGGAGAAGGATCCCGTCACCTTCGACAACATGGCCCGCGCCATCGAGATTTTCGAAGCGACCCTGCTCACCCCCAATGCCCCCTTCGATCTTTTCCTCAAAGGGGATGAAAAGGCCCTTTCCGCCGTGGAAATCCAGGGTCTCGATCATTTCATCAACAAGGGCTGCGTCGGTTGCCACAGCGGCGTCAACATGGGCGGCACCGGTTATTTCCCCTTTGGCGTCGTGGAGAAACCTGAGGGCGAGATCCTCCCCGAAGGCGATACCGGCCGTTTCCAGGTGACCAATACCGCCGGTGACGAGTACGCCTTCCGCTCCCCGCCCTTGCGCAACATCGCCTTGACCCCGCCCTACTTCCACTCGGGAAAGGTTTGGAGCCTGAACGAGTCGGTGCGCATCATGGGATCGTCGCAGCTGGGCATCGCCCTGAACGAAGAGGAAGCCTCAGCAATTACCGCTTTCCTCAAAACGCTGACCGGCGAGCAGCCGGTTGTCACGCATCCGGTACTGCCGCCGCAGACGGACCAGACCCCGCGGCCGGTCCTGACCACTCCCGGGGTTTGATGCCGTTGACCATCGGTAATTTCTGAACCACCCCTGCTCAAGGGGGGCACAAAACAACGTGCTCTCCTTGAGCAGAGTTTTTTCTCCGCACCTAGACTTCCACGGAATTTTTCCCCTATGACTTTTATTCGTCTCCTGTTTCTTTCTTTTCTGCTCTTTCCGACCCTGACCCCGGCCGAAGAAGCCGCGACCCCGGCAGCCACCGAAGTGCGAACCTTCCCCGGCGTTGCCGAGATCATCCCCAGGGCAGCGCAAATCTCCGAGAACGCCATGAAGGCCGAGGCGGAAATGGCGCCTCTTGCCGACCTGACACAGATCACGACCGAGATGGAGGGCATCAAATCCCGCCAGGCCGAGATCATGAAGCGGGTAACCACCCTCGGGGAGGTCGAGCAATGGACCTTTGACCGCTTGCTGGAAATGCGCGGGATGGTAGGCAATCACTTGACCGGGCTGCGCAAGCTCGTCGATACCCTCTCGCAACGGCTCACCCAACTGGAGGCCCTCCGCCAACAATGGAAAACGGAAGAGGAATTCTGGAAGAACTGGCGGGCAGAACTCAAGGGCACAACGGAAAAGATCCCGGTCACGTCCTTTACGGAAAGTATCGCCCAGGCCCAGAAGGTCGGGGAGCTGGCCAAGGAGATGTCGGCGCCGCTGGTCGAGGTGCAAAAAGAGGTCTCGTCCCTGCAAACCGAAATGCTGGACGTGCAAAACAAGATTGAGAGAACGCTCAATACCCTGCGCAAACAGACGTTCAAAAAAACGACCCACTCGTTTATCAGCAAAGACTTTTATCTTCAGTTCACCCCTGAGCTGCTCACCGCCACCACCACCGGCATTCTCGAAGCGACCAAAATCCAATGGGATTTCCTTCAGGAAAAGCCCTGGGTAGCGCTCTTGCAGGTGACAACGACGGTACTTCTGGCCTTTTTCATTCTTCGCCACCGCAAAGGGGAACGGATCAATGAAGAATGGAAATTCATGACCGACCACCCCTGGGCCACGGGCATCTTCGTTTCGGTCATCTCTTTCAGTTACCTGTACGGCTCCATGCCCTCCTTCTGGCGCATGGGCATCACGCTGCTGGTAGCCCTCTCCACGGCGGTGCTGGTCACCGGCATCGTCACCAACCCACGTAAGCGCCTGATGATCTATCTGCTGGCGCTCCAGTTCACCATTACCCAGGTGCTTCAGCTGATCGCCTTTCCCCCTCTTCTTTACCGGCTTTATCTGACCGCCCTGTGCCTGCTCGGCATCCCGCTCCTGCTGCTGATCGCCCGTGCGAACCAGAACGCCCATGACGGCCGCAAAGACTGGTTCACCAAAGCCCTCCGCTGGGGTGCGGTAATTTTGCTCGTGGCTCTGGTCGCCCAAGCCAGCGGTTACAGCAACCTGGCATCGCGCCTGATCAATTCCTCGGTCAACACCGTCTTTCTCGGTCTCTATTTCGTCATGACCCTGCGACTCGCTCACGGTGCCATTCGCTATATCTTTTCCCACCCCGTGGTCATCCGCCGGCCCTTCTTCTATCGTTACGGCGACGATCTCGTTGCGCGGCTGTCGCTCATTTTTAAAATGTTCCTCGGCACCTATTGTTTTCTTCTGCTTTTTGTCATCTGGGGTGCCTACAACTCCGCCGGACAGGCCTGGGAAGCCCTGACCGGCATGAGTGCCCAGATCGGTGAGGTAACGATCTCCCTCAGGATGATCGCTCTCTTCAGCCTGGCGCTTTACTTCGCCTTTACCTTCTCCTGGCTCATTCGTTCAGTCCTTGAGTCGCAGGTCTTTCCCCATCGCGACCTCGATCGCGGCGTCCGCGACGCCATCAAAAAACTGCTGCATTATTCCATCATCTTCTTCGGCTTCGTCTTCGCCATGGGTCTGGCCGGGGTCGAGTTGAAAAGCTTCGCCTTCCTGGCCGGTGCCTTCGGTATCGGTATCGGTTT
Organism: Trichloromonas sp.; assembly: GCA_034002365.1. Lineage (GTDB taxonomy): Bacteria > Desulfobacterota > Desulfuromonadia > Desulfuromonadales > Trichloromonadaceae > Trichloromonas. The sequence continues at coordinate 7,323 of JAVFAR010000125.1, forward strand.
CGGCCTGCAGAACATCGTCAACAACTTCGTCAGCGGCATCATTCTCCTTTTCGAACGTCCGGTGCGGGTCGGCGACGCCCTGGTCATCGACGGCAAATGGTGCACGGTACGGAAAATCGGTCTGCGCTCGACCATCGTCGAAACCCCCGACCGGGCCGAAATCATTGTGCCGAACTCGGAATTCATTTCGCAGAAGGTCACCAACTGGACCCTGAGTTCCAGCATCGCCCGTATCGTCGTCCCCGTGGGAGTCGCTTACGGCAGCGATGTCAATAATGTTCTCGCCCTTCTGACCGAAGCGGCCAAAGAGCAGGAGCTGATTCTCCAGAATCCCGCGCCGTCACCCATATTTACCGCCTTTGGCGCTAGTTCTCTCGATTTCGAACTGCGCGTCTGGGTCGCGGACGCCGACAGCATGCTCGGTGTCCGTAGCGCGCTGCTCCAGAGTATCGATCGACTCTTCCGTGAAGCCGGGATCGAAATTCCTTTTCCGCAACAGGACGTGCATCTTTTTGTCAAAGACG
>JAVFAR010000126.1:0-7829 GCA_034002365.1 Trichloromonas sp.
TCAACAGTTCGAGCTGATCCCAGAAGTAGGGGGCATAAAAGTACCAGAGGAGCAGAAAAAAGGTCATCAGCGCGGCGGTATGAACTTCGCGGCTCTGGGCGACCTGCCCTTTCTCGCGAAAATCACGGCGCCGCTTCGCTGTCGCCTGTTCTGTTTTGGAGTCCTTGTCCTCGTCGGCCATGCCTTACCTTTTCATCCGACCGCGGCACCGCGCCGCACTCTCCGGAATACTCATCAGCAAAACCCGGTCCAATTTTTCCAAGAGATGAAAAGGGCGAAGATTTTTTCCCCAACGGGCGCTTAATTTCAGCGTCGGGCCGGAAAAAAAGGGAGAACTCGTCTTACCTGAAGGTTTGAAGCAGATAGAGAATCCGCTCGGGGACGATGCCGAACTCCCGCTCGAGCATGAGCACCAGCAGGCTGAGTGTCAAACCCATGACAAGGAAGCCGACGCCGATATTGAGGGGAAAGGAGAGCATGAAGACGTTGAGCTGGGGAAAGACCCGGGCGAGGATGCCCATCACCAGGCTGGCCAGAATCAGCACCGCCAGAATCGGCGCGCTGAGCTGGATGCCGAGGACGAACATGCGGCTGACCAGGGTCATGAGGAAGGGGACCGCGCCGCCGCCGAGATCGATCCCGCCCGGCGGCAGCAGCTCGTAGGAGCGCACCACGGCACGGAGAAAGAGATGATGGGCGTCGAGAGCGAGAAAGATGAGGATGGCGATGGCATTCTGGTACTGGGAAATCAGTTCGATCTGGCGCTGGCTCTGGGGATCGAAGACGTTGGCGGCGGCGAAACCCATTTTGTAGCCGATAATGGTGCCGCCCACCTCGACGGCGGTGAGCACCAGCTGGGCGATGAATCCGACCATCAGGCCAATCAGGGCTTCGCCGAGAATCAGCAGGACCAGGGCGACGGGAGAAAAATCGGGGGGGGGAAGATGGGGGAGGACCACGGGAAAGATCAGCAGCGCCAGCATCACCGCCAGGCCGAGGCGCACCCGCGCCGGCGCGGTGCCGCTGCCGAAGACCGGCAGGGTGCCGATCATGGCGGCCATGCGCGCGAGACAGACGAGAAAAAGCTGAAAACCGGCGACGGTGAAGGGCAGTCCGTCCATGGGGCGGATCAGATGCCGGTGGTGGCGATACCCGCCAGGATGCCGGAAGTGAAGGAGAGCAGCTTCTGGATCATCCAGGGGGCGAAGATGATCAGGGCGGCGAGCACGGCGACGATCTTCGGTACAAAGGTCATGGTCTGCTCGTTGATCTGGGTCGCGGCCTGAAAGATGCTGATGAGCAAACCGACCACCAAGGCGCAGATGAGCATGGGGGCGGACAGCAGCAGGACCAGTTCCACGGCCTGACGACCGAGGGAGACGACGAATTCGGGGGTCATATTAAGCCTCCACCGCTAATAAAAACTTTTCACCAATGAACCGACCACCAGCGCCCAGCCGTCCACCAGGACGAAAAGCAGGATTTTGAAAGGCATGGCGATAATCGGCGGCGGCAGCATCATCATGCCCATGGCCATGAGCACCGAGGCGACGACCATGTCCACGACCAGAAAGGGAATGTAGATCATGAACCCCATCTGGAAGGCCCGTTTCAATTCGGAGAGCATGAAAGCCGGAATCAGGGTCAGAGCCGGCACGTCGTCCCTGGTCGCCGGCGCCTCGACCCGGGCGATCTCCATGAGCAGGGACAGATCTTTCTCGGAGGTCTGCGCCAGCATGAAATCCCGCATGGGATCAAGGGCTTTTTCCAGGGCGGCCTGCTGGCTGAGCTCATTGTTGAGATAGGGTTGCAGGGCGGTTTCGTTCACCTTGGTCCAGACCGGCGCCATGATGAAGAGGGTCAGAAAGAGCGCCAGGCCGATAACGATCTGGTTCGGCGGGAGTTGCTGGGTGCCCATGGCCTGGCGGACAAAGGAGAGGACGATGACCACCCGGGTGAAGGCGGTGGTCATGAGCAGGATCGCCGGCGCCACCGAGAGCACCGTCAGCACCATCAAGACCTGCAAGGCCGTGGAAACCTGTCCCGGCTCCGTCGCCTCGCCGATACCGAAGGTCAGGGTCGGCAAGCCCTGCGCCTGGGCCAGCGCCGGGAAAAGCAGCAGAAGCGGAAGGATGCGCCAGGCCTTCATGCCGATTCCTCCGGCTGATTGTCCAACGTTTCGGCAAAGGTCGTCTTCGCCCCCTCAAGGCGCGCCAGCAGTTCGACCCGGTCACCGCCGAAGCCGAGGAGGAACTCTTCGTCCCGCACCCGGATCAGACAGACCCCTTTTTTCGGCCCCAGGGAACGCATCTCCAGCACCTTGATCCGGCCGCTCCGGGCGGCCGGCAGCAGGCCGAAACCCTTGCGGCTCGCCCCGTAGTAAAGCAGCAGGATCAGACCGAGGACAAAGAGCAGGGCGACGATCATCTTGATCCAGGGGATGAAGAGATCCCCGCCGCCGGCAACCGGCTCGGCCCAGGCCGGAGAAACCGTCACCAGCAGAAGAAGCATGGCTTGCGTCCTGATCATGATCCTCACCCTGTCGTCGCCTTTCAGCCCAGGTTTTCGATGCGCTCGGCGGGGCTGACCACATCGGTCAGGCGGATGCCGAACTTTTCGTTGACCAGCACCGCTTCCCCCCGGGCGATGAGGCGCGAGTTGACGTAGACGTCGAGAGGCTCTCCGGCGAGCTTGTCGAGCTCGACCACCGTCCCTTCCTGCATCTCCAGCAACTCCTTGATGAGAATGCGGCTGCGGCCGACCTCCACGGAAATCTGCAAGGGGATATCGAGCAGGAATTCGAGATTTTTCACTTCACCCTGGCCCTGCGGCTGTTTGCTGTTATCCATTATTTGCTCCGTTGCGGCATCCGGTTGATGATGCGAATCGCCTTATTGCCGTTCTGGGTCCCCCCCGTCGCCCAGAACTTGGGGCGTCCTTCGACCAGTACTTTGAGAGGGACGTTGGGCGCGCAGCCCAAATCGATGACATCCCCCTCCTGAAAGTTGAGAATATCCCGCACCATGACCACCACCTCGGCGACCTGGGCCGAGATTTCCACCGGCATGGTCGCCACTCCGTCGGCGAGAAGACTCGGCCATTCGTCGCTGTTGCGCAGTTCCACCGACAGGGTCGACTCGCGCAGCCTGTCCCGCAGCGGCTCCAGGGAGGCGTGGGGAATGACCAGGGTCATCACCCCGGAGAGGCCCTCCAGATTCACTCCGAAGGTCACGACCAGGATTCCCGCCTCGGGGGGAACGATATTCACCAGCCGCGGGTTGGTCTCCACCTTGAGCAGCTGCGGATGTAACTGCTCCACCGGATCGAAGGCCTTTTTCAGATCGGGACAGAGGGAGGTCATCAAGCCCTTGAGCAGGGTGGTTTCGATGCTGGTCAGGGAGCGCTGCAAGGGGACGATCTTCTTGATCGCGCCGCCGAGCAGCACTTCCAGCAGGATGAAAGAAAGTTCGCCGCTGTAGACCAGCAAGGCCCCCGACTTGAAAGGTTCGAGGTCGAGCAGACCGATGGCGGAATTGTTCTGGATGGTTTCCAGATACTCGGCGAAGCCGAGGGAATCGCTGCCGGTGTATTTGACCGCGACCTGGCGCTGCAGGCGGTTGGTCAGGGTGATGCCGTAGCCGCGCCCGATGGCCTCGAAGATGAGATCGAGGTTGGGAATCCGCCAGCGCCCCAGCCCCCCCCGGCCGCCGACCAGGCTGAGCCCGCGCACCGGCTGATCGCTCGGCGGCGGCGGAACCTCGGCGGCCGTCTCGATGGTGCCGTGCTGAACCGCCGAGAGGAGTTCCGCGATTTCTTCCCTGCTGAGGATGCGATCCACGGCCGCCTCTACTGAACGACGAAATCGGTGAAATAGATGGTTTTGATCTTGCCCTTGGTCAGCAGGGCGTTGAGCTTGCCGATGAGATCGGCGCGCAGTTGCAGCTTGCCCTGCAGATCGCGGATTTCATCGAAGGTCTTGCTTCCCAGATAAAGGAGAATGGTGTCGCGCACCTGAGCCTTGCGCTCCTCGATCTCCAGCATCCCTTCGGGGGTGAGCAGCTCCAGGGTCATGGAGACCTTGAGATAGCGGGTGCCTTCGGCGTCGAGGATGTTGACGATGAAGTCATCCATCGGCAACATCGGTCCCACCGGCGCGACCCCCGTCTCGGCGGGCCGGGCGGCGGCAACGGGGGTTTCGGCGGCTTCCGGCTTGGCGGTGCCGGCGGCACCGAGAAAGTAGGCGCCGACACCGACCCCGGCCAGCAGCAGCACCCCCCCCAGGATCATCAGAATGAGCTTCAGCTTGCCGCCGCCTTTTTCTTCGCTTTTATCGTCGGTCTTGTTTTCGGCCATGATCGTTTCTCGTTTTCCGGCGGAAAGGTTCACGCCTAAAAGGAGGCTTTCTTCGTCTTAAAAGGGGACCTGTTTTCCGGCATCGATCAGATAGGGCAGCGCCTCGCGGTTGCCGCCGATGCTTTCCAGAACGAACTCGACCCGCCGGTTGAGAGACTGGGCCGCCTCGTTTTTTTCCGTGGTCAGGGGGCGCCGGGAACCGTAGCCGACGGCCGACATGCGATCGAGGGGGACGAGGTTTTCCCGCTCGAAAAACTTCAGGGCCGACACCGCCCGGGCGATGGAGATGTCCCAGTTGGAAAGCCCCTGCCCCGAGGTAGGGGTGTCGTCGGTGTGCCCCTCGATGCGCAGATTCAGCGGCAGGTTTTCGATCAGGGCGGCGACATCCCGCAATACCGGGTAGGCCTCGGGACTCACCTCGGTCTGACCGGAGGCGAAGAGCACCGCCGCGTCGACCCGCAGGATGACCGCGCCCCGGTCCTTGACCAGCTGGATGCGCCGGTCGATCTTCAGCTGATTGATCTGGGTCAGCATGCGCTGGTAGAGGCGGCTGGTGAAATCATCCTGGATCGGCGCGAACTCGATCACCTTCGGCCTGGATATCGAGGTCCGGCTCCCCCCGCCCATCACCCCGAAGGCGCTGCGCAGCGAGCCGGCCGCTTCTTCGAATTTGATCTTATCCATATTGGCCATGGATAAAAGGAGTACGAAGAAGGTCAGCAGCAGGGTCACCATGTCGCTGAAGGTGACCATCCAGGCCGGGGCGCCGGGATCCTGTTTTTTCGGTCTTCTGGCCATCGGGGTGCCGCCTTTCCGGTGCCGCTACTTCTTGAAATTGCTCTCGCGCAGCTTGGGTGCCACGAAGGTATGCAGCTTCTGCTCCATCAGCCGGGGATTCTCTCCCGCCAGCACGCAGCGCATCCCCTCGGCGATGAGGGTTTTGCTCAAAATTTCCTCGCCGCTGCGGTTTTTCAACTTCCCGGCGATGGGCAGACAAAGGATGTTGGCGATGATCGAGCCGTAAAAAGTGGTCAACAGCGCCACCGCCATGGCCGGCCCGATGGAAGAAGGGTCGCTCATGTTCTGGAGCATCTGCACCAGGCCGATGAGAGTGCCGATCATCCCCATGGCCGGGGCATAGCTGCCCATGGCGATGAAGATATCCGCCCCCGACTCGTGCCGCTCCTGGATGTATTCGATCTCCTTGTCGAGCATCTCCTTCATCGCCTCGGCCTCCTGCCCGTCCACCGCCATCTGCAGCGCCTTCTGGAAGAAAGGATCCTTGACTTCGTCGAGAAAGGATTCGAGGGCCAGGATCCCTTCCTTGCGCGCCTTGCCGGCGAACTGGATCAGCTGGCCGATGATCGCCTGCGGCGCCGTTTCCTGATGAAAGACGGTCTTCTTGAAAACCGCCATCGCCCCAAAGAGCGACTTGAAGGGATAGTGAACCAGGGTCGCACCGATGGTTCCGCCGAGCACGATCATCATCGAGGCCGGATCGATAAAGAGCATCAACGATCCGCCCGACATGATGGCGACGATCATGAGGGCAAAAGCGGCAACAATTCCGACGACGGTCGAGAGATCCACGAGCGGCTACCCCAGGGAGAAAGGCCGGACAGTCGATTCGTCCGGCGTGCCTATCAGGTCATGAGCAAATGCCGTGCCATGACGTATCTTGGTCTAAAAAGCGGGAACAACTCGGGCGAAACTCGGATTACGCTCCCCAACCCCCGGCAAAAAAAATGGCCGGGAGAGAGGCCCGGCCATTTTCAGTCAAAATATTGACTTAAAGATTATCGCTTCAGGTTGATCAGCTCGTTGAGCATCTCGTCGGTGGTGGTGATGATCTTCGAGTTGGCCTGGAAACCGCGCTGGGTGGTGATCATGGCGACGAATTCGGAAGCCAGGTCGACGTTGGACTGCTCCAGCGAGTTGGTGAAGATCTGCCCGATACCGGAACCGACGGTACCGACGATGGCGGATCCGGAAGTTCCCGAGGTGGAATACATGTTGTTGCCGGTCTTGGTCAGACCTGCCGCGTTGCTGAACTTGGCCAGGGCGATGCGATAGAGGCTGCGCGGCACGCCGTTGGAGTAGTTGCCGAGAATATTCCCCTCGTTGTCGAGGGAAAGCTGGGCGACGGTTCCCGTACCAAAGCCGTCCTGATCCTGACTGATAACCACCGAGGCATTGGACCACTGGGTGGTGTTGAAGTCGATGTTGAGCTGCGTGGTCGGGTCCGAGTTGTTGTTCCACGACAGCACATTGGGCATCGTTGTCAGCCCGCTGGGGAAGTTCGGGTCGAGACTGCCGTCGTCAAGAAAATGCAAAACCCCGCTGGAGATCAGATAGGGGCCGGTCTGAGCCGGGGTCAGATTGAGCTCGGCGGCATTGACGGTAATGTTGTATTCCCATTGCAAAGGCGAAATGGTCGGGTTGAGCTTGGAAAAGTAGACCGTCGCCTGATGGGGATTGCCCAGGGAGTCATAAATCGTCACCGAGTTGGCGTAGTTGGAAGTCGCCTCCGGCTCGGTGATATGGAATCCGGCGTCACGCCCGGCAACCCCCGAATTGAACTGCAAGGCGAAATTGCCTTCATCCGCGGTCGTTCCTTGATCGATGGTGATCTCACCGATATCCGTTCCCGAGGCGATAATTTCCAGGCCACTGAAGACCGTGCGGTCGAAAACTCCGTTGACGTTTTTGATATGTGCCGAAATATCAGTGTTGTCTACGATTTCGATATTGCTGCCGTCCATACTGGTCAAGGTAAGAAAATGGGAGTTGGGGTCGATCGTGGCTTTTACCCCGACAGCGTTCAACTGACCATTGAGATACTCCACCAACCCGGCATCTTGCGCTTCGCGCGTCGTAAAATCATCGGCATCCGTATTATAGCTCAATGCCACACCATTAATTGTCAGGCCTGTGACATTTAAATGATCTCGGATATCACCAGGAAGAAGCCCCGTGCGGTCCATAACCTCGCCCAGATTGACGGAACCGGGGATGACGATACCTTCGGCGTTGAGCCCGGGAGTCCTGGCGATGACTTCCTTGATAGCGAAAGCCGAACCGCGGTTGTATGTAAGATAACCCGTTGGCTCTATTGGTGTTTCAGTGTTCTCAGTGTACGAAAGCACGACCCCGTTGATGGTCAAAGTACCTGGAGTTGCAGCGTCGATACCAATAGGGTCGGTGAAATCTGCGGCTGTTTGCGCAAGGGCGGTTTTTCCGACCCCGACGAACTTGCCGACGATCGGTGCCGGATACTGGGCGGCGGCATCGAGGTTGGTGGTGAAGGTGACGTTTTCGGTCGCCTTGGGCGGGCTCAGGGTGGTGGTGTCGACCTTGATTTCGGTCAGGTCTCCGGAAAGATTTCCCGCTTCGTTCAGGGCGTAGCCCATCACCCGATTCCCCTCGGGAGAGACCAGATAGCCTTCGGCGTCCCAGCGGAAAGCGCCGGCGCGGGT
>JAVFAR010000127.1:0-7617 GCA_034002365.1 Trichloromonas sp.
CGGGTTTTCGCCTATCCCTATGGGGAATACTCCCCGGAAGTGGCGAAGCTGGTCAGGGCGTTGGGTTTTGCCGGAGCCGTGGCCCAGCATTCAGGCGTGGTGCATGCGGAAAGCGACCTCTTCGCGCTTCCCCGCTTTCCCATGGGCGGAGCCTATGCCACCTTCGTCGAGTTTCGGGACAAGCTGGCCATGCGGCCGCTGCAGCTGAAGGTGTTAAGCCCTGACAGCCCGGTGATCAAAGGGAAGAATCCCCCGGAGCTGGTGGTGGAAATCGTCGATGGCGAGGCGGATCTGAAAGGCTTGCGCTGCTTTGTCGGTGGGCAGAAAGGCGGGATTCTCGAACCTGTTCCGGGGCATCCCGGGCGCTATCGGGTCGCCGCGACCGCTCCCCTGGAGGGGCGCCGGGGCCGTTACACCCTGACGGCGCCAGGGCGTAACGGCGGTTGGCACTGGTTCAGTCAGCTATGGATCCAGCCGCGACCCTGACCAGCGGGAGCTGCCTTGCGCCGAGGAGAAGAGCCCGGCGGTAATGATCGCTGCTTCCGCAGGCTCCGTTTCCGGCCGGAAGATCACCGAGGTCAGACGCTGCAGCCGGTTGCTGCGGATGACCGACTTGATCTTGCGCACATACGCCTGCCCCTGCTCCGAATAGCGGGCGAGCCCTTCGGCGAGGTACTCGCCGCGCAGAGGTTGCCCACTGGCCCGCATTTCCGCCCGCAGTTCCCGCAGGGTTTGGTAGGCCCGGTGGGTGTTGATGTTTTTCATATAGGAAGAGACGGACTCGTAGATCGAGGCAAAAGAGCGTACCTCGTGGGTGCGCCCCGGCTGGCGTTTACGGGGGACGATCCCGGTGCCGGGGATGAAGGTCCATTCTCCGAAAAGGTTGTTGCCGAGCCGGGCGAAACGGGAGGTGCCGTAGGCCGATTCGGTGGCCGCCTGGGCCAGAACCAGCGACGCCGGCAGGGTGTCGACCCGGCTGAGCAGGGTCCGGCGGGCCCGTTCGTCACTTAAGGGATCGGCAGCAACCTTGTATTCACCGGCGATGGCGGTCAACCGGGCACGATCCACCGCGGAGAGGGTCTGCCCCTGGTCATGGCGTTCCAGCAGGGTCTCTACAGTGTCTTTCTGGGCGCGAATCTCCTCGTTGACCCGCAGAACCACGGGGAGCAGGGAAAGGAAAAATACGGCTTTTTTTCGATCGGCCTGAGAAATACGGTGAAGATCATCGGGCAGTCCTTCGAGAAAGATCGAGGGGATCCCTTCGTCCAGTGTGCCCCACTCGTAATTGTGACGGGAGAAGAGGGCTTCCAGCTCGACATGGCTCGACGGCCGGCCGCTGAGGGTAGGTAGAGGGTGGGCAGAGGGTGGGGGGGCCAAAGCGCTGCCGGAGATCAGGGGGATAAAGAGCAGGGCCAGGGAGAGTTTCTTCATCATTTTTCTCATGGCTGTCGTAAACTCCTTCCAGTCATGGCAAAACGGCTATGTCTGAATTTTGAAAACTATACAACCTAGCATGAAATCGGCGAAAATTCAACCCCTGCGGCAAGTGTCGGGGAAGCTCTGGTTTTTACCGGGGATTTTCGAAACAAGCGGAGGCGATTGGCAGGGGGGCGGGCGGGCAAACGGTGGGTGAAAAAAGACCCCGTGTACGGAGGGGGGGAGTACACGGGGTCACCCCTCGGCCCCCGAAGAGGCCGAAGTTGCCAAGAATGATATAGCCGAACCGCCCAGAGATCAAGGGAAAAAATGCGCGAAAAATCCGCTTCCGGGATCAACACCGAGGGTGTTGGGTCAATCCCCCCTCCAGGATTATCCGTCTCTTTAGTTGCTTGAGATTCTGTGGTGCCTGTGGTAAAAGGTTTCGTCATTAGAAATCCTTGTTGATTCACTCATGGATGGTGACCCATGGAAACGATCAAAACCGCGAGTTTCGAATATCTGATCAGTTTGGCCAAGGAGCAGCCGGAAGGGGGCTATCTGTTCGTCCTCGACGGTTCCAGTTATCGTATCCAGGATGTCCTGGAAATATCCAAGATCGCCGAAAAGCACGGTTATATCGTGATCTACTGACAGGAGGATTGGTTATGAGTGCCCAGGGAGCGGTGTGTTACACCTTCGAAGCGGCTGTCGAAATGGCGGTCAAGATGGAAGACAACGGTTTTCGTAACTATTTGCGGGCCATGGCCAAGGTCAAGGACCGGCGGGCGAAGATGCTCCTTCAGGATGCGGCCCTCGATGAACTTGAGCACAAGCATCAGCTGGAGAAAGCTCTGGTCGAAGGCGCCCTGGAGGGCGAAGAGAGCATGAACCGCCCGGTTCCGACCATGAATCTCGATTACGTCCTCAAAGCCAAGGAGCTGCGCGCCGACGCCGATGCCCGCGAAGCGCTCGCCTATGCGATCCATCTGGAAAAAGAGGCGGTTGAATTCTATCGCAAGATGGCCGCCGGCTGCTCCGGCGCCCCTATGGGGTCGATTTTCGACAAGATTGGCAATGACGAAACCCGTCATCTCAAAGAACTGGAAGATCTTTACGAGAAGCTTTTCCTCACCGAAAACTGAATTGGTCCTCTTTACAGGATGCGTTAGTTTACAAGGACTCCCCGTTCATCGAGCGGGGTTTTCTGTTTTTACCATATCAAATAGTTTATAAACAGGCTGGCCAGAGGTCGCCGCCCGAGATTATAAATTTTTTTGTAAATTGGGTTGTTGGCTGTTTCGCTCGTTCGCGGGGGGGGGTGCCATGGAGATTTCCACTGCCGAACTCTTCAATCGGCATCTGGCCATGGGGGTGTTTGCTTTTTATATCGTGGGCGTCTCCCCTTGGCGGGTCATGGCCGAACAGGAATTTTTCCGCTTGACCGCCATGAAGAAGATCTGGGGGCGGAAGCGGGGGTTGTTTTGCCACTCTCTTTCCAATGTTGCCGTACCACTCGTTGCCGGTATCATTTTTTTAGCCAGGGGGTGGTTCCCGGCGGCGTGGCCGAACCCCGTCAGAACAGGGTGCAGACCCCATGGCCCGCCCTGTCGGCACTTCTGCTTCCGGGGGAGAAGGAACTACCCCTCACTGAAATCCCTTTGGCCGGAGAAGAACTCTACGCCATGGGCGGACTGGGTCAGGAGGCGCCTCTGTGCCCCTGACTGAACCTCTGGTTCCGCCGGATCTATGCAAAAAAAGCCGCCACTCAGCGGCTTTTTTGTCCCTGAGCACACAAGGATTTCGTCAATAGCGGTGAATCGTGATGCGCCCTTGATCGATATAGCGCTTCATCCAAAGGCGCACCGTTTTTTTACAAAACTGCCGGGTTCCCGGAACCAGGAGGACGAACCCCGTCAGGTCGGTAAAGAAGCCGGGAGTCAACAGGAGGATGCCGCCGACCAGGACCATGGCTCCATCAAGGAGTTCCTCGGCGGGCAGCCGCCCCTCGTTCAGTTCCCGTTGAATGCGCATGGCCAGGTCGAGTCCCTGGGTACGGGCCAGGTAGGCGCCCGCGATGCCGGTGAGCAGGATCAGGGCAATCGTCGGCGCGACACCGATCCAGGCCCCGACCTTGATCAGAATGACCAGTTCGAGAACCGGAACGAAGGTAAAAAGCAGGAGAAGACGGATAAACATGGTAACTCCTTGAAAGGGTGTGTTTGTCTGTTGCTGACCCGATTTTTTCTAGATTAAAACAATAAGTGTCTGAAATTACTTATATAATATAATGCTTAAAAAATAAGCAGCACGCTGAGAGGGGGGACGAGTGGGGGCCCTGTCGGGTTGTGCACAGGGTTTTCAACAGTCTCTCCACAGCTTGTGTGGAAAAGCCCGCCACCTCCTTGAGTCTTCGGGGCTTTTAGCCGTACCCGTGGTAAAAGAAGAAAAATAACGGCCTGAATCTATTTTGTAAACTTCTTGATGTGATGAGACAAGACCTGCTGGTTGTGAGTGCGCAGAATGTCTTCGGCGTCCTGATCGAGGGCGGAGGCGAGTCCGGCCAGGGTGAAGAGCAGGCCTCCCAGATGTTCACGGGCTTGTTCTCGCTCGTCGGCGGTCAGGCTGCGGCCCACGGCTTTCAGATCTCGTTCGGCCTGCTCCAAAAAAGCGGTAAAGCCGCCGGTTGCGTCGTTGAAGCCGGTCTTTTGCGCGAGTTTCCCGGCCTTCTGCAGAGCCGGAAGCTGCCGGGGAAGACGCTCCAGCGGGTGCTCGGAATTCTTCTCGGGTTTTTCGGCCCGTTTGACCGCGTCCCACTGGTCCGCGAGCATTTTCGCATCGCCGGTGGGCGTGCCGGCGAAAACATGGGGATGACGCCGCACCAATTTGTCGGCGATGGCTCCGATCACGTCGGCCATGGTGAAGTTTTCCCGTTCCTCGTGGATCCTCGCGAGAAAGACAACCTGCAGAAGCAGATCGCCTAATTCGTCCCGCAATTCCTCGACATCTCCTCGGTCGATGGCTTCCACGACCTCGTAGGCCTCCTCGATGATATAAGATTTCAGGCTTTCCGGGGTTTGTTCCGCATCCCAGGGGCATCCCCCCGGCGCACGGAGACGCTCCATGATGGTGAGCAATCGGGTGAGGGCGGCGGGAGCGGCATCGGAAGTGTTTGTGGTCATGGGGGTTCGTCGGCTCGCATTGAGGGATGGGGGAAGATCATGAAAGGGTCTGATACAATGACCCTAACCTATGCGTAATAGGATTTCAAGAAGGGCCTTGTCCAGGCAATTAACCACTTGCAAAATCAGCGGGATTGGGATAAAAGGGGCGGCCTTTGGAAGGGGCGGCCCCAGGCCAGGTTTTCCCTTGACAAAACGGGGGATGTTCCTATACATAACTTCTTTCCGTGTGGCTGGAGGTGACGTGCGTCTTTCCATTCATGACATCAGGGATGCGGGACTGGCTCTGGAATTTGTCGAGCCGGCCGCGAGTTTCCCCGTGCTCGCTGAACTCCAGGAGCGTCGCGAATGCCGTTTTCCCGGCCCCTTGCGGGTGACCCTGCGGATTCAGCCGGCAGGCGATCTGTTCGAGCTCTCCGGCCGCATCGAGACCCGCGTGGAAACGCCCTGTTCCCGTTGCCTCAAGCCGACCCTGGTGAGTCTGGATATCTCTTTCGATCTGGCTTATGTTCGGGAACTCCCTGAGATTGAAGGGGAAGAAGACGAGGATGGGCGGGAAATCAGCGCCGAGGAGATGGGTCTGGTTCTGCTGGAAGGGGACGAGATTGATCTGCGCCAGGCGGTACAGGAACAGATGGTGCTGGCGATCCCTTTTCGCCCCCTCTGTACAGCCGGTTGCCGTGGATTGTGTTCCCAGTGCGGCGCCGACCTCAACGAAGAGAAATGCCGTTGCGCACCGGCGGATTTCAGTCTGAAATTTGCCGCGCTCAAGGATTTAAAGTCCGATAAATAAATGCCGCCCCCGCGGGGTGGGCCTTTCCCGACCCGACGGAAGGCGAAGGTGAATGACCGCCGGACTGACCCGGCCTACAAGGAGTAACGACCATGGCTGTACCCAAGAAAAAAACATCCAAATCCAAGCGCGACATGCGCCGTGCTCATGATTTTCTCACCGCCCCCGGCATCTCCATCTGTCCCCAGTGTCAGGAGCCCAAGCAGCCCCATCGGGTTTGCGCCGCCTGCGGCGCCTACAAAGGCAAAGAAATTATCGCCTCCCAGGACTAGGGAGCTTTCTCCTTGAGTGGGAAAATCGTTGTAGCGGTCGATGCCATGGGCGGGGATAACGCCCCTGCGGTCGAGGTCGAAGCCGCGGTCGCGGCTGCCCGGCGCTGGGGTATCGCTGTCCTGCTGGTGGGGGATTCAGCTCGGATCGAATCCGAGCTGAAAAAGCACCAGATCGCGGATCTGCCCATTGCCGTGCGCCATGCCAGTGAGGTCGTCGGCATGCACGATTCCGCTTCCGATGCCGTGCGCAAGAAAAAAGATTCGTCGATCCGGGTCGCTTTCAATCTGGTCAAGACCGGCGAAGCCCAGGCGGTGGTCAGTGCCGGCAACTCCGGTGCGACCATGGCCGCCGGTATGTTTGTCCTCGGCCGGATCAAAGGCATCGACCGTCCCGCTATCGCCACCATTATGCCCAACCGCAAGGACAACACCCTGGTCCTTGACGTCGGCGGCAATGTCGATTGCAAGCCTCAGCATCTCGCCCAGTTCGCTCTGATGGGTGAAGTCTATGCCCGTCATGTTCTGGGCAAGGCGGCCCCGCGTGTTGGTCTGCTGTCCAACGGCGAGGAAGAGTGCAAGGGTAACGATTTGACCCGCAGTACCCACAGCCTGCTTAAGGGCAACCGTGTCGGCTATGTCGGCTATGTGGAAGGGCGCGACGTGTTCAACGGTTCGGTCGACGTGGTCGTCTGCGACGGCTTCGTGGGCAACGTGGTTCTCAAGCTCTCCGAGGGACTGGCCGATGCCATCGGCTCGATGCTCAAGCAGGAAATCTCCATGCGGGTTCTCGCCAAGCTCGGGTATCTGCTGGCCCGGCCGGCTTTCCAGGCGTTCAAGAAGAAGGTCGATTACGCCGAATACGGCGGTGCTCCCCTCCTTGGCATCCAGGGGACCGGGGTCATCTGCCATGGCGGTTCCAATGTCAAGGCCCTCCAGAATGCGATCTTTCAGGCCCGGGAATCGGTAGCCAAGGCCATCAATGATGCCCTCGTGGTTCAGTTGAGCAAGAGCCTCTTCGACGAAAAATCCCTTACCGCGATGCTGGAGCGACAGGAAGAAGTCTCCGGGGCCGCCGTCGGGGCCGCCGGACTCTGAGTTCCGGAGATCTTTTAATCCTGTTACGGAAACGTGCCTCCGTTTCAATTTTATAAGGAAGGCGGTCGTTCAATGCTCGCTTTTGTTTTTCCCGGACAGGGTTCCCAGTTTGCCGGCATGGGTCGCGATCTGGCCGATAATTTTCCTGTGGCGCGCCAGGTTTTCCAGGAAGCCAATGACGCCCTCGGCTTTGATCTCGCTTCCCTCTGTTTCAATGGTCCCGAGGAGGATCTGCGGCTGACGGCCAATACCCAGCCGGCCATTGTTACCGTCAGTGTCGCTGCCTTGCGGCTGGTGGAGCAGGAGACCGGGCTGCGCCCCGATTACGCCGCCGGACACAGCCTCGGAGAGTTCTCCGCGCTGGTGGCCGCCGGGGCTCTGAGTTTCGCCGATGCCGTGCGCACAGTGCGGCAGCGGGGCGCTTTCATGCAGGAGGCGGTGCCGGTCGGCGTCGGCGCCATGGCGGCGATGATGGGCCTGGAGGATGGGGCCATCGAAGGGATCTGCGCCCAGGCGGCCCAGGGGCAGGTGGTCTCCCCGGCCAATTTCAACAGCCCGGGGCAGGTGGTCATTGCCGGACACGCCGAAGCGGTCGACCGCGCCATCGAATTGGCCAAGGCGGCCGGGGCCAAGCGGGCTTTGCCTTTGCCGGTGAGCGCACCGTTCCACTGTGCCCTGATGGAACCGGCCGGTCGGCGCCTGGCCGAAGTGCTTGACGGTATTGCCTTCGCTCCCATGAGCCTGCCTGTGGTTTCCAATGTCGAGGCCCGGCCTAACCACGATTCGGCCCGCCTTACCGAGTTGCTGGTCCGTCAGGTCAGCGCCCCGGTTCGCTGGGATGAGTCGGTGGCCTGCATGG
>JAVFAR010000128.1:0-7499 GCA_034002365.1 Trichloromonas sp.
TCGATCTCCGCGATGAGGTGATTACGCTTGCCCCGGGCCGTCTCGTCGTCGGCGTCGGCGCGGGTGACGATGAAGCAGGCGCCGGACAGGCGCCGGGAATGGCGGGCGAGGAGATTGAGCAGCACGTAGCCGCCCATGGACATCCCCCCGACGACGGCCCGCTCGATGCCGAGATGATCGAGGAGCGCCGCCAGATCGTCGGCCAAAAGATCCGTCGACCCGGGCGCCGTTCCCGCCTCGCTTTCGCCGAAGCCGCGCAGGTCGGGGAGGATTACCCGGTAACCGGCGGCGACCAGGGCCTCGGCCTGGGGGCGCCACATCTTCCGGCAGAGGGGAAAACCGTGAATGAGCATGACCGGCATGCCCTGCCCCAGGTCGTCGTAAGCCAGGCGAATGCCGTTGATTTGTGCGTGCATGAAGATCTCCTTGGTGGATGCCGGAACGGACAAATCGTTGAATCCGGCAAAATTTAAAAAAAGCCCCCCCCGGGGATTTCGTCCCACACCGGTCTTTTGGCCAGAAAACGTTCCTTGAGTCGGGGATTTTCCAGCAGCTGCTGCACGCCGACGGTCAACTGGCCGCTGCGGGTGTCGAAACCCGCGTCCTCCAGGGCGTCACCCAGACCGATGAACGTCGCCTCCATCAGCTCTTTCTGCAGCAGATGCATGAGTACCGGGCGCGCCGCGCCGCGCCGGGGTTCTTCGAGCGCTTCCCGGCAGCGCTCCGCATCCGTCGAGGTCACCGAACGACAGATCAGGGGACGCACCGGATAGATGGCGCAGGCCCCCTGCTCGTCGAGAAAGGCGCAATGCTCCCGCAGCGACAGGCGTTCTTCATCGTCCAGTCCGGCGACCCGGCGGCTGAGCTGGTTGACCCGCCGGATCAGCTCCCGCTGCCGTTCGGGCGGCCAGGATTCTAGCACATAATCGACGATGGCGACCACCTCGGGAAAAAGTACCGCCACATTGAGCATGCAGCAGGTTCCACAACCGGCCCGGCAGGCGATCTCCTCGTGATCGGTGAGATGTTCATCCAGTTCGGCCTCGGCCGTCGCGACGACCTGCCCCATCATTTTTTTGAGATCGATTCCTCCGGCCGAAACAGAAAGCTGTTCCATAACCATGGCATGAATCTTTTCCCGATACTGTCGGACATCGAAATCTGTGGCCATATTGCCTCCCGGAAAGCACACGAAAAACAACCATTGTTTTAATAATCATAGCGGCCCGTTTCCGGGAGGCAACCTTGCTGCTGTGCCTTTTTCCTTTTACTCTCCGGATATTTCGCGCGAAATAATAGGTGAAGATTGTGCTTGCCAAACGGGACTGGTTTTGGCAATATCTTAAGCCTCGCTAATCCCACCAACCCTCCTTCCCCTGAGGTGGCTCCATGGAACTCACAATCGATTACGAGTGTCCCCAGTGCAAAACCAGCTCCCACCAACGCCTTTCCGACATCTCTCCCGGCAAGATCCGCAAATGTGCCCGCTGCGGCACCCCTCTGGTGCTGACCATCGAGGGCCTGCGCAGCTTCGAGCGAGCGTTGCATGCCTATTGCCATCCCTGACCCCAAACCCAATCTACCGGTTCGACGTATTCGGGCCTGCCTCGGGCAGGCCCGTCGTTTTTTCCCCCTGGTCCTCCTGACGTTTCTCACCTTTTCGTCTCCGGCGACGGCGGCGTCACCGCGCCCCAAGCAACCCTCCCTCGACGAACGTCTCGGCCGGATGCTCATGGTCGGCTTTCGCGGCACTCGACTCGCCGACGGTCATTTCATCCTGCGCGACCTCGGCAAACATCACCTCGGCGGCGTCATTCTCTTCGACTACGATCTGGAAAGCCGCGAATACGGCCGCAATATCGCTTCGCCGGAGCAGTTGCGCGAACTGACCGGCCGCCTGCGCCGGGAGGCGCGCCGCCCCCTGTTCATCGCCATCGACCAGGAAGGCGGACGAGTCAACCGTCTCGCCCCCCGCTACGGCTTTCCCGCGACCCTCTCCCACGAGGAACTGGGGCGGCTTGACGACCCGGCGGAGACGGCCCGCCGCGCGGCCGCCCAGACCCGCACCCTGAGGGAGGCCGGAATCAATTTCAACCTGGCGCCGGTGGTCGACCTGCGGGTCAATCCCGACAATCCGGTGATTTCCCGTTACGGCCGCGCCTTCGCCGCCGATACCGCCAAGGTCACGGCCCAGGCCCGGGCCTACATCGCCGGGCACCGCCAAGAGGGGGTACTGACCTGCCTCAAGCATTTTCCCGGCCACGGCAGCTCCACCGCCGACTCCCACCTTGGCTTCACCGACGTCAGCGGCAACTGGCGCAAAGACGAGCTCATCCCCTACCGGGAACTCATCGCCGCCGGCCTGGCCGATGCGGTGATGACCGCCCACGTCTTCAACGCCCAGCTCGACAAGGAATTGCCCGCCACCCTCTCCCCCGCCGTAATCGACGGCCTGCTGCGCAAGGAACTCGGCTTCCCGGCGTGGTCCTTTCCGACGACTTGCAGATGGCCGCCATCAGCGCTCGGCACAGCCTGCCCGAGACGGTCGAAAAGGCCGTGCTGGCCGGGGTCGATATCCTCATCTTCGGCAACAGCCTCGACTACGACGAAGAGATCGTCCCCCGCGTCCTCGCCATCCTGCGCGATCTGCTCCGGCGCGGGATAATCGGCGAGGCCCGCATCGGCGCCTCCTGGCGCCGCATCCACAAGCTGAAAGAGGCCCTGCCCGCCGCCGACGGCAATCCCCCTTGACAAGCTTCCCTCCCCTGGGAAAGGATGGCTTTCATCCCCTTTCCCAGGAGCCTCCATGCGGCCCAACCTGACCCTCATCGGCATGCCCGGCGCCGGCAAAAGCACCGTCGGCGTCATCCTCGCCAAGGATCTTTCCTTCGGCTTCATCGACACCGACATCCTCATTCAGACCCACCGGCAGAAATCCCTGCAACGGATTCTCGACGAAAGCGGTCATCTTGAACTGCGGCGCATCGAGGAAGAAGAGATCCTCAAACTCAACGTCGAACGCCAGGTCATCGCCACCGGCGGCAGCGCCGTCTACAGCGAGAAAGCCATGGCCCATCTGCGCCGGATTTCCCTGATCGTCTTCATCGACGTCGCCTTCGAGGAAATCCTGCGCCGGATCAAAAACTTCGCCAGCCGGGGCATCGCCAAGGCGCCGGATCAAACCTTCCACGAGCTCTATCTCGAACGCCAAGCCCTCTACCGGCGCCACGCCGACCTGCGCGTAGACGGCAACCGCCTCGGCCAGGAAGAGCTGGCCGCGCACATCGCCGATCTCTACCGGCAGGGAGGCTGAACCGGACCATGGCCAACGCCATCATCCACCTCGACATGGACGCCTTCTACGCCTCGGTGGAGCAGCACGACCGGCCCGAGCTGCGCGGCAAGCCGGTCATCGTCGGCGGCAGCCGCGAGCGCGGCGTGGTCGCGGCCTGTTCCTACGAAGCCCGCCCCTTTGGCGTGCGCAGCGCCCTGCCCATGAGCCGCGCCCTGCGCCTCTGCCCCGAGGCGAGGGTGCTGCCGGTGCGCATGGCCCGCTACCAGGAGGTGTCACGGCAGGTCTTCGCCATCTTCGGGCGCTACACCGACCGCATCGAACCGCTCTCGGTGGATGAGGCTTTTCTCGACGTGGCCGGCTGCGAGCGGCTCTTCGGCCCGGCCCGGGAGATCGCCCAGCGGATACGCCGGGAGGTGCGGGAGGAACTGGGGCTGGCGATCAGCGCCGGGGTCGCGCCCAACAAGTTTCTCGCCAAGCTCGCCTCGGAAAGCGCCAAGCCCGACGGTCTGCTGGAAATCGCGCCGGAAGAGGTGGATGCCTTTTTGCTGCCGCTGCCGGTGGAGCGCCTCTGGGGGGTGGGGAACAAGGCGGCGCAACAGCTGCACCGCCAGGGGTGCCGGACGGTGGCCGAGCTGCGGCGGCTCTCCGAGGCGCAACTGACCCGCCTCTTCGGGATCTGGGGAGAACGGCTTTACCAGCTGGCGCGGGGTGTGGATGAGCGGACGGTGGAGGTCGACGCCCCGGCCAAATCCTACGGCGCCGAGGAAACCTTCGCCGCCGATCTGATCCGCCTTGAGGATTTGCACCGCGAACTGCTGGCCCAGGCGGAAAAGGTCGCGGCCCGACTGCGACGCCACGGGCAGAGCGGCCGGGTGCTGACCCTCAAGGTCCGCTACGCCGACTTCGAAACCCTCACCCGCCGCCTGACCCTCCCCGAACCCACCGCCCACGGCAAAACCCTCCACCGCGCCGCCCTCGATCTGCTGCAACGCACCGAAGCGGGAGAGCGCCCGGTGCGCCTGCTCGGCCTCAGCGTCGCCGGCCTCGAAGACGCCGCCGCCCGCCAACCGGCCCTCTTCCCCGACCCCGCCGAACAACGGCAAACCGCCCTCGACACGGCCCTTGATCGCCTCAACCGCCGCTTCGGTCAGGGGCAGGTGCGGCGGGGGGATTTACTGGAGGGGGAGGAACGGGAGGAGTGAGGGGTGAGGAGTTAAACCAGCGTCACCAGTTCCGAATAGCGGGCAAGGGTGTGGTCACGGGTCAGCAGGCGCAGGGGTTCGGCGAGGGCCTGGGCGATGAGCATGCGATCAAAGGGATCGCGGTGGAAGTCGGGAAGTTGCCGCACGGCCGCGGCGTGATCCCAGGAGATGGCGAGGGGGGTGAAGCCGGATTCGCGCAACCCCTCCAGGAATTCATCCTGATCGATTCGGAGCTTGCCGAGGGCGGCCTTGATGCTCACCTCCCAGACCGAAACCGCGCTGACGTAGACCGTCTCGGCCCGGCCGATCAAGGCGCGGCCCTCCGCCGACAGGGCCGGATCGTCGGCGAGCACCCAGAGCAGCACATGGGTATCGAGCAGCAGTCTCACGCTTCCCCCTCGAAGGCCCGTTGCAGTTCGTCCGGCAGCGGCGCGTCGAAATCCTCGGCGATTTCGATCTTTCCCTTCATCACCCCGAAGCGGATGCCCGGCGCCGGGGCGGCCTCCAGCGGCACCAGCCGAACGGCGGGTTTACCGGCCTTGGCGATGACAATCTCCTCCCCCGCCATTGCCGCGTCGACCAGCCGGGAAAAATGGGTTTTGGCTTCATGAATGTTGACACTCGGCATACCGGCCTCCGTTGTGAAGTGATGGACCAAGCTTAGTCCATGTCGGGGAGTTGTGCAAGCAGGCCGGCAAAATCTCCTTGACGCAACCTTCCGGCCCGCATTACCATCGCGTCATTAATTTTTTTTCGTATGGATGGAATGGGGAGGGCCGAATGAATGAAATAACCGAAGATTGATGAAGAAACGCCGCCAGCGGATTGACCGTGGGCGGCGTTTGCGTACTTGACAAAGACAGGTGGGCTCAAGGCGCGAAAATAAATCCGTCCCCTTTTTTACTTAAAATAAATCCGTCCCCTTTTTTACCGTCCCCTTTTTTACTTTTGTTTCCTGGATTTTCCGAAAAGGTTGAAATGGTTGGCAAAGTGGCGGATAGAATCAGGGCACGTCAAACTCCACCCCCCCTCTGTTTGAGATTTTTGGGAGAAGATGAATGAAGATAAAGCAATTGGACATTGAAGGGTTCCGTTCCCTGAAGAAGATATGCTGGATACCGGGCGACCTTAACGTGGTGATCGGTCCCAACGGCACCGGGAAATCGAACCTTCTTCGTTTTTTACAACTGATCGCCATTTCAGCTCAGGGGCGAATGGGGAAGTATATCCAGTCCCTGGGCGGCATGGACCCAATCCTGTGGGATGGAACGGCATCCGCTATCAAGTTCACTATGAGTACCACCCCTGTTGG
Source organism: Trichloromonas sp. (assembly GCA_034002365.1). Taxonomy (GTDB): domain Bacteria; phylum Desulfobacterota; class Desulfuromonadia; order Desulfuromonadales; family Trichloromonadaceae; genus Trichloromonas. The sequence goes on from JAVFAR010000128.1 coordinate 5,810, forward strand.
CGACGATCTGGGACCGGAGCATTACGAGCTCGTTCTCGGTCGGCTGGGAGCGGGAAGCTCTTACCGGATTGAAAAGGAATTGCTGGCGAACTTCCACAAAGTGCGCGGGAAAAAAGAAATCAAACCCTTCAAATTTCTGGAACGGCTTGGAAACTCCGCCGTTTTCTTCGATGAAAAGGAACATAAATTCACGACTCCCGAGGAATTCGTCGCCGAGGAGGAGAGCCTGCTTTCCATCGCCTCCGGGCCATTCATCAACAATCACTATATTCCCCCCTTCCAACGGGCTTTGGCGGCCATCGCCGTTTACCACGACCTGCACACCAACAAGGACGCGGTCATCCGCCAGCCCGCCATAGCACGTTTGGAAAAGCGGGTGGACCCGGACGGCCAGAACCTCATCTCCGTCCTGCACACGCTTTACACCGGAGATCGCGATTTCAAGAAGGACATCAACGCGGCCATGCAGGCCGCCTTCGGCGATGACTTCGATGAACTGGTTTTTCCACCGGCGGCCGATCAGAAGATCCAGTTGCGGATTCGTTGGAAATCGCTGCGCCGGGAACAATCGGCGGCGGATCTGTCCGACGGCACCTTGCGGTTCCTGTTTTTGTTGACCGTCCTGGCGAGCCCGTCGCCCGCCCCGGTCGTCGCCATTGACGAACCCGAAACCGGGCTCCATCCGTCGATGCTCCCGATCGTGGCCGAGTACGCGGTCGATGCCGCCACCCGCTCACAGGTCATTATGACCACCCATTCGCCCCAATTCCTTGATGCCTTTAAAGAGGTCAAGCCAACGACTACGGTAGCCAAATGGGAAAATGGCGAGACGACGCTGCATACCTTGAGCGCCGAGAAGCTCGACTACTGGCTGAAGGCATATTCCCTTGGCGCTCTTTTCCGGTCGGGGGAACTGGAGCAGATGCAATGAAGTTCGTTTTGTTCGTTGAGGGGTATACCGAAGACAAGACGTTAGCGAACTTTCTGAAGCGGTGGCTCGATCTGCGGTTGGCCAAGCCCGTGGGCATCAAAACGGTACGTTTCGAAGGCTGGTCGGAGTTGGTGAAGGATACGCCCCAGAAGGCTGCGATGCACCTGAACGGCCCGGATAAGGACGAGATCATCGCGGTGATCGCTCTGATCGATCTGTACGGGCCAACGTTTTATCCGAGCTCATTGCAAACGACGAATGCGCGTTACAACTGGGCGAAAAAGGAGTTGGAAACGAAAGTCGGACATCCGAGGTTTTTTCAGTTTTTCGCGGTTCATGAAACGGAGGCCTGGCTGCTGTCCGATCCCGACCTTTTCCCAACGGCGATAAAACGGGCCCTGCCCGCCAAGACCGCGAACCCGGAAATGGTCAATTTCGACGAGCCGCCGGCCAAGCTCCTGGAGCGGCTTTATTGCCAGAAGATCGGGCGCGGATACAAAAAAGTAACCAACGGCAAGGAGCTTTTCGGCAGGCTTGATCCGAATCTTGCTTACGGAAAATGTCCAAAACTCAAGGAGCTTTTGGATAAGATGCTGGAGTTGGCCGCCGGGGTGGAATAGCCGTTCTTTGTTTTCTGCGTGTGAAAAGGGCAATGGCATCCGCGGTCGCCAGATGAACCCCGTCGTTCCGGCCGGCCTCGAAGTCATGTGCTCGGGGGTATCGGGGAAGGTTGTGCTGGAGTGGAAGGGAGGAAATGAC
>JAVFAR010000129.1:0-7486 GCA_034002365.1 Trichloromonas sp.
ACTTGCGGCAGCGTTCTTCGACGGTTTGAATGGGACCCATGGGGCAAGCTCCGGCGCGAGATTAAACAGGCGGGTAAAACTGGGCCAATTGTGTCATTGGCGGCACGCCTCTGTCAACGGCAAAGACCGGCGCGCCGTTGCCGCCGAATGCTCCGGGCGCCGCGCAAAAAAGCCTGGGCTATCCGCCGGTCTTTTAATATGATACAAAAGACACGCCGGCAGGGACGGCGGCAACCATCGAACTGTGCCATTATCCGATCACGACACCGGGGAGCCTGGTCATGTACCTGGAGTATTTCGGTTTCAAAAGCGAACCCTTTTCCATCAGCCCCGATCCCCGTTTTCTCTTCATGAGCGAGCGGCACCGGGAGGCCTTGGCCCATCTGCTTTACGGGATGAAGAGCGAAGGGGGCTTCGTCCTCCTCACCGGCGATATCGGCACCGGCAAGACCACCATCTGCCGCTGCCTGCTCGAACAGCTGCCGGAAGACTCGGAAGTCGCCCTGCTGCTCAATCCCAAGCTGACCGCCGCCGAACTGCTGGCCAACATCTGCGACGAACTGCGTATTCCCTATCCTCCGGGGACGACCAGCATCAAGCTGCTGGTCGACGCCATCAACGGTTTTCTCCTCGATGTCCATGCCCAGGGGCGGCGCACCGTGGTGATCATCGACGAGGCGCAGAATCTCGATGTCGATGTGCTGGAGCAGATCCGGCTGCTGACCAATCTCGAAACCAACACCTACAAGCTCTTGCAGATCATCATGCTCGGCCAGCCCGAACTGAAAGAGATGCTCGAACGCCCCGAATTGCGCCAGCTGTCGCAGCGCATCACCGCCCGCTATCATCTGGCTCCCCTGTCCCAGCCCGAGGTCGGGGATTATATCCGCCACCGCATGGCGGTCGCCGGCGTCGACCGGCCGATTTTTCCGCCGGCGAGTCTGCGCCGCATCTATCGCCTGACCGGCGGCGTGCCGCGCCTGATCAACGTGCTCTGCGGACGCGCCCTGCTCGGCGCTTACGTCAAGGGGGAAAACCGGGTGCGCCCGGCCCTGCTGGCCCAAGCGGCCGAAGAAGTCCTGTTGGGAGATGCCGGGAGTGGGGGCCGTTCCCGTTACGCCCTGCCCCTCAAACTCCTGCTCGCCCTGGCCCTGGTCGGCGGCGGCGCGGTGCTGGGCGCGGGACTCTTCCGTCCAGTCCCACCCATTGTTCCGGAGGCCGCGCCGGCGGTGGAGACGGTGGCTGCCCCGGCAACCGATCCGGCGGAGACGCCTGTTCCGGTCGCCGAACCCCCGCGCCAAAGCTGGCTGGAGGCCCTGGCGCCGGAAGCCGGCAAGGCGGCCGCCCTGCACGCCCTGTTCGCGGCCTGGAAGCTGGATTATCCGGCCGATGAAACGGCCGATCCGGCGGCACTGGCCCGGGAAAGCGGGCTGTCTTTTCTGTCATTACGGGGGAGCATCAACGATCTGCGGGGATTGGACCGCCCGGTGCTGCTCAAGTTGACGGGCTCTCGGGGGGAATCCTTTTATGGGACGCTGACCGCCCTCGACGAGGAGGCCGCGACGTTAACATCCGGCGCCGAGAACTACCCGGTGCCGGTGGATGAATTGGTGCGCCACTGGTTCGGCGAGTACGAGCTGCTCTGGCAGCCTCCTCCCGGCTACCGGCGGGCGCTGATTCCCGGCGACCGGGGAGTGACGGTGGAATGGCTGGCGCGGCGCTTCGACCTGCTCCACCAGCGGCCGGATCGTCCCGTCGCGGGACGGGTTTACGACGAGGCCCTTTATCGCGAGGTTCGGGAGTTTCAGGCCAGCGAGGGCTTGGACGCCGACGGGCTGGTCGGGCCGCTGACCCTGATCCGCCTCAACAACCGCACCGGCGGCCTCCAGCCCCGGCTCAACGCAACACCGAAGGGGTAATCCGGCATGTCTTTTATTCTCGATGCCTTGAAAAAATCCGAAAAAAAACGGGAAACGGCCGAGGTTCCCAACCTGCATACGGTGCACGGCGAGGGCCCGCCCCCCCGGAAGCGCCGGCCCCTCTGGCCCTATCTGCTGATCGCGGTGCTGCTGCTCAACGCCGGGGTGCTGATCTGGTATGTCTTTTTCCGGGAAGAACCCCAGGTCGCCGCCGTCGTCATTGAGCCGGGGCCAGCGCGGGATGCCGAGTCCGCACCGCTTGCCCCCGCTCCCCCGGCCGTACCCGCGCCGGAACCGGTTATCCCGTCGCCGGAACCGGCTCCTGAGCCTGTTTCCGCTACGGCTCCCGCGACCGTTGTCCGCGAAGTCGCGCCGCCGCCCGCCCCCGTTCCGCCTCCGCGCCCCGAACCCGCGCCCGCGCCGGTACGGGAAGCCGAGGCCGCCCAGGTCGCCGCACCTCCTCCGCCCCCCGTAGAGAGCCGCCCGGAAGTTTCGGTTGCCGCGCCGGTTCCGGAACCGGTTTCGCCGCCGCAACCCATCGAGGTCGGTCCGCCGCCGGTGCTGGAACTGGAGGATCTCCCCGGAGATGTGCGCGGCCGGGTGCCGGAGATGACCATTTCCGTTTACGCCTACTCCGCCACCCCCGCTTCCCGTCTGGTGCGGATCAACAACCGCATCCTCCGCGAAGGGGGCTACCTCGATGTCGGCCTGCGGCTCGAAGAGATCGCGCCGAAAGAGCTGATCTTCACCTTCGAAGGTTTCCGCTTCCGGGTGCCGAAGGAGATGTAAGGGCGGAGGAGTTCAGATAATTTCGAGAATATCGTAATCACCGTTCTCCAATTCCACCCCCTCGCCGACGGCTTTATCGAGCAGTTCCCGGCCCAGGGGGGAGGCCGGGGTGATGACCAGCACCTCCCGTCCCCCGTGGGTGATTTTCAGGCCCCCCTCCAGCGGGCCGATGAAAACGACTTTGGTCGCGCCCTCCTCGTCCTCCAATTCGACCAGTGACCCGAGGCGAACGGTTCCCTCCGCGCTTGGCTTGGAAGCGAGCGCCTCGATCGCCCGGCGGATTTCGCTCGCGCGGTTGGCCAGCCCCTGGGCGAGGTAAGAGGTTTCCAGGGCGAGGGTGGCGTACTTGTTGTCGGGGATGTTCTCCTCGCGGGTCGCCGCGGCGTGAGCGCTTTTGGCGGCGGCGAGGAGCAGCTCCAGGTCGTGGGCGAGGCGGGCGAGAATCTGTTGCAGCAGCTCGGATTTGTTCATGGTCGTCAGCCTGGGGGACGGAGGGTCGTGAGCGGTTAAAGCCTTGACATGCCGCCGGTTGGGGAGTAATTGAAAAACGTGTTCGCAGGCGATGGCGTTCGCCGAAAGCGCTTGGCGACAAGCTGATGACTCCTGCTTTCATCCCGAAGGCCGGAGTTTTTTTATCACCAAAGGAGGCATTTCCATGACCACCGCCTTTTTCATCGCGGGGTGCGGGGCGCTGGGCTGTCTCGCTCGCTACTATCTGTCGGGCTGGGTCTACAACCTGCTGGGTCGGGGCTTTCCCTACGGCACCTTCGTGGTTAACGTCATCGGCGCTTTTCTCATCGGGGCACTGATGGAGTTCAGTCTGAGAAGCACCCTCTTGCCGCAGGCGCTGCGGGTCGGGCTGACCATCGGTTTTCTGGGCGGCTTGACCACCTTTTCGACCTTCAGCTTCGAGACCTTCAAACTGCTGGAAGACGGCCAGTTTTTCACCGCCTTCGGCAATATCCTGGCGAGCGTGGCGGTCTGTCTGTTCTTCACCTGGCTCGGCATCGCCCTGGCCCGGCACCTTTCCTAGGGAGGCACGCATGTCCAAGTTTATCGGCGAAAAGGTTCTGATGCGCATCTTTATCGGAGAAGCCAAGCGTCACGGCCACCGCCCGTTGTACGAGGCGCTGACGGACCTCTTCCTGAAAGAGGGCTTCGCCGGGGCGACGGTGCTGCGCGGCGTCTGCGGCTTCGGCGCCCATCGGGTCTTCCACACCCAGAAATTCCTCGATCTCTCCGCCGATCTGCCGCTGGTGATCGAAGTCGTCGACTCCCGGGAAAAGATCGACGCGGTCATGCCGAAAATCGACGAGATGGTCGGCAGCGGCATGATTACCCTGGAGAAGGTCAAAGTTATCCGCTACACACATAAACATGAACGCGAGTAGAACGAAAACATAAGCAGGATCATGGAGCAGCCTGTAGGATGCGGTGACGAAAGGAACCGCATCATGGCGTTGATCGAATCTCAGAACGTCCGGAATTTGCCGACCTGATCGCTGAAATGGCAGGCGGCGAAATGGCCGTTGCCCTGGTCGACGAAGGCCGGACGCTCGCGGCCGCAGATGTCCTGGGCGTAGGGGCAGCGGGGGTGAAAGTGGCAGCCGGGGGGCGGGTCGAAGGCCGAAGGGACTTCCCCCTTGACGAAGGGGCGGTTGCGCGGCCGGTCGGGATCGGGGACCGGCACGGCGTTGAGCAGCGCTTCGCTGTAGGGATGGCGGGGGGCGTGGTAGAGGGCCTCGGCCGGGGCCAGTTCGACGATGCGGCCGAGGTACATGACCGCGACCCGGTCGCTGATGTGCTCGATGACCGAGAGGTCATGGGCGATGAAAAGGTAGGTCAGGCCGAACTCCTGTTGCAGATCCTGCAACAGGTTGACCACCTGGGCCTGAATCGACAGGTCGAGGGCCGAAACCGGCTCGTCGGCGATAATCAGGCTCGGCCGCACCGCCAGGGCGCGGGCGATGCCGACGCGCTGGCGCTGACCGCCGGAAAACTCGTGGGGGTAGCGGTCGTAATGCTCGGCCCCCAGCCCGACCCGCTCGAGCAGGGCGGTCACGTCCTCACGCAGCTCCCTTCTCTTGGCCAGTCCGTGGATCAACAGCGGCTCGCCGACGATGTCGCCGATTTTCATGCGCGGATTGAGGGAGGAATAGGGGTCCTGAAAGATCATCTGCAAATCCCGGCGCAGCGGACGCATGTCGCGGGAGGAGAGTTTCAGCAGATCCCGGCCGCGAAAGAGCACCTGCCCCCCGTCGGCCTCCAGCAGGCGCAGAATCAGCCGCCCGGCGGTCGACTTGCCGCAGCCCGATTCCCCCACCAAGCCCAAAGTCTCCCCCTGGAAGAGGGTGAAGGAAACCCGGTCCACCGCCTGCAACCGCCGTTGCGGCGCGCCGGGCAGCCCGCCGCCGGAACGGAAGGCCTTGCTGAGATCACGGACTTCGAGCAGAGCTTCCATGTCAGTCCTCCCAGCGGCGGACCAGGTGCCCCGGCGCCGTTTCCCGCAGACCGGGGAGATTTCCCTGGCGCGGGGCGAACTCCGGCGGGCAGCGGTCGAGAAAGGAAAGGGGGCTGTTGCCGCCGGCGCCCTGACCGTTGACCGTGGTCAGCCGGCGGCGCTTCTCGCCGAGTTTGGGGATGCAGGCGAGCAGGCCGCTGGTATAGGGATGGCGGGGATCGTTGAAGATGTCCCGCACCGGCGCGTATTCGAGGATCAGCCCGTTGTACATGATCGCCACCCGGTCGGCGTTTTCCGCCACCACCCCGAGGTCGTGGGTGATGAGCAGGGTCGCCATCTCCCGCTCGCTCTTGAGCCGGCGCAGCAGATCCATGATCTGCGCCTGGATGGTGACGTCGAGGGCGGTGGTCGGCTCGTCGGCGATGAGCAGGCGCGGGTCGCAGGCCAGGGCCATGGCGATCACCACCCGCTGGCGCATGCCGCCGGAAAGCTGATGGGGATATTCGCGAATGCGCTGTTTCGGTGAGGGGATGCCCACCTGATGCAGCAGGTCGGCGGCGGTCTCCAGCGCCTCGGCGGGGGATTGTCCCTTGTGCAGGCGCAGCACCTCGGCGATCTGCTCGCCGATACGCAGCACCGGATTGAGGGCGGTCATCGGCTCCTGAAAGATCATGGCGATCTGATTGCCCCGCACCCGGCGCATCTCCTCGTCGGGAACATGCAGCAGATCGTTCCCGGCGAAGAAAATCTGTCCCTCCACAATCCGCCCCGGCTCCGGCACCAGCCGCAGCAAGGAGAGGGCGGTCATCGACTTGCCGCATCCCGACTCCCCCACCAGCGCCAGGGTTTCCCCGGTCTCGATGGTGAAATCGACCCCGCGCACGGCCTTGACCAGACCGCCGGCGGTAAAGAAATAGGTCATCAGATTGCGAACGTCGAGCAGAGGCGGCATGGGCATCCGGGGCTGGGAGCGGGAGGGATGAAAAAAAACCGAACGGCGGAAACTCTACATGGATTGGAAAGGGAGGTCAAGATTGGCGACAGGGTCAGGCGCGGGATATGTCGGCGCAAGACGCGACCCCGTCTGCGTACGACCCCGTCTGCGTAGCTCGTCTGATTCTTGCCTTGCAGGTGATCCGCACTCGGCTTTCTGGTTTTGCCAGAAAGCCGAGTGCGTCCATTGACAGGAACATTTGAACAAGGATCAGCCGTTATTCTTCACCCACAATGATCTCAAATTGCACCCTCATGTTGGCCTTGGCCGCCTTTGAGTCGATGTCTTTCGGGGACGATTCATACTGCGCCGGATCCGTTTGACCGAAGCCGACTTTCATCATCCGGTCGGGTGCGACCAAACCCTCTTGGATGAGATAATCTTTGACGGCCGCGGCTCTTCTTTCACTCAGCTTCTGGTTGTATTCGGCAGTACCCGACGCCGAGGTATACCCTTCGATACGGACCTTGGCCTTGGGATTGTCCTGCAGAACCTGGAGATTCCTTTGCAGGATAGCCTTGGCTTCGTCAGTGAGGGTCGATTTGTCGAAACCGAAATGAATGTCCTCAAAGGCCAGAACGATATACTTTTCTTCGACCTTCGGCGCGACCGCAACGACCGCTGGTTTTGGTTCAGGCTTCGGCTCAGGAGCGACGACGACCACCGGTGCCGGAGCTGTCCTTTCCGGTTGCAGCGCCACCGGTTTTTCATTGCCGCCGAACGCAAAGGTGACACCCACGGTCGCGCCCAGATTATGGTAAGTCTCCTGGAAAAGCTCGGTCACCATGATATCCCGCAAGTCGACGCGCAAGGCGATATTGTCCTTGATCCAGTATTTGGCTCCCACGCCAAGGTTAATAGCCGCCATATCGGAATCCGAGGTAGAATCCAGTTCAAAGTGCACCACTGAGGCAAGGGGTTAAAAAGCAGGACATGACAGGGTTTCTGGTAAAGTTGGAAGCGCCAATCACCAACCAATCAGAAGGAGCCCGCCATGTCCTACACCCATCTTACCCTGAAAGAGCGCTTTGACATCAGCTATTTGAAGGATTCGGAGAGCCTGCGCGAGATCGGTCGTCGCCTGGGGCGAAGCCATAGCTCGATCAGTCGCGAGATCAAGCGCAATAGCCCAACGGCTCCGGCGTCGGCTTATCAACCGGAAACTGCGCATAAAAAAGCCTTGCGGCGGCAGTCCAAAGCCCGACACTACCGGCGGCAGGAGTATGCTCCCCTGCTGCGCTACGTGGAGAATCGTCTGCGCATCGACTGGCCACCGGCAGCCATCAGTGGACGGCTGAAACGGCGCTACCCGGAGGATCTAAA
>JAVFAR010000130.1:0-7385 GCA_034002365.1 Trichloromonas sp.
CTACGTCTCGTCTTCCGCCGCCGGCAGCCAGACGGTGAATAGCGATCCCTCGCCCGGCGTGCTGCGCACCTCGATCCGTCCGCCGTGCCCCTCGATGACCTGGCGGCACTGGTAAAGTCCGATGCCCATCCCCTTTTTCTTCGTCGTCTCGAAGGGGCGGAAAAGCCGATCGCGGATAAACTCTTCGCTCATGCCGCAACCCTGGTCGACGACCCGTAAAAAGGCCTGCCCCGCGCATCCCACCTCGACCCGGGGAGGGCGCCCGGCGGCGGCCTCGCGGGCATTGTGCAGCAGGTTGACCACCACCTTGCGCAATTCCGCCGCATCCCCCCGAACCGGCACCGATGCGCCGGCAATCTCCACGTCGGCGCTACCGGCCAGGGCGGCCCCCTCTTTGGCCACCTCCAGCAGGTCGCAGAGGGAGCGGTCGAGCAGGGGGCGATGTTTGACGTTCTGCAGCCGGGCGATCAGAGTCTTCATATTATCCACGGTATGTTCCAGGGTTTCAAACATATCACCGCGAAATTCGGGATCGTCGATGTAATCACGGGCATTGTCCACCACCAGGGCCAGCCCCGAGACCAGGTTTTTCAGATCGTGGATGACGAAGGTGGAAACCCGGCCGATGGCGGCCATCTCGTTGGCCGCCACCAGATCGGCGTAGAGCTTGCGGCTGAGCAGCACCCCGATGGTCTGGTGGGCAAGGATCTTCATCAGATCGAAATCCTCGTAGGTCAGCCGCTCCTGCTGATAGATCCGCCGGCCGAGCACGATGAATCCTTCGAGCGTCTCCTCGAAACGCAGCGGCACAAGCAGGCTTGCGCCCATGCCGCGCAGCCGCGCCCAATCCCCAGCGAGCAGAGACGCATCCTCTTCCCCCAGATCGATCACCCAATCCTGTCCGCCCATGCGGGTGATGAGGGGATGCCCTTCCTCGAAGCACAGTTCGGCCGCCTCATTTTCGAAGCAGGCGGAACAGCGAAAGCGCCCTCCCTCCCGGTCGCGAAGAAAAAGGGCCGCGCCGCGCAGGGAAAAGGTTTCGGCGTAGAATTCCAAAACCCCTTTTTCCAGCTGTTCGCGGCTGTGGGCACCGGCCAGTTTGCTGGTGAACTGCAGCCACTCATTCCGGTAATCGTATTTCTGCTGATAGAAATTCTTGTGCAACAGCACCCGGATGCGCCGCCGGATGCGTTCGGACAGAAGCAGCATGACCAGAGTGAAGCCGGCCAGAACCGCGAGGCCGACGAAGAAGGTGCGATTGCCCGAGACATGCAGATAGCGCATGCCGGCGCCGAAGATCCCAAGCAGAATCAGATAGCAGCCGACCGCCAGCACCACCATGGAGCGATAGGCGATTTCCCGCGAAACGCGGATGCGTACCGCTTCCCCCCGGCGCAGACGGCTGAAGGCCATCAGCCCAACAGCCAAGGCGAGACTTAAGGAACGCACCGGCAGCAGATTCATATCCAGCGAGCGATAGAGCAGCGCCTGGCTGTAGTAGATGACCAGCACGGCCAGCAGCACGCCGGCGCCCATGACCTCGAACTTGATACGCCAGCGGTCGGGACGGGGCAGAGCCGCCAGGGTGCGCTCCAGCTGCGCCAGGGCCACGACCAGAAAGGCCATGAGCGCTACATAAAAGGCATACCCGGCCGAGCCGAGAAAGAGCATCTTTTCATCGGCAAAGTCGGGGGAGTAGAAGATCGTGCTGGGCGGCAGCCACAGGGCGGCCAGGGGGAAGGCCAAGGTCGAGAGCAACAGCAGACGCGCCGGCCAGGATATCTCGCGCCACCCTCCCGACCGGGAAAAGACCAGGGTGAAGAGCAGCCAGAGCCCGGGCAGGCAGGATTCGGCCAGCAGCGCGCCCCTCTTCCAGAAGGCCAGCTCGCCTGGATCGAGCAGCGCCCGCAGGTCGCAGAACTCCAGCACCACGCAGGCCAGCAGCCCCGCGGCCAGAACGAAGGAGGAAAGGCGCCGCGGACGATGGGCGAGCAGATAGGCGCCGTAGCCGATAGCCGGCAAAATCGCGAGAGTGGAAAAAATCATCGGCATGGGATCAAAAAACGAGCATCAAGGGTTCGCCCCTTACCTCGGCAGAACCGCTTTGATATGGGGATAGAAGTCCCGCACAAAACGTTCGCCAGCCTCCAGGGCGCCGACATCCCCTTCCCGATAGGGGACGGAAATTCGTACGAAGGTCGAATCCCGGCGGTTGTGCAGAATCGAATTGGTGATTTCCGCCAGCTTCAGGGCGTATTCGTTGGTCAGTGTCGCCCCCTTGACCTGGAACCAGTACAAAAAGAGCTCCCGCTGCCCGCCGTTCTGGTAGACCGCCTCCACCAGGCGGACTTCGTCGTCACCGATGGTCAGGGTCTTGCTCTGTTCGGAAACATTCTGCCAGCCGCTGCCGGGGAGACAATGCTTGGGCGAATGGATCGGCCCGCTCTCCGGCCCGCCGCCGTGATAGCCGAGGTAGAGGGAGACGGAACGCCGATCCTCGTCGGCATAGACCCGATAGAGGTAATCGGTGGGGCGCAGCTGTTTGAGCACCGCCTCGCTGAAGCGGGTCTCCTCGGTCTTCGTCCAGCCATCAAGGCGCAGGGGGATTTCATCGAGAGGCCGGGCCGTCGGCACTTCCACATCCTCATGCAAAAAGACGAAGAGCGCGGCCCCCAGCAACAAGGCATAAACCACGTAAAAACGAAACTTTTTCATGCAGGCCCCACCTTGCGCAAAAGTGCGCCCAGCAAAAAAAGCAGAACCATGGCCAGGGCGAAGACCGCCAGGCCGGCGAATTCGTGAAAAAACCCTTCGGCCGCCGCCGCCCCGTAGTGCTGGGCCAGCACCCCGGTAACGATGACCCGGAACATGTTGGTGGCGATGGCGATGGGTACGGCCGACAGAACCATGATCACCCGCATCAGATTGGATTTCTGGGAGAAGACCGCATAGGCCACGGCCAGGGCCAAAAGCGACATGAGGGAACGCAGCCCGCTGCAGGCATCGGCCACCTCAAGCACGGTTTGGGGAAACATGATGATGTTCCCTTCGCGCAACACGGCGATGCCCATGAGCTTGAGTGCGGCCACGGAAAATTTGGCGACCAGCAACTTGAGGGGAAAGGCCATGGCGTCGTAGACGATGTAGGGTAGCGGCACCATGAAAAGCAAAAAGCCGACGGGGAGCAAGAGTCCTTTGAAGATCGCCCAGCCGAACCAGAAGAGGATGATCCCGGCCAGCAGAAAGACTAGCGACGAGCGCATGGTGAAATATTCCGTGCCGGCGAAACCGAAGATCAGCAAAAGCAGGCTGCCGACGACCGCCAGAAGTCCGAGGTTGCTTGGCCGCACCGGCAGACGTTTCAGCTCCGGCCACTTCCGCCAGGCGAAATAACCGGCGATCAGCGGCACCAGAAAACCGTGGGAATAATTGGGATCGTTATTCCAATCGGAAACCATCCCCGGCACCACCGTCCAATAGGCCAGCGCCAAGAGCGGCAGCAGCGCCAGCAGATACCAACGGTTTTCCCGCAAACTATCCTGAAACATCTTCGCTTTCCCCCTTCAAAGCACAAGCGTTACTGACTGTCTTTCGTGGACGCACCGACGCCGGACAATCCCCCCAGTCAAACGACAAAATATCCCCCATTTTTCGGGGAACCCTTGAAAACGATCTTTTGATCTTCACGCAACCGTTTGGCCCATCGCTCCAATGTTTTTCCTGGGATATTGAGCATTTTGGCATAGTCCGGAATTCGTAGCCCCGGATTTTTCATAATACATTCAAACAATCCATTTACTCCCTCATTTACTCCCTCATTTACTCCCTCATTTACTCCCTCATTTACTCTCCCGGCCATAATTCCGTCTTCATATTCCCTCATTCGGGAAAACGTAGCCAACACGCCACCCCCCACCTCTTCCAGGCGGAACCGCACCTCCGGATAAGCTTCGAGCTCCTTGCGTATCCGGATCAGACCACTGCCATATTTTTCAATATTTTTAGTCAGATAGAAGGCTTCGGCAAGAAGTTTATTGCGCGGATGGGAGGGATAGTGATCGGTCTGCAACTCTTCGATGGTCAATCCTCCATACAATTTTCCCGGATTGAAAAGGGTTATCCGGTCGTCAAAAATCTTGATCTGGATATCCGAAGAGCTGGCATAATCACGGTGAACAATGGCGTTGAGCAAGGCTTCGCGCAAGGCGGGCAAGGGATAGAAAAACCGTTCTTTCCGTTGCAGGCTACCGTCGAACTCAAAGGCAACCCCGATGTGGGAGACAACGAACTTCATCGCCTGCTCGACCGCCTCGAAAAGGGTATCGGTAATCTGTCGGTCATCGATAATCGTCACCGGTGTTTTGAACCGGCCAATGTGAATATGGTGCCGCAACGGCTGGCGGGCAAAAAGGAGCAGCGCGGCCCAAGTCGGAGCGTCGTTGGCCACATACTTCAATTTTTGCAGTGACAATAACGGAGAGGGGTCCAGGGAAAATCGGCCTCCGGCGTTGACCTTGTCGATGAATGTTTCGATCTTCGCCACATCCAGATCGTCCAGGGAATGCCGAGGGGCGGCATAGGCATCCCAGGAGAGTTGCAAGGACTGCATGTAGAGATCGTTGATCTCGCTCAAGTTGAGCTGGTGATTGGAACTGGCCACTCGCTTGAAATATCGCCCTCGGGTATTGATCGGTTTGATCGGATATTCACCCACGCGGATGGCGACAATCATCTTCCCCTCCAGGCGATGCGCATCGATATCCGGAATGAGTACGGGACTGGTCGCGGCCCGAATCTGCCCCAGCCAGTCGTTCAGGGTTTCCTTGCCCAGCGTGATTCCCCGCACCGCACCATCATCCGCAACGCCAACCAAAACCGTCCCCCCCTGGGCATTGGCGAACGCTACCAGGGTCTCGATCGTCTCCCGATCAAAAGAGGTCTTGAATTCGAGCGTCTGGGACTCGCCCAAAGCGAGCAGTTCATGAATGGGGGGCCTTGTGGTCATTTAACGTTTCCCGACATGATCGTCCATGCCCTGGTAAGGCGATTCAGGCAAAAAGGCGATAATTTTTTTGGTCCACGGAAAACACGGAAAGCACGGACAAAAACTTAGCTTTTTGACGGGATAAGGGCGGATAGAATCGGATGTTAAAACCCAAACCCTTAAATGATTTATCCTGCTCTTATCCACAGGGGGGGTATCCGCCTTTATCCTGTCTAAAACCAAGCCTTTGAGTTTTGTTTGGTTTTCTTTCCGTGTCTTCCGTGTTTTCCGTGGACATGTTTTTGTTTTTACTCTTGAGCGTCCAGCAGCGCCAACAGTTCGGCGGTCTTCGCTTCCATCAGCGCCTGATTCCCCCGGGATTCCACGTTGAGGCGCAGCACCGGCTCGGTGTTGGAGGAACGCAGATTGAAGCGCCAGTCCGCGAACTCCATGCTCAGGCCGTCGGTGCGATCGATAGCCGGCATCAGGGGCGCGTAAGCCGCCTCGACCCGGGCCAGGGCCCCTTGCGGATTGTCGAGTACCCGGTTGATCTCGCCGTCGGCGGGGAACTTGGCCATCCGCTCGCCGACCAGCTCGGAGAGCAGCTTGCGCTTGCTGCACATCAGCTCCAACACCAGCAGCCAGGGGATCATGCCGCTGTCGCAGTAGGCGAAGTCGCGGAAATAGTGATGGGCACTCATTTCTCCGCCGTAGACGGCATCCTCGGCGCGCATCCGTTCCTTGATAAAGGCATGACCGGTCTTGCTCTGCACCGGCACCCCGCCGGCCGTCCGCACCATATCGATGGTGTTCCAGGTCAGACGCGGATCGTGGATGATTTTCGCCCCGGGCTCGCGGGCGAGAAATGCCTCGGCGAGCAGGCCGACGATGTAGTAGCCCTCGATGAAGCGCCCCTGTTCGTCAAACAGAAAACAGCGGTCGAAATCGCCGTCCCAGGCGATGCCCAGCGCCGCGCCGTGCTCCAGTACCGCCTGGCTGGTCCCGTCGCGATTCTCCGGCAAGAGCGGATTGGGGATGCCGTTGGGAAAGGCGCCGTCCGGCTGGTGGCAGATTCTGAAAACTTCGAAAGGCAGCTGCCGTGACAAGAGGTCGATGATCGGCCCGGCGCAGCCGTTACCGGCGTTGACCAGAATTTTCAGCGGCCGCAGCTTCGTCGTGTCGATATAGCCGAGCAGATGGCGGATATAGGGCACCTTCATATCCAACGTTTCGATCATACCGGTTTTAGCCGAAGGAAGAAAAGCCCCCGCTTCCGCCAGCCGGCGAATCTCGTGCAGGCCGCTGTCGCCGCTGACCGGCCGGCTGCCCTCGCGCACCAGCTTCATGCCGTTGTAATCCATGGGATTATGGCTGGCGGTGACCATGATGCCGCCGTCGGCGCGGCTGTAGAAGGTGGCGAAGTAAACCTCTTCGGTGCCGCACAGGCCGATGTCGACCACATCCGCCCCCCCCTCGGTCAGACCCCGGGCCAGGGCCGCGCAGAGCCCGGCGCTGGAAAGACGCACATCGCGGCCGACGATCACCTTGCCGGGGTTCAGAAACTGGGCATAGGCCCGGCCGATGCGGTAAGCGACATCCTCGTTGAGTTCATCGGGAATCCGTCCCCGGATGTCATAGGCGTTAAAACAATTCAGTTGCACTCAGCTCATCTCCTCAGGTTCTTCCGTAGGTATCCTCGAAGCGTTCGATGTCGTCTTCCCCCAGATAACTCCCCGACTGGACCTCGATCAGTTCCAGGGGAATCTTGCCGGGATTCTCCAGGCGATGGGTCTCGCCGAGGGGGATGTAGGTCGACTGGTTCTCGGTAAGCAGAAAGGTCTTTTCACCGCAGGTGATGCGCGCCGTCCCCATCACCACCACCCAATGCTCGGCGCGATGGTGATGACGTTGCAGGGAGAGGGCCGCGCCGGGGGCGACGACAATCCTTTTTACCTGATAGCGGGGCGCCTCGCCGATACGCTCGTAGCTCCCCCAGGGGCGATTCACCCGCCGGTGGAGCAGGGCTTCGCCACGCTTTTGCTCCTTGAGCCGGGCGACGATCTCCTTGACCTCCTGCACCTGGTCCTTGGCCGCCACCAGCACCGCGTCGGCGGTCTCCACCACCACCAGATTCTCCACGCCGACCGTCGCCAGCAAGCGGCTGCCGGCATACAGATAGCAATCGCGGCTGGCGTGGGCGAGCACGTCGCCGTGGCGGACGTTGCCGTCGCCGTCCCGTTCACCCGCCTCCCACAACGCCGACCAGGAACCGACGTCGCTCCAGCCGGCATCGAGGGGGATCACCGCCGCGTCGGCGGTCTTCTCCATCAGCGCGTAGTCGACGGAATTCCCCGGACAGGCGGCGAAGGCCCCGGCGTCGAGACGCAGAAAATCGAGATCG
>JAVFAR010000131.1:0-7351 GCA_034002365.1 Trichloromonas sp.
ACTATGTCACAGAAATCCATGCTTGGCAAGGAATTCAAGATCGACGGCGGCGCGGGTTTCGCCCCGGGGGGCGCGCCCGAGCAGGCGCTCCACGTACTTGCCGAGGATGTCCGTTTCAATATTGACCCGCGTCCCGACCTTGGCCTCCTTGAGGGTGGTCAGCGCCAGGGTGTGGGGGATGATCGCCACGGAAAAGGTTGCGTCGCCGACGCTGTTGACGGTCAGGCTGATGCCGTCGATGGCCACCGAACCCTTTTCCACCACATAACGGTTGACCTCGGCGGGAAGGCGGAAAGTCAACCGCCAGGCGTTGCCGTCCAGCTGCACCTGATCCAGGGTGCCGACGGCGTCGACATGGCCGCTGACCCAGTGTCCGCCAAGCCGGTCGCCGAGGCGCAGGGCCCGTTCCAGATTGACCCGGCTGCCGGGAAGCAGCGCGCCGAGGTTGGAGCGGCCGAGGGTTTCGGGGGAGACGTCGGCGGTAAAGGAGCCGGCGCCGAATGTCGTCACCGTCAGGCAGATGCCGTTGACGGCGATGCTCTCCCCCAGTTCCAATTCCTCCATGGGGATGGCGGTCGTCACACTGAGACGGGCGCCGCCGCTCCCCTGGCGGAGTTCACGTACCGTGCCGAGATCCTCGATCAGTCCGGTGAACATGGCGGCACCTCCCCTTCGATCAGCAGATCGTTTTCAAAACGGGTCATGCGGATATCTTCCAGAGCCGGCGCATCGGCCAGACATGTGACCCCGGCCCCGGCGAAAATGCCGTAGCCATCGGCGCCCCCCACCAGCTTCGGGGCGACGAAGACGAGCATGCGGTCGATCAGCCCCCGGCGCAGAAAGACGCCATTGAGCCCGCTCCCTCCTTCGAGCAGCAGACTCTGCACCCCGCGGGCGCCGAGCAGGCGCAAAAGGGCAAGGAGATCGACATGGCCGTCGGGACCGTCGAGCACCTGCACCTCCACCCCGCGCGCGCGCAACCGCTCCTGTTTTTCCTCGGGGACGGCGGAGGTGACGGCGAGCAGGGTCGGCGCTTGGGTCGTGTCGAAAACCTGGGCGTTGGCCGAGCAGCGCAACCGGCCGTCGACAATCACCCGCAGGGGATTGCGTCCGCCTTCGGGGAGGCGGGTCGTCAGTTGCGGGTCATCATGGAGAACGGTGCCGCTGCCGACGAGGATGGCGTCGATGCGGTCGCGCAGCCGATGCACATGCAGACGGCTGGCGCCGCCGGAAATCCAGCGGGAATCCCCGGCGGCGGTGGCGGTCTTGCCGTCGAGGGTGATGGCCGTCTTCAGGGTAACGTGGGGCAGACCGGTGCGGATGTGCTTGGCGAAAGGGGCGATCAGACGCCGGCAATCGGCTTCACAGACCCCCACCACCACCTCGATGCCGGCAGCGCGCAAGCGGGCGATGCCGCGGCCGCTCACCTGGGGGTTCGGATCTTCACAGCCAACCCAGACCCGAGTGATTCCGGCGGCAATCACCGCTTCGCAGCAGGGGCCGGTGCGGCCGTGATGACTGCACGGTTCCAGGGTGACATAGAGATCGCCCCCGCGGCTGCGCTCACCGGCCTGACGCAGGGCGAAAATTTCGGCATGGGGCTCCCCCGCCGCCGGATGGAAGCCCTCCCCCATCACCTCGCCGTCGGCGACGACCAGCGCCCCCACCGGGGGATTGGGGCGGGTGCGGCCTTCGGCCCGGCGCGCCAGGGCCAGGGCCTGTTCCATATATTCCACAGCGGTGGGCATAAGCGGCTCCCGAGTCGAAAAACAGCAACTCCCCGACGGCGAACAACGCCCGGGGAGCACGAATGACGGCCATGAGCGAAAGAGATTAAAGGGTCTTCTTGCCCTGGCCCTTGGCAAGGATGTCGGTCAGTTCGGCCATGAACTCATTGATGTCGCGAAACTGGCGGTAGACCGAGGCGAAACGGACATAAGCCACCTCGTCCAGCTCGTGCAGGATGTTCATAACCGCTTCACCGATGCGGCTCGATTCGATTTCCTTCTCGCCGCTCTCCTGCAGGGACTGTTCCAGACGGTCGACCTCTTTCTCGGTCACGGCGATGGAGATCGGCCGTTTTTCGCAGGCACGCTGCATGCCGGCGATGATTTTGGAACGATCGAAGAGTTCCCGTCGGCCGTCCTTCTTGACCACCAGCGGCAGGGTCTCCTCAACCCGCTCGTAGGTGGTGAAACGCTTTTCGCAGGAGATGCACTCGCGGCGGCGGCGGATATTGTTCCCCTCGCGACCCAGTCGGGAATCGACCACCTTGGTGTCGTGATAGGAACAAAACGGGCATTTCATCGGCGCTCTCCCTGGCTCCGTCCGGCAACCTGGCTGAATTCGAGAACTTCGACCCCCGACTCGGCAAGCATCTCCATGGAGAGCAGATCGGGATAGCCTTCCCGATAGATGATCCGCCGGACACCGGCGTTGATGAGCATCTTCGAGCAGATGATGCAGGGGGAATTGGTGCAGTAAAGGGTCGCGTCGGCGATATTGACCCCGTGCTTGGCCGCCTGGATGATGGCGTTCTGCTCGGCATGGAGGCCGCGGCAGAGTTCATGGCGCTCGCCGGAGGGGACATTGAGCTGCTGCCGCAGACAGCCGGCCTGCTCACAGTGGGTGATCCCCGAAGGGGTGCCGTTATAGCCGGTGGCGAGGATGTTCTTCCCCTTGACCATCACCGCCCCCACCTGGCGGCGCAGACAGGTCGAACGTCTGGCCACCAGGGAAGCGATTTCCATGAAATATTCTTCCCAGCTCGGGCGCTCCATCTAGGCCAGGCGATGGGCGTAGAGGGGGAATTTTTTGCAGAGTTCCTTGACCTCGGCGCGGATTTTCGCCAACTCCTCGGCGTTTTCCACATTCTTCAGGGCGCGGTCGATCCAGCCGGCGACCAGCCCCATTTCCGCTTCCTTGAGGCCGCGGGTGGTAGTCGCCGGGGTGCCGATGCGGAAACCGCTGGTGACGAAGGGGGAGCGGGTATCGAAAGGCACGGCATTCTTGTTGACGGTGATCCCCGCCTTCTCCAGGGTGGCCTCGGCCACTTTCCCGGTCAGCTCGCTGCCGGAGAGATCAACCAGCATCAGATGATTGTCGGTGCCGCCGGAAACCAGATTGAAGCCACGCTGGATCAACCCGGCGGCCAGAGCCTGGGCGTTTTTCACCACCTGCGCGGCGTAGACCTTGAAATCCGGAGCGAGGGCCTCCTTGAAGGCCACCGCCTTGGCGGCGATAACATGCATCAGCGGCCCCCCCTGGATACCGGGGAAGATGTTGCTGTTGACGGCCTTGGCGAACTCCTCGCGGCAGAGGATCATGCCGCCGCGGGGACCGCGCAGGGTCTTGTGGGTGGTGGTGGTGACGAACTCGGCATGGGGGACGGGATTGGCATGGAGACCGGCGGCGACCAGACCGGCGATGTGCGCCATGTCGACCATGACCAATGCCCCGACCTGGTCGGCAATACGGCGAAAGGCGGCAAAATCGAGAGCCCGGGGATAGGCGCTGGCGCCGACGACGATCAGCTTCGGCTTGTGCTCGACGGCGAGACGCTCGACCTCTTCATAATCGATGGCACCGGTCTCTTTCTTGACGCCGTAGGGAACAATATTGAAGAGTTTTCCGGAGAAGTTGACCGGGGAGCCGTGGGTCAGGTGGCCGCCGTGGGCCAGGTTCATGCCGAGAATGGTGTCGCCGGGATTACAGACGGAGAAGTAAACCGCCATGTTGGCCTGGGAACCGGAATGGGGCTGAACATTGGCATGTTCGGCGCCGAAGAGCTCTTTGGCCCGGTCGATAGCCAACTGTTCGGCCTCGTCGACGAACTCGCAACCGCCGTAATAACGCTTGCCGGGATAGCCTTCGGCGTACTTGTTGGTCAGCACCGATCCCTGGACTTCAAGCACATTTTCGCTGACGAAGTTTTCCGAAGCGATGAATTCGAGGCTGTATTCCTGACGCTCGGTTTCCCGGCGGATACTGGCGGCGATTTCCGGATCGAACTGGGCAAGTTTCTCGGACATGATTTAAAGACCTTTCAGCGCGAGGCATCCCCCCGCGAAACATGAGTGGCTAAAAACAAAGGGCAGCCCCCCCGGCCTGCCCTTCAAGAGCGCCGGCCGTCAGCGGACGGCCTTGCGGACTTCGTCCTCGATCCGGCTGATTTTGTCGAGACGCCGCTGATGACGATCTCCCTCGAACTCGCTGTCGAGCCAGATTTCCACCAGGCGGCAGGCGACCTCGGGGGTAATGACCCGCCCACCCAATACCAGCACGTTGGCGTTATTGTGTTCCTTGGCCATGCGCGCGGTAAAGGGATCGTTAACCAGGGCGGCGCGCACGCCGGGGAATTTATTGGCGACGATGGACATACCGATACCCGTGCCGCAGATCAGGATGCCCCGCTCGGCCTCGCCGCTGGACACGGCCCGCGCGACCTTCTCACCGAAATCGGGATAGTCGACGGAATCGCCGTTGTCGGTGCCGAAATCCCGGACGGAGAGGCCACGGGCAACCAGGCACTTCTTGATGGCTTCTTTTAGTTCGAGACCGCCGTGATCGCTCGCGATAACCATCATCATCAAACCTTCCTGAAGATCAGGGTGCCGTTGGTGCCGCCGAAACCGAGGGAATTGGACATGGCCACCCGCACCTCGGCCTGACGGGCCTGGTTCGGCACGTAGTCGAGATCGCACTCGGGATCGGGCTCTTCATAGTTGATGGTCGGCGGAACCGCGCCGCGTTCCATGGCGAGCAGGGAGTAGACCGCCTCGATGCCGCCGGCGGCGCCCAGGGTATGGCCGGTCATGCTCTTGGTGGAGCTGACCATGAGCTTGCGCGCGTGCTCGCCGAAAACGCTCTTGATCGCCATGGTTTCATAGAGATCGTTGAAATGGGTGGAGGTGCCGTGGGCGTTGATGTAATCCACTTCCTCGGGATTCATGCCGGCGTGCCTCAACGCCATCTTCATGCAACGCGCCGCACCCTCGCCATCAGGAGCAGGCGCGGTGATATGGTAAGCGTCGCCGGTAGCGCCGTAACCGACGACCTCGGCATAAATCTTCGCCCCGCGTTTTTTCGCCGACTCGTACTCCTCCAGCACAACGATACCCGCCCCTTCGGCCATGATGAAACCGTCACGCCCCTTATCGAAAGGACGGCTGGCGGCAGCCGGATCGTCATTACGGGTGGAGAGGGCCTTCATGACGTTGAAGCCGGCGATACCCAAGGGGGTGATGGTCGATTCGGCGCCGCCGGCGATCATCGCGTCGGCATCGCCGCGCTTGATGATGTGATAGGCGTCACCGATGGAGTGGGTGCCGGTAGCGCAGGCCGTAACGGTGGAAAGATTCGGTCCCTTGGCGCCAAAACGGATGGAGATATGGCCGGGCGCCAGATTGATGATCAGCATCGGAATGAAAAAGGGCGTGACCTTCTTGTAGCCGCCGTTCATCAGCACTTCGTGGTACTTTTCGATGGCCGGCAGACCGCCGAGACCGGCACCGACCACCACGCCGACGCGTTCGGCGTTCTCTTCGGTGACCTGCAAACCGGAATCCTTCATGGCCATATCCGCGGCCGCCAAGGCATAATGGATGAAACTATCCATCTTCTTGACTTCTTTTTTGTCGATGAAGTCCTCGGGATTGAAGTCCTTGACCTCCCCAGCGATCTGGCTGGGCAGGTCGGAAGCGTCAAAGCGTGTGATCCGGTCGATTCCGGACTTTCCCGCCATCAAGGCCGACCAGTTCTTTTCGGTCCCGGTGCCCAGGGCGGAAACGACACCGACTCCCGTCACGACGACTCTTCGCATGATTTCTTCCTCCATCGACGCGCGCTCTGCTGCCGCGGGCTAGCTATTTAGAACGATTGAATAGATTGAGACTTGCAGGATCAAAAAAACGGGGTACAGAGGAGGGCCAAGAAGGGAGGAGAAAACCGGGTTTTCTCCTCCTCTCCTTTTGATCAGCGGATCAGGAATTTTCGCTGAGGTAATCGATAGCGTCCTGAACCGTCAGGATTTTCTCGGCATCTTCGTCGGAGATCTCGATATCGAACTCTTCTTCGAGAGCCATGACCAGTTCCACGGTGTCGAGGGAATCGGCACCCAGGTCATCCATGAACGATGCGTCGTTGGTCACCTGGTCGGCATCCACACCCAGTTGTTCCGCCACAATCTGTTTTACTCTTTCGTCAATAGAAGCCATCTGCTTCACCTCCTTTTGTGTTTCGAGCCGATCTCCGATCGGGCCGGTATTTGTGTTGCTTTTGCGGTCTTTACATGTACATGCCGCCGTTCACCGCCAGCACCTGCCCGGTGATATATCCGGATTTTTCCTGGGCAAGAAAAACAACGGCATGGGCGATATCTTCAGCGCTGCCGAGACGCTCCAGGGGGATCCGGGCCGCCAGTTCCTCACGGGTCTTCTCGGGCAGGGCGTCGGTCATATCGGTGGCAATGAAGCCGGGGGCCACGGCGTTGACCGTGACATTGCGCCGCGCGAGCTCACGGGCGTTGGACCGGGTCAGTCCCATGAGGCCGGCCTTGCTGGCACAGTAGTTGGCCTGACCGGCGTTGCCCATCTGCCCGACCACCGAAGCGATGTTGATGATCCGGCCATAACGCTGTTTCGACATCACCTTGGCGGCCGCCCGGGTGCAGAGGAAAGCCCCCTTCAGGTTGACATTGAGAACGGCATCCCAGTCCTCATCCTTCATCCGCAGCAGCAGGGCGTCGCGGGTGATACCGGCGTTGTTCACCAGGATGTCGACGCGGCCGAAAGCCTCGACGGCAGCCTGAATCATCTTTTCGGCATCGGCGCTCAGGGTCACGTTTCCCTGCACGGCGATCGCCTCAATGCCGTTGGCCTTCAGTTCGGCGACCATGGCCTCGGTGGCGGCCAGGTCGATATCAACAGCGGCAATCTTGGCGCCGCAGGCGGCCAGGGCCAGGGAAATGCTCTTGCCGATTCCCCGGGAAGCCCCGGTGACAATGGCGACACGGTCTTTGGCCATGATGATTCCTTTCTTTACCAGTAAAGGTTCCGCCCTGTCAATGCGCCATTCGGCGAAAAAGGACGGATGGCGATTACAGTTTTTTCAGACTGGCGACATCCTCGACATTTTGCGCGGTCGCGCCTTTGGCGATGCGCTTGATCAGCCCGGAAAGAACCTTGCCGGGGCCGATTTCGATAAAGCGCCCGACCCCGAGCTCGGCCATGCAGGCCACCGACTCATCCCAGCGAACCGGGGCGCTGACCTGACGGACCAGCAACTCGGTAAGGCGGGCCGAATCGTGGTTAGGCCGGGCCTCGACATTGGAAACCACAGGCAGGCTCATGGG
>JAVFAR010000132.1:0-7328 GCA_034002365.1 Trichloromonas sp.
CCGAGCGGTAAGGAAAAGGGCACAAAAGCAATCATGGCCTTGCTCTGGCGAAACTCTCCAGGGTGGCGGCCGCCGGTACAACGTGGACGAACTCCCCTTGACCGACCGGGAGAAAACCAAGATCAGCGTCCACTTGATGCTTGGCGTCCCCCAGGCCACCCCCGCGCCCGCTGCGCCCGCTGCACCCGCTGCACCCGCTGCACCCGCTGCGCCCGAAGTGCCGGAAGCGCCCCCGGCGCAACGCCGACCGACCGACGAAGACCGGGAAGCCCTTCATGCCTACGCCTGGCAGAAAACCGAGAAGAACAGAGCGGGCGCGGCCCGGAAGGCGGAAGCGGTCCGCGCCGTGGAATCTCTCATGGAGCGGGGCACCGGAATAACGGCAGCCTGCAAGGAAGTGGGGGCGAAGATTGGAAAAGGCGGGGACAGGGTGAGAATCTGGTTTGAAAAGACCCGGGGTGTTGATCCTGGCGATCGGGTGGCAATCCTCGTGGATGCCCGGGGCGGCCGCCGCCCTAAGGCGGAATACGACCCGAGAATAGACGACATGTTCAGAGCCGATTGGTTACGGCTTGCGCGGCCCACCGCGCAGGCCTGTTATGAACGGCTGAAACGGGCCGCCAAGAAAAATGGCTGGGTAATCCCCAGCTTGAAGACAATCATGCGCAAGCTCGAAAACGAAATTCCCCACGCCCTTATCGTGCTGAAGCGTCAGGGCGAAGACGCCTATAAGAAATGCTTCCCGGCCCAAGAGCGAGACAAGACGGTTTTTCGGGCGCTCGAAGCGGTCAACGGCGACGGCTACACCTTTTTTAAATATGTCCGGTTCGAGTCCGGCGATGTTTGCAGGCCGACCGCTTGGGTCTGGCAGGACATTTATTCCGGGAAGGTTCTGGCTTGGCGTCTTGACGTTTCGGAGAACAAGGACCAAATCCGGCTTTCAATCGGCGTTCTGATAGAACGCTACGGAATCCCTAGCCATTTCTGGCTTGATAATACGCGCGCGGCTGCAAATTTTGACGTTACCGGCGGAGTAAAAAACCGCTATCGCTTCAAGGTGAAGCCTGGTGAGCCCTTGGGGCTGATTCCCCGACTGGGAGCGGAAGTCCACTGGGCCACGCCGGGACACGGGCAAGCGAAACCTGTTGAACGATGTTTTGGCATTGGCGGCATTGGTGAGTATACCGACAAGCACCCGGCCTTTGACGGGCGCGGAACTCAGGCCAACCCTATCCAGGTAGAAGAATTCGAGAAGATTCTGGCGGCGGAAATCGCCGCGTACAACGCCCGCCCGGGCCGCCGCTCCAAAATTTGTAACGGCAAGAGCTTTGACGAGGTTTTCGACGAGTCTTACGCCAAGGGGCCAATCAGGAAGGCGACCCGGGAACAGCGGGAATTGTGGTTGCTGGCTCCCGAAACCGTCACGGCCAACGCCAAGGACGGATCAATCAAGGTCATGGGGAACCGCTTTTGGTGCGAAGAGCTGGCCCGATACAAGGGGGAAAAGCTGGTGGCGCGGTTCGACCCGGCCAACATACGCCAGGGCGTGATTGTCTCCCAGTTGGACGGGCGGCGGATCGGGGCGGCGGAATGTATCGTACCGGCCGGATTCAACGACCGGAACGCGGCCCGCGAAGTCGAAAAGCAGAAAGCCCGGCGGAAAAAGCACTTGCGCGAAGTCGAAAAGGCCGAAATTCGGATCAACGCCAGGCAGGCCTCCAAGTTTCTACCGGAAGAGGCCGCCCCCGCGAAGCCGCCGGAAGTGAAGGTTGTTCAGGGGATGTTTGACAAGAAGGAGAAGAGCGCCGAGACCGACCCGGCAAGCAAGTACCACTTTGAAGAAACAATGAATGAAGTGTTTGCGGAACACCGGAAAAAAATAATTTGACCCGCCACAAATAAAGACAGGGCCGGGAATTTCTCCCGACCCTACCCCAGCACAGGGAACCACGAAGAACCCTGAAAGGAGCTTAGCAGATGGAAACAGCCTTGGCAACAAACATCATTCCCCCGGACCCCGGGGAAGGCCGCGCCGCCGAGTTGCGCGGCAAGATTCAAGCCCTGCTAGCGGGCGGCGATTGCTCCCAATCGCAGATCGCCCGCGTCTCCGGGCTCTCCCCTGCGGCTCTTTCAAGTTGGCTGAAAGGGGCCTACAAGGGGGATAACAGCGCCGTTGAAGAGAAGCTTTTGAAATGGCTGGAGGCCAGCGCACGCAACGCCAAAACCGCCGCCGCCATGCCCGCCGCTCCGGCCTGGATCGACACCCCCACCGGCCGCCGGATTCACGCGGTTCTCATGTTCGCGCAAGCGGCCGGGGACTTGGGTTGCATTTACGGCGGGGCCGGACTCGGCAAGACCAAGGCGCTTCACGCTTACGCCGCCGCCAGTCCTAACGTCTGGGTTTCGACCATGAGCCCGGCGCATGGCGGGGTGTCTTCGGCCCTGGAAGAAATCGCCGAGACTATCGGCCTTCGGGGAATTCCCGGCCGCGCCGCCCGTCTCCAGCGGGAATTGGTCAACCGCCTGAGCAATACCGGCGGCCTGTTGATCGTGGATGAAGCCCAGCATCTCAATATGCGAAGCCTGGAAGCTATCCGCGCCATTCATGACGCTACCGGCGTCGGTCTGGTGTTGTGCGGTAACGAGGCAGTTTTTGCCCGTCTGACCGGGGGGAGCCGAGAGGCGACCTTTGCCCAGCTCTTCAGCCGCCTGGGTAAACGGCTTCGGTTGACCAAGGCCGCTCCCGGCGACGTTGACGCCATGGCCGATGTCTTCGGCGTCATGGGTTCTGCCGAACGCCGCTTTCTGGCGGGGATCGCCAGCAAACCGGGGGCGTTGCGGGGTGTCGTGAAAACCTTGCGCCTGGCGTCGGTCTTCGCCGCCGGCAAGGGTGAAGCTTTGACCGTCGACCACTTAAACGCGGCCTGGCATGACCTGGCCGGGGAGGGATAGCTATGAACCAGGACGAAACCAGCCGTGAACAGATTCCCGCCGTGACACCCCGCGAAGCCGTTGAATGCTTGATCGAATCGCAAAAGGGTTTGTGGACCGTTGATGAACTGCTTCGGGCTCTGGAGTTGGCGGCGAGCAACGAGGGGGCACAGGGCGAACAGAGGGCCTTGGATTGGACCCTGATTCTCCCCGCTCTTATGAACCAGGTCCAGACCGCCGCCGACCTCCTGGAGCCCGTGGAATTGTTGCTGAAAGAACAGCAAAAAAAGGCCTTGCGAGAAGTCGAGAAGGCCGAAGAGCGGATCACCGCCAGGCAGGCCGCGTTTTTGGGAACCATGGAAAGTTTGAAATGCCAATCTTCTTCTGTCGAGGTGAACCATGAATGTCGATGCCGCTGAAAAAGCCCTGAGATTGACTCAATCGGAACTGGTCAAGGTTTCAAGTTTGCTCCGGCTGGCCTCGGAAGCCGCGATAGGTTGCCCGCTGGATAATGCCGGGACGGTTGTTGACGATGTTGGAGCCGCCGCCGACGTGGCCATGGAGAAGGTGATGAAAGCAATCGACCACCTGGATGAGATTGACTGCTACTTCCGAGCCGAACGGCGCAAGGGGGGCGAAGCATGAAAACGATTGCCGCGATTTTTCAGGCGTTGTCAATGCCCGCCCATGTTCGCCGGGAACGCCGCCGGGCTGCCAGCCGGGCGCGGCTGAATGCCTTGCGGATCGCCCTGAGCGGCTGCCGGTAGGGGATAGAAAACGAAGAGGGAGGCAAGGCCAGAATGACGCCGGACAGAAAAAGCAGCGGGATCACCCCAGCGCAAAACAAGAAAATCCACGCATTGAAAAATGCCCTTGGCCTGGACGATGCCGTTTACCGTGAAATCTTGGCCGGTTTCGGGGTTTCGACCTCCCGCGCCCTGACCTTCTCCGGGGGGGAAGAGCTGATTGAACGGCTTGAACGTGATGCCCTGGAAATCGGCGCATGGCGGAAAATCCCGTCAAAGAGAATCGGCACCGGCTACCGCGAAGGCTTCGCCACCCCCAAGCAGCTTGACATGATCGCCGCCCTTTGGGCCGAAGTAAGCACCGCCCCGGCGGATAAGCGGGAAGCGGCCTTGAGAAAATTCGTTACCAGACAGGCGAAGGTGACGGACGTTCGCTTTTTGCGGGCGGGCGATGCCAGCCGGGTTATCTGCGCCCTTAAAGCCATGTGCCGCCAGGCAGAGCACAAATGAAGCACGATCACTGCCCCCATTGCCAAGCGAAGCGGCCGAACCTTCACGAGTTCAGGGAGGCGGCCGGGGAAGAGGGTTGGTTATTGACGGTTCGCTGTCTGCTGTGCGGCTGGCGGGGCTCGGAGAAGGACAACGGAAATTATCGCTTCTTGGGTTGGTCTTCCGAATGGCCGCCGCGATTCTGGTGAACAGGCCCGGGAAACAGAAACGGGACGGCGGAGGGCCGATTGAAAATTGCCCCGTGAGCTGTCGAAAAGTCAAAACCCATACAAGGGTAGCCAGATGAAAAGATCGTCGAATACAGCGAAGTTTAAAAAGGGTTTTAACACGGTTTCGGAAATGGGTAGGGACCGGAAAAACGGAAATCAACGCAGAAAGGGGATTTTATGACCGAAGAACAGAAAAAAATCTGTCGAATGATGGGAATCAGCCCGGCCGAATTCGAGAAAGCCAAAAATTCGGAACAGGCGGCGGCGACGGATCGCGGCCGGAGAGAAACCGACCTGGAGAAAATTGGAAGACTGATGAGCGGCGGTTTCGAGACGGCGAGAAATCAAGCCGACACTGGAAAAGAAATTGTTTTTGGTGAAGAAATCGACCCGGTGAAGTTGGCGGCGGCGAAAGACACCGTTGCAAAACTCATGGAATTGACCCCGGCCGAAGTGGCCAAGCGGGAAGCCGAGGCCCGGAAGATCGCCGAGGCCACCGCCCCCTTGACCGTGGAAGAACTCGCCGCCTGTTGGGCTCTGGGGGTTGTGCCCCTGGCCTATCACAGCGCCAAGGGTGTAGCCGCAGGCCTTCCCCCTACCTTTATCTAATATTGAAAGGACGAAATCCCATGAAAATAAGCGAGCGTTACCAGGCGAAAAAATCCATTGAAGCCAGAATCGCGGAAATCAAAAACGAAATTTCTACAATCAACCTTCCGGGCCTGGCTATTAAGGCCGGTGATGCAAGGAGCCGATACGAAAGCGCCCTGCAAAAAGTCAACGGTTCCGGGGATCGTGCTTCCGAACGAAGCCGTTCTGAATTGGCCGCCTTGAAAGACGCCATGGAGACAGCAAAAGCGGCACACCAGACCGCTACGGATCGTGAAGCCCGCTTGAAAAAAGAGCTTCACGAAGCCCTCGCCGCCATTGAGGCTATCGGGGTCGAATGCAGCGCGAAAGAATTGAAGGAGCTGCAAGAAAAAATCCACGAAGTGAAGCTGAAAATTGATGAAATCGCCATGGTCCAGGCTGGCCCTCTTCCCGGTGAAAAAGAGCAGTTTCGTCTTTATGACGAAGCCATAGCCATGGAGACGGAACTTGAAAACCTTTTGGCCGACCAGGCTTTAGGGGTGAAGTGCGGCGACAAGATCGCCGCTCTTAAAGAAAAACTTGCCGAGAATCAAGCCAAGGCCGCAGCCGGCCCCGGGGATCTCGGCGGGGTAATTTCGGTCCTTGGGGAAAGAGTGGACGTGGAGAAAGAAAAGCTTTTCGTCCTGCAAGAGCAACACCGGTTCGCCATGAACGGTTATCTTGTCGCCTTGGCCCGGGAATCTTTTGGAAAATACAAGGCCGCCGCCGATTCTGTGGGCATTGCCCTTTCCCGCCTTTACGCCTTGGCGAAAATTCAGGAGCTCGCCATCCAGCAAGGGGCCGCCTTTGAACCGATTGTGAAGAGCTGGCACCCCGTAAAAATCCCGGCGGTTATCGAACCCGGAAACGTCTTTGATTCAGCAAACATTGACCGCGCCAACGACATTGAAATGGTCCGGCAGGTAATCCAGGCGGACGGAATCAAAATTTAAGAGTCAACAGCCCCCCCCGCCGAGACAGGTGGACCATAGGCAGGGGGCGGGTGCATGGGGGGGGCGTTTCCCCCCATGCTTCTTTCATGCAAATGGTCCGCCAGGGAATCAAAGTGACGGTCCCCGGCTTCGGCCGCCCCCCGTCACTTTTTTTGTAACCGCCCAAGTGTGACGTATTCTGTCGCAACCATGTAAGATAGGGGGCACGTCAACCCCTTACCGACAGGAGCGCCGCCACGATGGGAAAGGAAGAGCCGGAACGCTTTCAAGCCGACGATGCCCCCGGGGAACAACTGTTGACCGCCATTCTTGAGCGTGTCGGGCTCCCTGTGCGCCCCTGTTACTGCCGGGGTGAAGCATTGCGGATACTTGGGATTAAGCGGGGCGCATTTTCACGCATGGTCAATTTTTATAATGAATACCCGGACGGCCGGATAGTCAAGCCTTGGATGCTGGACAGTTTTCTGATTCTGGGTCATCACCGGGTTTCCTTCCCGGACTTGGCCGCCTGGCTCGAAAGAAACCCCGAACGCGCAAGGGAAAGGGCCCGTAAAAATGACGATTGAAGAACAAGCAAACAGGATTTATAGACTGGTTAAAGACCTTCCGAACAGCGAAGCATTGAAGGCCTTGCACCTGGCGACGGGGCGGATATTGCAGAAATCCAAGATACAAGCCGCCGAATCTTGGGTTATCACGCCCCGCAAAGCGCCGCAATCACGGATAGAAAAAGACCCGGAAATTAAAGAGTTTCTCCTGTCGCAAACGGAGCCAAGCACAATTAGTAAACTATTGGCCGAAATTTCCAGCCGTTTCGGAGAAGACCGAACCCCTTCAAAGTCCGGCCTCGCCCGCTGGTTCAAGAGGATGCAAGGCCGGTAAAG
Source organism: Trichloromonas sp. (assembly GCA_034002365.1). Taxonomy (GTDB): domain Bacteria; phylum Desulfobacterota; class Desulfuromonadia; order Desulfuromonadales; family Trichloromonadaceae; genus Trichloromonas. Next base: position 6,864 of record JAVFAR010000132.1, read on the forward strand.
TCGCCACCGCAGACCGCCGCAGGCCGCCGGACCGGCCGCGAAGAGACACCCGCCGGGGCGTGAGGATTGACGGAATCGGGCCGGTGATGCCGCCCCGGACCATGGCCGCCAGGAGCGCACGGCAGAGCGGCCGGGGGATCGCCGCCGGGGGAGCCCGCAGACCGCCGCAGGGCTTGCCCCGGGGCTTTCGGGGTCAGCACAGACAACCGTGGCCGGAGCGGATCACGCCCGCCGCAGGCCGCCGGACCGGCCGCGAAGAGAAGCCGCCGGAGGTGTTGCGAGGGATCAAACCAGGCCGGACCATGGCCGCCAGGAGCGCACGGCACAAGCGGCCGGGGAACGCCGCCGGGGGCGGCCACTGACCGCCGTAGAGCTGGCCCCGGGGCAGCCGGGACCAGCACAGACAACCGAGGGCCGGAGCGGATCACGCCCGCCGCAGGCCGCCGGACCGGCCGCGTAGAGAAG
>JAVFAR010000133.1:0-7223 GCA_034002365.1 Trichloromonas sp.
GGGGTAAAATCGAGGCCGACAGCTCTTTAATGAAGAAAAACCCGGCTCATTCGACGGGGCTGCCCGCTTAAAAACCCCTTTCAGGGGCAGCGGGGAGATCTGCTCAAACCGCTTTCGCGGATTTGGGGTAAATGGTGTATTCCGGTTCGCGCTGCTGCCGGCCGTAAGGGATGCGGTTCCAAAGGCGCTCGTGGCCAACATAGACGAAGATTCTGAAGAAGGTATCGAGAGCGCCGACCGTCGCCTCGAGGTCGAGGCGGCCGATGGCGATGAAGACCACCAGAGCCGTGGTCAGGGTGCCGACAACTCGGTAGGAGACGGCTTTGGCGATGCTGCGACGGGTCGTTTCCATATTTTTTCCTCGGGGTATCTCTGCCTACAACTACATCAGATGGGTAGTTTTAATAGACAATAAATAATTGAACTAAAATGGTCAAGAAAAAAAAATAAAATATATTTTTTTGTACATTATTTTTATGTAGATTACGCGCGGCCTTCCGCCCCAGGGATTCGGGAGGCCGTTTCCTGTTCGGAAGCCCACGAGCGCTGAATCTATCCCTGCCGTTGCCAGTCATTCGCGACACTCGGGTCCGGCCGGTTGTTCCCGCCCGGTTTGACTCCCCATCCCCGCAAGCGTATACTTAAAGCAAAGATCTTCGAGGCCGCTGGACGCAGCCGCCTCATTTGCCCTGGATGACTTACCCTCCTGGTCTCCAGGGTTTTTTTTGCAAAAAAAACGGCCGCGCCTCCATGCTCGGAGGGGCGGCCGTCAAACTTTTAGGGACGACTTATCGGGCTATTTTTTCAGATCTTCCAGATTGCACATCTCCTGTTGAGCCAACTGAGCGAAATTGTATCGCTTTAGAATCGCGGTCATTTCATCCCGCACCTCTTTCCAGGCGCCGTGCACCGGACAAAAGAGAGTGCGCCGGCAGAGGTCGCCGTCGGAGAGGCATTCGTTGAGATAGAGAGGGCCCTCCTGGGCGACCACCACATCGAAGAGGGACACTTCGGCAGGATCCTTGCGCAAGTAGAAACCGCCGCCGACTCCCCGCTGCGATCCGACGATTCCCTCCTTGATGAGGGGCTGCAGAATCTTGGTGAGAAAGGCAGGGGTGATGTTCTGGTGACTGCAGATATCTTTTTTATAGACGATTTCCCCGCGTGGCTGGCGAGCCAGATAAAGCAGGGCGCGAATGGCATATTCCGTTGCGCGGGTAATAATCACGGGACCTCCGATAGCTGACTTAGTCTGTTACAATAACCTTCCTTCATCAGCTTTGTCAACATTAAAGACCGGTGATGTCCGATTCATGACATCCGTGACCGGGGCAATCTTGACAGCCCGGTGAGGGTCGGGCATGATCGCCCCATTCCCGCGAGGTCAGAGATTCGCATCATGACACCTTCCCCAACGCTCCCGTGTCCAGTCGGCCGCTTCGCGCCGAGCCCCACCGGTCCGCTCCATTTCGGGTCGCTGCTGACCGCTGTGGGCAGCTACTGCCTGGCCCGCCAGCTCGGCGGTCGCTGGCTGTTGCGTATCGAAGATCTGGATACCCCGCGGGTGGTGCCCGGCGCCGCCGATTCGATTCTGCATACGTTGGACGCCCTGGACCTGCATTGGGACGGCGAGGTGCTTTATCAAAGCCGGCGGACGTCCCGCTACGCCGAGGCGCTCGCCATCCTTGAGCGCAAGGGCTTGATTTACGGCTGCGCCTGTTCCCGCAAGGATATCCTGGCCAGCGCGCCCCATCCCGGCGAGGAAGGCCCGATTTATCCCGGCCTCTGCCGCGCCGGACTGCCCGCCGGTCGCCGGCCCCGCGCCTGGCGACTGCGGGTGCCGGCGCGCTCTGTGGCGGTGACGGACGGCGTCCGCGGCCAACAGTCACAGCATCTGGCCGAGGAAGTGGGGGATTTCGTGGTCCGGCGGGCCGATGGACTTTTCGCCTACCAGTTGGCGGTGGTGGTCGACGATGCCGACAGCGGCGTGACCCAGGTGGTGCGCGGCCAGGATCTGCTGTCCTCGACCCCCCGTCAAATCTATCTCCAGGAATGCCTCGGCTTCCCCCTCCCCGAGTACATCCATCTGCCCCTGGCCCTGGCCGCCGATGGCGAAAAAATCAGCAAGCGTCATGGCGCCATCGCCGTTGACCACAGCTGCGGCGGCGTATTGGTCGCTTCCGCTCTGCAATTTCTCGGCCAGCCACTACCGGCGGAGCTGACACAGGCGCCTCCCGCGGAAGTGCTGCGCTGGGGGGTCGCGCATTTCGATCTGAGCCGGGTACCGAAGGAGTCGCGGCCGCTGCCGGAAAGCGCTCAGACATGCGTTCGCTGAGCAACGGAAACCCGCCGACGTTCCCTGAGGGGTTCGGCAAATGGCGAATTTTCGCGATTCTGGCGGGGTTCTATGTGGTGGCATATTTCTACCGGGTCTCGGCGGCGGTCATCGCCCAGGATCTGCAACGGGATCTCGGTCTCACCACCGAACAACTGGGCAATGTCTCATCAGCGTTATTTTATGCCTTTGCTTTCACCCAGCTTCCCCTCGGCCCCATTCTCGACCGCTACGGACCCCGGCGCGTGATCTTCACCCTCGGCCTGATCACCGCCTTGGGCGCCGTCCTGCTGGCGGGGGCCCAGGGCTATGCCGGGGCACTGGCCGGGCGGGCCCTGATCGGCCTGGGGACCGCCTGCGTGCTGATGGGATCGCTGAAAATTTACACCGCCTGGTTTGAACCGCGCCAGTTCGCCACCCTCGCCGGAGCGCAGATCGCCCTCGGCAATTTCGGCAATCTGCTGGCCACGGCCCCCCTCGCCTGGGCCGCCGGCCATATCGGCTGGCGTTCGACCTTTATGGCGGCCGCCCTGCTGACGGCCTGTTTTGCCCTGGCGGTACTGGTCATCGTCCGCGACACCCCCGGGCCAAGCGCCGTCCCCGCCCGTGCGCCGCTCCTTGCCGGCTGGGGAATCCTGGCCCGCACCCCGTCCTTCTGGCTGCTGGGCCTGCTCGCCTTCTTCTGGTACGGCGGTTACATGGCGGTGCAGGGATTATGGGGAGCGCCCTATCTGATCCGGGAACTCGGGCAGACCCCCGGCGAGGCCGCCCGTCTGCTCCTTTTCACCGCCGTCGGCTTCATCATCGGCTGTCCGCTGGCCGGGCGCCTCTCCGACCGTCTGCTGGCCTCGCGTAAGAAGGTGCTGCTGGCGGGGCAACTGGGCCTGCTGGCGCTGTTGAGTCTCTTCCTCGGCCCCCTGGCCCGGCTTCCGGAGGCTCTGCTTCCCGGCATTTTCTTCCTTTTCGGTCTGTGCGTTTCCACCGGCCCGATCCTCTACGCCCAGACCAAGGAGCTTTTCCCCGGTCCCCTGGCGGCGACGGCGATGACTTCGATAAATTTTTTCGTGGTGATCGGCGCGGCGTTGACCCAACAGGTGATGGGATATATCATGCGGGACCAGGGGGGGGACTTCCACCGCGCCTTCGCCTTCCCGGCCCTGGGGCTGGCCTTGGCCTGGCTGGCTTACCTCTTCTGCCGGGACACAAACCCACGCCCGCATCCCGGAGCGAACACAAATTGAAGAATCTATCAGGAGAAAGAACGATGCCAAGATGGTTGCTGATCGGAATGGTCGCGGCGCTGCTGATCGGCTGCGGCGGAAAATCCTTCACCGTGCCTAAGGCCGAATACCGGGAAAAAGTCCGAACCCTGGGTGTTCTGCCGTTGATGGTCGACGAGTCCTCGACCATCAGCCACCCGGATCGCGAGGCGCTGATCGGCCTGCTGCACCAGTACAACGGCTCGGCCCGTGATCTGCTGATCGACATTCTCAAAGAAGACAAACAGTATTTCGACGTCCGGGCGATTCCCGGCGATCCCCGGGAGATGTTCAGCCGCCTGGTGATCGGCCAGAATCCGCGGGGGCGGGGGGACGAGCAGCACATCGGCTACGTTTTCAATGCCGCGGAAATCGCCTCGCTGGTTGAAAAGAATGTGGTCGATGCCATCCTGGTGGTGATCTTCAACGGTGTCGAGCGCGACGAGAAACGTTGGGATCGCACCAAGCTGACCTTTCTGCGCGCCGATTACAACGTCATCCTGGCCAGCGCCATGGTCCTGTCGGCGGACGGTCAGGTCTTCTGGGAGTACCACGGTAAGCCGGGGGAGAGCTTTCTGCCGCTGCAGTATCCGGACTTCGACGAGGCCCATTACAACAAGACTGAAGAGGTCAAGATCCGCCACATCTCCCTGGCCGGGCTGGAACGCGCCCTGGCGGAACGCTCCACCAGCCTGTTCAGCCGCGCCTCGGGTCCGCTCCTCTACCAGAAGCTCTTTGACCAGCTGGCTTCCGAACTCAATCCGGGGATGATCAACCCCCTGCGCAACCAGCCCCAGTAGCGCGCCTCCGCCAGACTTCCCGGAAAAGGTCCGTTTCTTCCATGGAAACGGACCTTTTCCGGCACAAACGTATTGACAGCATCCGCCCAATGGTTGTAAATAGTTTCAGCAGCTTCGTTATCCCTCCCCGCTGCTCGGCCTCGAACACCAATTCGAAACGAATCCACATAAAGCCGGACCTTGACGACGCTTACCTTTTGATTTGACGCGAAACCCTATCGCTTTTCAGCCCGGCGCCGCCAATCCCCCAGCTTTCGATATATCCGGCATGCGCCGGCCGACAAAGGCTTATCCTACCGTCCATTCCTGAAAACGTGTTTCCATCATTAATACCTGCCCCCGAAGATCGACCTGCCGTATTCCGCCAGGGTCGCCACCCTTCCATTCCGAGCCCGCCCGGCAAGCGGCTTGCCCGGTGGACGGCCATCTGACGGAGCCCTCCGAGGAGACCCCATGAACCTGAAGGAACTGAAAGAAAAAAAAGCCACGGAAGTGGCCGGCATCGCCAAGGATCTGAAGATCGAGGGCGCGGCGGGGATGCGGAAGCAGGACCTGATTTTTGCCATCCTCAACGCCACGGCGGAAAAAAACGGTGCCATCTTCGGCGAAGGGGTGCTGGAAATTCTCCCCGACGGTTTCGGCTTTTTGCGGGCGCCGGACGCCAACTACCTGCCGGGACCCGACGACATCTACGTCTCCCCCTCGCAGATCCGCCGCTTTAACCTGCGCACCGGCGACACGGTTTCCGGGCAGATTCGTCCGCCCAAGGAGGGGGAGCGCTACTTCGCCCTGCTCAAGGTTTCCGAGGTCAACTTTGAAAACCCGGCGGTGGCCCGGGAAAAGACCCTCTTCGACAACCTGACCCCCCTCTATCCGGAAGAGCGCTTGCGGCTGGAAACGACCACGGACAACCTGCCGATGCGCGTCGTCGACCTCGCCACCCCCATCGGCAAGGGGCAGCGCGGTCTGATCGTGGCGCCGCCGCGCACCGGCAAGACGATGCTCTTGCAGAACATCGCCAACTCCATCACCACCAATCATCCGGAAGTCTACCTCATCGTTCTCCTCATCGACGAGCGGCCTGAGGAAGTCACCGACATGCAGCGCAGCGTCCAGGGGGAAGTCATCTCCTCGACCTTCGACGAGCCGGCGACCCGCCACGTGCAGGTGGCGGAGATGGTCATCGAGAAGGCCAAGCGCCTGGTCGAGCACAAGCGCGACGTCGTCATCCTCCTTGACTCCATCACCCGCCTGGCGCGGGCCTACAATACGGTCGTTCCCCCTTCCGGCAAGATCCTCTCCGGCGGCGTCGACTCCAATGCCCTGCACAAGCCCAAGCGTTTCTTCGGCGCTGCCCGCAACATTGAGGAAGGAGGCAGCCTGACCATCATCGCCACCGCCCTGGTCGATACCGGCAGCAAGATGGACGAGGTCATCTTCGAGGAATTCAAGGGGACCGGCAACATGGAACTGGTTCTCGACCGGCGCCTGGTCGACAAACGGACCTTCCCGGCCATCGACATCAACAAGTCCGGGACCCGCCGCGAGGAACTGCTGGTGGACCGCACCAGCCTCCAGCGCACCTGGCTGCTGCGCAAGGTGCTGACCTCCATGAACGTGGTGGACAGCATGGAATTCATTCTGGAAAAGCTCGGCGAAACCAAGAGCAACCAGGAATTCCTCGACTCCATGAACCAGTAGCCCGGCTTCCCCGGCCCCAGGGAACAAAGACCACAAAAAACTTGCAATCCGTCGCCGACGGTGCTAAATAGACAATCTTCGTTTTACGACCCCCCAGCTTTTTCGCCTGTACCAGGCCAGGCGCCAAGGAGATGATTCATGAAAGAAGGCATCCACCCCAAATACGAAGCCGTCACGGTCAAGTGCCATTGCGGCAACACCTTTGAAACCCGTTCGACCAAGAAGGATGGAGAGATCGTTACCGAGATCTGCTCCCAGTGCCATCCTTTCTTCACCGGCAAGCAGAAGCTGGTCGACACGGCCGGCCGCATCGAGCGCTTCCGCAAGAAATACGGCCAGGAAAAATAAATTTTCCAGACGGCCCTCGCGGCCGTCTCTTTTTTTGATGTTCCGCGTCCGTGGCCATCCGCTGTGCCCGCCGCATCTATGTGGGTGCGTGCGGGTTTCTGTGTTTTACCGTCGCCAATCAAAGGTTGTCGCGCCCCATGGCATTGCTGGTTCAGTTGCTGACTCACACCCCCGAACCCGAGAAGGTGGTGGCCGCCGCCGCCCGGCTCTGCTATTCCGCATCCTCCATCGACCGCCTGCTGGAGCAGGGGCCGAAGGAACGCGAGGTCTTTCTCGCCAAGATCCTCTCCCTGGGACACCTCTCCGTCCTGGAGCATGTCGCCTTCACCTTCGGCATCGAGGGGATCAGCCGCGCCTGCTCCCACCAGCTGGTTCGCCACCGCATCGCCTCCTACTCCCAGCAAAGCCAGCGTTACGTCTCCCTCAAGAATCGCATGGATGCCGTCGTCCCCGCGAGCATCGCCGAGCGGCCGGAGCTGGCGGAGCGTTTCCAGGGTCTGCTCGATGAAGCGCAGCGCGTCTATGGCGAACTGCTCGACGCCGGCATTCCCGCCGAGGATGCCCGCTTCGTGCTGCCCAACGCCGCCGAGACCAAACTGGTCATGACCATGAACGCCCGGGAACTGCTGCATTTTTTCAGCCTGCGCTGCTGCCGCCGGGCGCAGTGGGAGATCCGCGCCCTGGCCGTGGAGATGTTGCTCGCGGCGCGGCGGGCGGCGCCGGCGCTCTTCGTCGATGCCGGCCCCGGCTGTCTGCGCGGCGCCTGTCCGGAAGGCGCCA
>JAVFAR010000134.1:0-7206 GCA_034002365.1 Trichloromonas sp.
AAATATGCTCTAAGAAAACCTCTTTCCTTTTGCCGGGGGCTGTGCTTAAATTCCGCCGTATGAGCAACCGCTAATCTCTGGAGGAGGTCCGACATGGTACGAGTGGTTTGCAGTGCCAAATGCAAGCACAACCAGGGTGGCCGGTGCCGGCGCAGCGCGGCTCCGGGGGAGCCGGTGATCCGGCTCGATCAGCGCGGCAGTTGCATGACTTATCGTCCTGCCTGACGCGTGGTGTAGTGGGCCGCAGGGCCCGAATCGGGGACGTTCGTTTGCGATGATCGTTTGGAAAGGCGCCTTGCGGGGCGCCTTTTTTGTTGCTCGTCAGCGGGAGCTGTCGGCTGGTCAGCCTTCGAGTTTGAGACGCTTGATCTTTTCCACCAGGGTGGTGCGGTTGAGGCCGAGCAGGGCCGCCGCCCGCGCTTTCACCCCCTTACCCATCTCCAGTGCCTGCCGGATCAGCGTCCCTTCGATACTTTCCAACGTCGTTGCGAGGTCGAGCCCTTCCGCCGGAATACGCGGGCAGCCGGGATCGAAGCGGTTCGCCGGCGCGTCGAGACGGGCGATGTCCGCCGGCAGGTCACGGATTTCGATATGGTCGCCGGCGGTCAGCGCCACGGTGCGCTCAATGATGTTCTCCAACTCACGCACGTTCCCCGGCCAGTCGTAATTCTGCAGGCGAAGCATGGCCCCGTCGGCGATGGTCATCAGCGTCCGGTTCATTTCGCGGCAGTATTTACGCAGGAAGTGATGGGCCAAAAGGGGAATGTCCTCGCGCCGTTCCCGCACCGGGGGGAGATGGATGGGGATGACGTTGAGGCGGTAGTAAAGATCTTCACGGAACTGGCCGTTTCTGACTTCCTCTTCCAGATCGGCGTTGGTGGCGGAAATCAAACGGATGCTGAGTTTGAGTTTTTTGTCGGATCCGACCCGCTCGACGACCTGATCCTGGAGCACGCGCAGCAGCTTCATCTGCAAATGCGCGGGCATGGTGCCGATCTCGTCGAGAAAGAGGGTGCCGTTGTGGGCCAGTTCGAATTTGCCCGGTTTGTCGGCGACGGCGCCGGTGAAGGCGCCGCGGGCATGGCCGAAGAGTTCGCTTTCGAGCAGTTCGGCGGGAATCGCGCCGCAGTTGATGGCGACGAAGGGCTTGTCCTTGCGCGGGCCGTTGTAGTGGATGGCCTTAGCCACCAGCTCCTTGCCGGTCCCCGACTCGCCGAGGATGAGGATGGTCGAATCGGTCTGGACGATGCGCTCCATACGGGCGAAAACCTGCTGCATGGCGGCGCTGTTACCGATGATGTTGTCGAACTTGTACTTGCCCCGCAGCTGCTGGCGCAGGTAGATATTTTCCGCCACCAGGGCGCTCTTTTCCAGGGCCTTGGCGATCTGGATCTTCAATTCCTCGAAGTTGAAAGGTTTGGTGATGTAGTCGAGGGCCCCCTCCTTCATGGCCTGGACGGCAGTCTCGGCCGAGGCCTGGCCGGTGATGACAATGACACTCGTCTGGGGGGCGTCGCTTTTGACCTGTTTGAGGATGTCGATGCCGCTGAGGTCGGGGAGAAAGAGATCGGTGATGACGACCTCGAAGGGGGCTTGGCGCAGCAGGGCGAGGGCCTCTTCCCCGTTGACGGCCGCCGCGACCTGGTAATTCGCGCCTTTCAGCAGCAGGGAGAGGGCTTCGCGGTTAGGCTCCTCGTCATCGATGACGAGAATGCGGGGGCGCTGCTCTTTCATGGAGGGTCTCCGGCAAGGGGGGGGGCGTCATTTACTTGACGGAGAGTTTTTTAGCATGTTCTACCCGGCGTCGGCAAGGGCTTTCGGAAGATCGAAAATGGAGATTTCCGGGGGCAGGTGGGGTTTTGAAGTCCCTTCGAGATAAATTAAAACAATATTTCATATTGACAAGACCCCATTGAATTGATTAGATGTTTCGTCTCATCGAAATCTGTCTAAATATTTAAAATCACGCAAAATTTTAAATATAACTAAACTTTAAGCCTTGCTGTAATTGTTTTATTTTCGGTAAACGTTTTTTCCGCGCACTGGCGCCGGCAGTCGAGGAGGTTTGATGGAAGTGCGTAAGTTCAAGAAAATCATGGCGGCTAATCGGGGCGAAATCGCGATCCGTATTTTCCGGGCCTGCACCGAACTGGAAATCCAGACGGTGGCGATTTACTCGGAGGAGGACAAGCTCACCCTGCACCGCTACAAGGCTGACGAAGCTTACCTGATCGGACGGGGCAAGGGGCCGATCGACGCATACCTGGGGATCGACGAGATCATCGACCTGGCCCGCAAAAAGGAAGTGGACGCCATCCATCCCGGCTATGGGTTTCTGTCGGAAAATCCCGAGTTCGCCGAAGCCTGCGAGCGGGCGGGGATCGCCTTCATCGGACCCACCGCCGAAATTCAGCGCCAGCTCGGCGACAAGGTGGCGGCCCGTAAGGTGGCCATGGCCGCCGGGGTGCCGGTGGTGCCCGGTACCGAGAAACCCGTGACCAGTGAGGAAGAAGCCCTGATCTTCGCCAAGGCCTGCGGCTATCCGGTGATCGTCAAGGCCTCGGCCGGCGGCGGTGGCCGGGGTATGCGCGTCGCCTACAACCAGAAGGAACTGCTCGAAGGGCTGAAAAGCGCGGCTTCCGAGGCCAGGGCCGCCTTCGGCAACGCCTCGGTGTTCATTGAGAAATACCTGGAAAAGCCCAAGCACATCGAAGTGCAGATCATGGGCGACAAGTACGGCAACATCGTCCATTACTTTGAGCGCGACTGTTCCATCCAGCGCCGTCACCAGAAGGTTATCGAGCTGGCGCCCTCGCCAAACCTCTCCCAGGAAAAACGGGAAGAAGTCTGCGCCATGGCCCTGAAGATCGCCCGCAGTGTCGGTTACATCAACGCCGGGACGGTCGAGTTCCTGATGGATAAAGATCGGAATTTCTACTTCATCGAAACCAACCCGCGCATCCAGGTCGAGCATACCGTCTCCGAGATGGTCACCGGGCGCAATCTGGTGCAGACCCAGATTCTGGTGGCCGAGGGGCACAGGCTCTCCGACCCGGAAATCGGCGTGACCAGCCAGGCCGATATCGAGCTGCGCGGGCACGCCATCCAGTGCCGGGTCACGACCGAGGATCCGGCCAACAACTTCGCTCCCGATTTCGGCACCCTCAAGGTTTACCGCAGCCCCGCCGGGTTCGGTGTCCGGCTCGATGCCGGCAACGCCTATTCCGGGGCCCGCATCGCTCCTTATTACGACTCGCTGTTGGTGAAAATCACCACCTTCGGGCTGACCTTCGCGACGGCGGCCCGCACCATGCGTCGGGCGTTGCAGGAGTTCCGCATCCGCGGGGTGAAGACCAACATCGGCTTCCTCGAAAACGTCATCACCCATCCGATCTTCCTTGACGGCCAGTGCGACACCTCCTATCTCGACGAAAATCCGGAACTTTTCAAAATCCGCGAGAAGAAGGACCGTGCCAACAAGCTGCTCAAATTCATCGGCCACACGGTAGTCAACGGTTATCCCGGCATCAAACAGCCGCTGCGTTCCAGCGACCTGCGCGAGGCCGGCGTGCCGGATATCCCCTATAACGCCGTCCGCCCCCGGGGAAGCCGCGATATCCTGCTGGAAAAAGGGCCGGAGGGGCTGGCTCAGTGGGCGCTCAAGGAGCGCAAGCTGCTGATCACCGACACCACCATGCGCGACGCCCACCAGTCGCTGATGGCGACCCGCTTCCGCACCTACGATCTGGAGCGTATCGCCGAGGCCACCAGCTATCTCGGCGGCGGGCTCTTCTCCCTGGAGATGTGGGGGGGCGCCACCTTCGACGTTTCCATGCGCTTTCTCAAGGAAGATCCCTGGGAGCGCCTCGATCGCCTGCGGACGAAGATTCCCAACATCCTCTTCCAGATGCTGCTGCGCGGTTCCAACGCCGTCGGCTACACCAACTATCCCGATAACGTGGTCGAGGAGTTCGTCGCCAAGGCGGCGGAAAGCGGCATCGACGTCTTCCGCGTCTTCGACTCCCTGAACTGGACCAAGGGGATGAAGGTGGCCATGGACGCGGTACGCAAGAACAACGCCATCTGCGAAGCGGCCATGTGCTACACCGGGGATATTCTCGATCCCAAGCGGGATAAATATCCGCTGAAATATTACGTCGACCTGGCCAAGGAGCTGGAGTCGATGGGCGCCCACATCCTGGCGATCAAGGACATGGCCGGCCTGCTCAAGCCTTTTGCCGCCGAGAAGCTGATCCGCGCCCTGAAGAACGAGATCGGCATTCCCATCCATCTGCACACCCACGACACCTCCAGCAACGGCGGAGCGATGCTGATGATGGCCGCCCAGGCCGGGGTCGACATCGTCGACACGGCGCTCTCCTCGGTTTCGGGCCTGACCGCCCAGCCCAATATGAACGCCCTGCTCTCGGCCCTGGAAGGAACGATCTGGGATCCCTGTCTTGACCAGCAGGGGATCCAGCATCTGGCCAACTACTGGGAGACGGTGCGTACCTACTACGCCCCCTTCGAGTCGGAACTGCGCAGCGGCACCGCCCAGGTTTATCATCACGAAATCCCCGGCGGCCAGTATTCCAACTACAAGCCCCAGGTCGAAGGTCTGGGCCTCGGCCATCGCTGGGAAGAGTGCAAGGAGATGTACCGCAAGGTCAACGACATGTTCGGTGACGTGATCAAGGTCACGCCTTCCTCGAAGATCGTCGGCGACATGGCCATGTTCATGATCCAGAACAACCTGGAGCCGGAGGATATTTTCGAGCGGGGGAGGGACTACACCTTCCCGCAGGGGGTCATCGACTTCTTCAAGGGGATGATCGGCCAGCCGGTGGGTGGTTTCCCGCCGGAGTTGCAGAAGATCATTCTCAAAGACGAGAAGCCCCTGACCTGCCGTCCCGGCGAACTGCTCGAACCGGTCGATTTCGCCGCCAAAAAGGCCGAACTGGAGAAAAAGCTCGGCCATCCCATCAGCGAGCGGGAAGTTCTTTCAGCGGTCCTTTATCCCGGCGTCTTCGAGACCTTCGATCGCGAGCGCCAGGAATACAGCGATCTTTCCAAGGTTCCGACCCCCGTCTTCTTTTATGGCCTGGAAGCGGGTGATGAAACGACCTTCGAGATCGAGTCGGGCAAGACGTTGATCATCAAGCTCAACGCCGTCGGCAATCTGCATCCCGACGGTACTCGCCATATCTATTTCGAGCTCAACGGCGAGCCCCGTCAGGTGATGGTCAAGGATCTCGCCGTCGAGTCCGATGTCGCCGAGCACCGCAAGGCCGATCCCGATGACGCCAAGCAGGTCGGCGCGCCGATGCCGGGCAAGATCTTCAAGCTGCTGGTGAATGTCGGCGACGAGGTCAAGGCCGGCGAGACCCTCCTCTCCACCGAAGCAATGAAGATGGAGACCAACGTCAAGGCCAAGGAGGACGGTGTGGTCAAGGAAGTCCTCTTCAGGGAGGGGGATCAGGTGCAGCAGGGCGATCTGCTCGTGGTTATCGGCTAGGCGGCTGATGAGAAACGCCCCTTTCGGGACGTGAACCGCAAACGGCAACGGGCCGGCTCCCTTTCGGGAACCGGCCCGTTCTTCGTTATCGCGGCTGCCGATGATGAGGGTCAGAGACAGACGATATTGACCTGGTTGAAGTCGGTGATGCCGTGGAAGATCTTTTCGATGCCGTCCTGGCGCAGGGTCACCATGCCTTCGTCGCGGGCGACCTGATCGATGATGTCCGCCCCCGAGCGCTGGCGGATGGCGAGGCGGATGGCAGGAGAGTTGACCAGCAGTTCCTGGATGGCGATGCGTCCGCTGTAGCCGAAGCCGCCGCAGGCTGGGCAGCCCTTGGCCCGCTGCAGCAGCAATTTGTCGTCGTAGGCGGGCATGCCGTGGCGCTCGTAATATTCCCGTCCGTAGGATTCCACCAGCTGCTCGTATTCCTCGGAGCTGGGGTGATAGGGGACCTTGCACTGGTTGCACAGGCGGCGTACCAGGCGCTGGGCGATGATGCCGAGCATGACCTCGGGGGCGATCTGGATGTCGTCGAGATCGATAATTCGCAGGCCGAATTTCTTGGCCAAGGCGTTCAGCAGCTGATCCTCGCTGATCAGGCCGGATTCGACCATGATCGTGCCGAGCCGCTTGTGCTTTTCCGAATCCTGGCGGGCGCGGATGTCCTCCACCTGCTTGCGCGTCACCAGCCCGGCTTCGATAAGGATGTCGCCGACGCGGTAGCGGGGGGGGCGATACCCGTTTTTCGCGGCGGTGGCCAAGGCGGTTTCAACGGACTCCCGGCTGAGATTGCTCTGCTCGCTGAGCATCTCTCCCAGCCGGCGTTTGCGCAGCCGGTCCTGGAGTTCAAGGGCCGAGTGCAGAGAGTTTTCATTCACCGCCCCTTGTTGCAGCAGCACCTCTCCGATGGGGCGATCCAGCCGTTTGATGTTTTGAGTCCTCGCCGGGTGAAGAAGATGCGGGTGAAATCCGCCCCGGGCTCTTCCGGATAGGCAAAAACCCCCTTGTTGAACCGTTCCTCGCGGTTCACCAGCAGGCGAAAGGTCTCGCCGGTGGCGGTGCGCAGATCCTCGATGACACTGTGGTCACGGACATCCTTGCCGGGGTCGTCATAGAGTTTGACGAAGCAGATCGCCTCGAAGGGATAGGGCACCGGTCGGTCATCTCCGGGACGGAAGATTTCCACGCCGGCGGCTTCGGGGTCGAAGGTCTGGAAGAGATGCCCCCGGCATTCGCTGCCGTTGAGAAATTTGATGATCAGTTCTTTTGACACCGTATCTCCGTCCGTATCGGGGGTGGATGACAAAAATTCGACTCTTGGGCGTTCAAAGGCTCTTTGGTCAAGGGAAGAGCAATAAATCGGCCAAGAATAACGCCCGGCGCGGTGCGGCCTTCTCTGCACAAACCCTTGCCCCCAGACAAAAAAACCCCGCTTTTCAAGAAAACGGGGGATTCAAGGTTCTTGGTGAAGTTCGCTCAGAACGAAAAGGCCAGTTGTGCCGTGGTGGTGTGCACGGGATCGTTCCCTTCTCCCTTCCCCTCGCTGTGCAGATATTCCAGCGCCAGCGAGGTGTTGCGGAAAAGGCCGTGGGCGGCGACGATGCCGTGCCGCCGGGCGTCATCCATGAAATCCCGGGCCTGTTCCGCCTTCACCGCCACTTCCCAGCCTTCCGCCGGGGTCAGCGCCA
>JAVFAR010000135.1:0-7087 GCA_034002365.1 Trichloromonas sp.
ACCAAGGAGATGCTCGGGGTTCTGGCGGAAAACTTTTCGATACCGGTTGCGGTCGACAGCTTTCTCGGCAATATGGTCGGCGGTCTGCCCAATCCCCTCTTCGATCTTGATCTCATGCTCGACAACGCCACGCTGCGGCAACAACTCCTTGGCGGCGATCCGGAAAAAATCGCCGCCATCGCCCTGATCCAGGAGGACTTAAGCCCCTATCTTTTTCGCATCAAGGCGCCGACGGCCATCATTTGGGGGGAACAGGACCGGGTCACGCCGCTGCGCACCGGCGTCCTGCTGGAAGCCAACCTGCCCGAGGCTGTTTTGCGCATCATCCCCGGCGCCGGGCATATGCCGATGGATGAACAGCCGCGCTTGTTCGCGGCCGCTTTTTCCGACGCCTTGGCCGGTCGCTACCGGCCGTCGCCGCGTTCCGCTTCGGCCGGGCAGGGGGTAGGGCGATGCGAGGGGACGCGGGGCATGATCTTCGCGGGGGATTATGAGAGCCTGGAAATCGTCGATTGCCAGGATGTCCACCTGCGAGACATCCGCGCCCGCTCCGTGACCCTGCGCCGCTCTACCGCAATTTTCGATCGCGGGAAGATCAGCGGCGGCGAAGTCGGCTTGCGTGCGGAAGCCACGACCCTCATCGCCAACGGCTTGAAAATTTCCGCGCCGGTGGCGGTTTCGGCTTCCGGCAGCCGCCTTGACCTGGCCGGGGTGCACCTCACCGGCGAGCGGGCGGCGGTGCTCAGCGGCGGCCGGCTGCAACTCTTCTTCTCCGTCAGCCGTATCGACAGCCCTCACGGCCGCGGTACCATTCACGGCCTGCGCGGGATGACGGCGGGAGAGGAGCTGTAGGATGGGGGTCATGATCAAGGGGCCGAACAAACCGGGAAAACCCGAGAAAAAGTACAGCCAGGCGGCCCGTCTGCATGATGTCATCCGCATTCTGCGGGCGCGTTTCGGTGCTACCGCCGAGGAACTGGCGGAGGAGTGCGGCGTCACCCGGCGTACTGTCTACCGCGATCTCCAAGCCCTGGAAGAGGCCGGTTATCCGCTGATTCGCGAAAACCAGCCGGACGGCACCGTGCTGCACAGCTTCATGGCCGAGTTCAAGGAATACCTGCCGGTCACCTTTTCCCTCTACGAACTGATGACCTTCTCCCTCTGTCGGGGTCAGCTCGCCTTTTTGCAAGGCACCCCTTTTCAGGAAGATCTCGACGCGGTCTTTGCCCGTATCCGCTCCAGTCTGCCTCCCCGCAACCTGGCTCACCTCGAACGCCTGGCCCAGGCGGCGGCCCCGCATTTTCAGGGCTTGCGCGATTATGCCCCGCAGCGGGATCTCCTCGAAAACCTGCGCGAGGCGCTGCTGCGCCAGTACACCTGCCGCATCCGTTATGCGCCCCCCCGGCGAGACGCCGAGGACTATCTGATCGACCCCTATACCCTCGTTTTCTATAAGGATTCCCTCTATCTCGCGGCCTACGCCCACAATCGTAAAGACTTGCGGCGCTTTCTTGTCGATCGCATCCGGAATCTGGAGCGGCTGGATGAGCGCTTCGATGTGCCGGCGGATTTTTCCGTCGACGATCTGCTCGGCCACGCTTTTGGACTCATCGACGAGGCGCCGATCGATATTCGGGTCCGGTTTTCCGCCGAGATCGCCTATCTCATTCGCGAGCGCACCTGGCACCCCTCCCAGCAAGTCGCCGAAGAGCCGGACGGTTCGCTGATTCTTTCCTTCACCGCCGGCGGCGAGAAGGAAATCCTTTCCTGGCTTTACTCCTATCTCCCCCATGTCCGGGTGCTCGAACCCGAATCCCTGCGGACGGCCTTTGTCGACGGCCTGCGCCGAGGCCTGGATCTCGATTCGGTGTGACGTATTCCGTCACAGTCTTCCTCTAAGGTCATCTCATCGACAATCAATTTTGGGAGGTGACCTATGGTCTGGCTGGATGTGACGGGGAATGACGGCAACGCCCTCTATTTTGTAACGGATCGCATCGAACGGCGCCTGTCGGCGGCGGGCGGCGGATTCACCGTTTCCGGCCTGCTTGGCGACGGCTGTTACGAAGGCGAGGTGCTCGTCGAGGTGGGGGAGACTTCCGCCGTGACCTTTGTCGACGACTGGCTGGCGCGGGCGGATTTTTCCCGTTTTGCCGCGCGCATCGACCGGGCGCGGGTGGGTGTCGCGCTGGCCGAGCTGGCGAAGGGACTGGCGGCGGAATTGACCGGCGGCGAGCGCTCTCGGCGCGGGCGGCGGATGGAGCGAAGCGGGAGGGTTCAGGAACCGGTCCCGACCTGGCGGGCAGTGGCTTGAAAGGAGAGGGCGGGCGGTTGTTCCGAAGCCGTTTTAATCCGCCACGTCTTGCAATTGGCCAAACCCTGGGGTAAAAGGGAAAAAATTTTACTCGGGGGATTTTTTCATGCGCACGCTCGTTCTCGCCTCGACCAGTCCGTATCGTTTGCAACTGCTGCGTCAACTCGGCCTGCCTTTTCAGGTCGCCGCGCCGCTTTTCGAGGAGCGTATCGACCAGGAAATCGCGCCGGATCTGCTGGTGCGGCATCTTTCCCTGCACAAGGCGAAGAGCCTCGGCGAACGTTTTCCCGATGCCCTGATCATCGGCGCCGACCAGGTTTTCACCGACCCGCGCGGCAAGGTGCTGGGCAAGCCCGGCTCCGCCGAGGCGGCGGTGGCGCAGCTGCGGGAGATGGCGGGGCGCAGCCATACCTTTTATACCGGCGTTACGGTCTATGACAGCCTTTCCCGCGAGGTCTTGACGGATGTCGTGACCTTCACCGTGACCTTGCGTCGTCTGAGCCGGGAGCAGCTCGCGCGCTATGTGAAGCGGGAAAACCCTGTGGACTGTGCCGGTTCCTTCAAGACCGAAGGCCTCGGCATCGCTCTGATGGAACGCATGGACGGCTCCGACTACACCGCCCTCATCGGCCTGCCGCTGATCCGTCTGACCGCCATGCTTGAACAGTTCGGCGTTGAAATTCTCTGATGCGGCTTTATCCGCCGCAGCCGGGGCCCTCATCCCGTTTCTTGTTTCTATTTTTCACGCCTTTATCGTGAGCCATTTTCTGTTACGCTTTAACAACTTGAAGGATGATTCAGCCGGAACTTTCGCCGGAGGAACTCGCTGCCATGACGCGACCGGTCGGTTTTCTCCGTAAAATCCTCTTCTTCAGCACGCTTTTGTTCCTTCTTGCGGCCGGCTCCGTCTTTGCCGAGGAAGAGACCAGGGTGGATGCGTTGCATCGACAGGCTTCTGTCGGCGTTCTCGCTTCGGCGCGCTGGCTCGACAATTATCCGCCATCCGCTCGGCGTCACGGAACCGAGTTGACCATTTAATCCTCCCGGTGGTAGTATCCAACCTCCCTTTTCCGCGGATCCGATCAGAGCGAATCTCGAATCTCCCACAATTTCCCTACCCGTAAGGGGAGGGTAAAGACGACTATTGAACAGGGACGAAAGGGATAAACAGGATAGGGGTTTTCGGTTTTTATCCTCTTCATCCCCTTCATCCCTGTAAGTCCAAGGTCCTTGTTTCTGGACGTCTTATCACGGCTTTTCCCGGATTTACATCGAAGGCTGGATGATTGTTTCATGGAACACACCCATTTCGTTCATCTGCACCTGCACAGCCAATACAGCCTCCTCGACGGCGCGATCAAGATTCCCGACCTGATCGAGCGGGTCAAGGAATACAAGATGCCGGCGGTGGCCGTGACCGATCACGGCAACATGTTCGGCGCCATCGAGTTCTACACCAAGGCCGTTTCCGCCGGGATCAAGCCGATCATCGGCTGCGAGGTCTATATCGCCCCCGGCAGCCGGTTCGAGAAGACCAACGCCCGAGGCTCGTCCGAGGCCTCGTATCACTACGTTCTGCTCTGTAAAAACCTCGCCGGCTACCGCAATCTCTGCCGGCTGGTTTCGGCCGGTTACCGCGAAGGCTTCTACTATCGGCCCCGTATCGACTGGGAGCTGCTGCGCGAGAACAATGAAGGGCTGATCGCCATGACCGCCTGCCTCGGCGGAGAGATTCCCGTGCTGCTTGGCGCCGGGCGCATGGACGAGGCCCTGGCGCGCACCCGGCAAATGGCCGAGGTCTTCGACAACAACCGCCTCTATCTCGAACTCCAGGAAAACTTCATCCCCGAACAGACTCCGGTCAACCGGGGCTTGATCGAAATCGCCAAGGAGCTGTCGCTGCCCCTGGTGGCGACCAACGACTGCCATTACCTGACCCGCGAGTCGGCTCACGCCCATGAGGTGCTGCTCTGTATCCAGACCGGCAAGACCATGGACGACGACAAGCGCATGCGCTTTTCCAACGACGAGTTCTACGTCAAGACCCCGGGCGAAATGGCGGCGCTCTTCAAGGAGTATCCCCAAGCTCTGGCCAATACGGTGGAGATCGCCCAGCGCTGCAATCTCGAACTCGACTTCAAGACCTACCACTTTCCCCAGTACGAAAAACCCGCCGAACAGACCCTTGATGAAGTTCTGGCCGAGATGTCCCGTCAGGGGCTGGACGAGCGGCTGGCCGGCATCCGCAAGCTCCGTGAACTGACCGCCGAGGACGAAGCCCGTTACCGCGAACGCCTGGAGACGGAGCTCGACTGTATCAAGCAGATGGGCTTTCCCGGCTATTTTCTCATCGTCGCCGACTTCATCAACTGGGGGAAGGATCACGACATTCCCGTCGGTCCCGGGCGCGGCAGCGCCGCCGGCAGCCTGGTGGCCTTCGCCATCCGCATCACCGACATCGACCCGATGCCCTACAACCTGCTCTTCGAGCGCTTTCTCAATCCCGAGCGCGTGTCGATGCCCGATATCGACGTCGACTTCTGCATCTATGGCCGGGAGCGGGTCATCGACTACGTGCGTCATCGCTACGGCGAGGCGAATGTCGCCCAGATCATCACCTTCGGCACCATGCAGGCCAAGGGGGTGATCCGCGACGTCGGCCGGGCGCTGAACATGTCTTTCGCCGAGACCGACAAGATCGCCAAGCTGATCCCCGGCATCCTCAACATCACCCTCAAGGACTCCCTGGCCCAGGAGCCCAAGCTCAAGGAGCTGATCGACAAGGATGCCAAGATCAAAGAGCTCTTCAACATCGCCCTGGCCCTGGAGGGACTGACCCGCCACGCCTCGACCCACGCCGCCGGGGTGGTGGTGACGCCCCAGGCGCTGACCGACTATCTGCCCCTCTATACCGACCCCAAGTCGGGGGCGCAGGTTACCCAGTTCGCCATGAGTTACGTCGAGAAGATCGGGCTGGTGAAGTTCGACTTTCTCGGCCTCAAAACCCTGACCGTCATCGACAAAGCGGTGCGCCTGGTGCGCTCGGGCAAGGCTCCCGATTTCGATCTGCGCCTGATTCGCGACGACGATCAGAAGTCGTACGAGCTGCTCTCCAAGGGGGAGACGACCGGCGTCTTCCAGCTCGAATCCTCGGGGATGAAAGAATATCTGATCAAGCTCAAGCCTTCCTGCTTCGAGGACCTGATCGCCATGGTCGCCCTCTATCGTCCCGGCCCTCTGGGTTCGGGGATGGTCGACTCCTTCATCAAGCGTAAGCACGGCCAGGAAAGCTTCGATTACCCCTTCCCGCAACTGGAGCCGATCCTCAAGGACACCTACGGGGTTATCGTCTATCAGGAGCAGGTCATGCTCATCGCCCAGGTGCTGGGCAACTACAGCCTCGGCGGCGCCGACCTGCTGCGCCGCGCCATGGGCAAGAAGAAGCCCGAGGAAATGGCCAAGGAGCGGGAAAAGTTCATGGCCGGGGCGAAAGCGAACAGGCTCGATGTCAAGAAGGCGGAAGCCGTCTTCGGCCTGATGGAGAAGTTCGCCGCCTACGGTTTCAACAAGTCCCACTCGGCCGCCTACGCCCTGGTCGCCTACCACACCGCCTACCTCAAGGCCCACTACCCGGTGGAATTCATGGCCGCGCTTCTGACCGAGGACATGGAGAACACCGACAAGGTCATCAAGAACATCGCCGAGGTGCGCGCCATGGGGGTCGAGGTGCTCCCCCCGGACATCAACGCCTCGGACCGCAGCTTCACCGTGCATGGCAATTCCATCCGCTTCGGCCTGGGCGCGGTCAAGGGGGTCGGCGCGGCGGCCCTCGAATCGATCATCGAGGAGCGCGTCAAGGGGGATTACACCTCTTTGCAGGATTTCTGCGAAAAGGTCGATCTGCGCAAGGTCAACAAGAAGGTGGCCGAAGCCCTGATCAAGTGCGGTGCCTTCGATTCCCTGAAAGCGCGGCGTGCTCAGCTCATGGCGGTGCTCGAAGAGTCCATGGAGATCGGCCAGAAGGTGCAGCGGGAGAAGGAGCAGGGGCAGGAATCCCTCTTCGGCACGGCGGAGATCGTCAACCACAAGGGGAACGGCTACGGCAAGCTCCCCGATATCGACGAATGGCCGGAAAATGTCCTTCTCGGCTTCGAGAAGGAAGCCCTTGGCTTCTACATCACCGGCCATCCCCTGGCCCGGCACAGCGCGGCGATCAAGCGCTTCGCCACCTGCGACACCGCCGGGCTGCACGAGCGCCCGGACAAGTCCGAGGTCAAGGTCTGCGGCATCGTCGCCGGGCTCAAGGAACTGACCACCAAGAAAGGCGACCGCATGGCCTTCGTCACCCTGGAGGATCTTTCCGGATTCGTCGAGATGGTGGTCTTTCCCGAGACCTATCAGGCGGCCATGGAGCTGCTCAAGGGGGAGGAACCGCTGTTGGTGAGCGGCACCCTGGATGTGGGGGAGGAGTCCTGCAAGCTGCTGGCGACGGAGGTGCTCCCCCTGCGCGAGGTCAAGGAGCGGCTGACCAAGAAGGTCCATTTCCGGCTGACCACGCCGGGGCTTACCGAAGAGCAGCTGACGGCGCTCAAGGATATCATCGACCGCCACCGGGGAAGTTGCGACGTGCTGCTGCATCTGGTCATTCCCAACCGCAGCGAAACCGTCATCGGCCTGCCCGAATCCCAGAAAGTCTCGGCCTCTGATGAAATAATGGATGCCGCCGAGAAGTTGTTTGGCTATAATGTCGTCACTTTCGAGTGATCGGGCGTT
>JAVFAR010000136.1:0-6913 GCA_034002365.1 Trichloromonas sp.
CATCGGCACACCCCGGAGATCGAGCAGACCCTGAGCGATCTCGCCGGGGTGCCGGTCGTGGTCAATTTCACCCCGCACCTGTTGCCGGTCAATCGCGGCATTCTTTCGACCTGTTACGCCAATCTCCGGGAGAAAACGGACACCGCCCGCCTGATCGAGCTTTTTGCCGCCCATTATCGCGACGAGCCCTTTGTCCGGGTGCAGCCCCAGGGGAGCCTGCCCAATGTCGCCTGGGTGCGCGGCGGTAACCAGTGCGATCTCGGCGTTGTCGTCGATCCCCGCACTCACCGGGTGATCGTCGTCTCGGCCATCGACAATCTGGTCAAGGGGGCGGCCGGGCAGGCGGTGCAGAACATGAACCTGATGCTCGGCTTCGATGAAACGGCGGGGCTGAATGTCATCCCCCTCTACCCGTAAATGGTTCGGAGTTCTTTCATGAAGGATCAGGGGTTCTGAAGCGCCAGGGAGAGGCCGGGGCCTTCATCCCCATGACCCGCGCCGAAATGACCGCCCGGGGGTGGGACGAGCTCGACGTGCTCCTGGTCTCCGGCGACGCTTATGTCGATCATCCCTCTTTCGGCGTGGCGCTCCTGGCCCGGATGCTGGAAGCGGAAGGCTACCGGGTGGGGATTCTCGCCCAGCCCGACTGGCGCGATCCCGAGGCTCTGCGGGGGTTGGGCCGTCCCCGGCTCTTTGCCGGGGTCTCCGCCGGGGCCATGGATTCCATGGTCAACCATTACACGGCGGCGAAAAAGATCCGCCGGGACGACGCCTACACCCCGGGCGGGCGCGCCGGGGCCCGCCCCAACCGGGCGGTGATCGCCTACACGGCGGCGCTCAAGGGCGCCTTCAAGGGGCTGCCGGTCCTCATCGGCGGCATCGAGGCGAGCCTGCGGCGGCTGGCCCATTATGACTACTGGGATGACACCGTGCGCCGTTCGGTGCTGGTTGACAGCAAGGCCGACCTGCTTCTCTACGGTATGGCCGAGAATGCCTTGCTGGAAGTCGCGCGGCGCGCGGCCGCGGGGGAGGCGCTCAAAGAGATGAGCGATATTCCCGGCAGCGCCCGGATGACCGCGCAGGTGCCGGAAGAGGGTGTGCGGCTGCCTTCTTTCGAGCTGGTCGCCGCCGACCCTGCCGCCTTCGGCGAGGCCTACCGCCTTGCCGAGAGGGAGCAGAACCCTTACAATGCCCGCCCTCTGATTCAGGAACACGGCACCCGGACCCTGGTGGTCAATCCCCCGGCGTTGCCGCTGAGCGAGGCCGATCTTGATCGGATCTACGCTCTTCCTTTTCAGAAGTTACCCCATCCCGCCTACCGGGAGCCCATCCCCGCTTACGAGCAGATCCGCTTCTCCATCACCAGCCATCGCGGCTGTTTCGGCGGCTGTGCCTTCTGCGCCATCACCCATCATCAGGGCAAGCTGATCCAGTCCCGCTCCGAGGCGTCGATTCTCGCCGAGATCGATGCTTTGACCGGCCATCCCGATTTTCGCGGGACTCTTACCGACATCGGCGGTCCCACCGCCAACATGTACGGCCTCGACTGCGGCGATGAAAAAGCCAAAAGGCTCTGCCGTCGCTCCGGCTGTCTCTTCCCGAAACCCTGTAAACATCTGCGCGTCAGCGGCCGGCGAGCGGTGCATCTGCTGGAACAAGCCCGCCGCCGTGACCGGGTCAAACATCTCTTTGTCGCTTCCGGGGTACGTTTTGACCTGCTGGAGCGTCAGCCCGATTATTTCGATGCCCTGCTCTCCCGCCATGTCGGCGGGTTGCTCAAGGTCGCGCCCGAGTCGACCAGCGAAGCCGTGACGCGGGTGATGCGCAAGCCCGGTCCCCGGATTTTCATCGATTTCCTCCAGCGTTTTCGTGAGCGCGGCGCCGCCGCCGGGCTGCGTCAGGCGGTGGTCCCTTATCTCATCGCCGGCCATCCCGGCTGTACCCTCGCCGACATGGCCGATGTGGCCCTCTTCCTGCGTGAACAGCGGTTACGGGTCGAGCAGGTTCAGGAATTCACTCCGACGCCGGGCACGCTTTCGACCTGCATCTATCACACGGGTCGGGATCCCCTGACCGGGGAAGTGCTGCATGTGCCGCGTACGGAGACGGAAAGGAAGCTGCAGAAGGCGCTTTTGCTTTGGCATCTGCCGGAGCAGCGGCCCCTGGTCGTCGAGGCGCTGCGTCTGGCCGGAAGGGAGCGGGAGGGGCGGGTGTTGCTTGAAGGGCGTGTGACGACGCCGGCGAGCCGAAGGCCCCGACGTTGATTTATGATTCCGGATCGCGTCTTAAGGGGAGGACGGTGAGATAGGGCAGGGGCGGGGCGGTCGAGTTCCAGGCGACGGTCCGGTTGCGACCCTCTTTTTTGGCTTGATACAGAGCCTGATCGGCTCGGTCCTGCAAGATTTCCAGGCTGTCCGCATCTTCCGGGAACTCGGCGACACCCAGGGAGAGGGTGAGGCGGCCTTCGGGCTGGCTTTCGGCCGCTCCCATGAATTCCCGCTCGGCGACGCACAGCCGCAGTTTTTCGGCGGCGGCACGGGCCCCTTCCTTGTTCGTCCTAGGCATGAGGATGATGAATTCCTCGCCACCGAAGCGCGCCGCCAGATCGATGCCGCGAATGTTGTCCTGAAGAATCTGCGCCACGTCCCGCAACACCTTGTCCCCCTGTAAATGCCCGTGGGCGTCGTTGTAGCGCTTGAAATGATCGATGTCGATCATGATCAGGCTGAAGTTCGCGCCGTAGCGGCGGGCCTGGGCGTATTCCTTGTCGAGAGCGGCCTGGAAGAAACGGCGGTTGGCCAGCCGGGTGAGGCTGTCGGTGTTGGAGAGATCCCGGGTCTGCTGATAGAGGCGGGTGTTTTCCATAGCGATGGCGGCCTGGGCGGTAATCGCCTGGACCAGGCGGATTTCCCGTTCGCTGAATCCCCCGGCGGCCTTCTTGTGCAGGTTGATGACCCCAAGCAGCTGTTCCTTGAGGACCATCGGCACGCAGAGCAGGGATCGGGTTTCGGGATAGTCGCGGAGGTAGTCTTCAAAGCGCTGGTCTTTTTCAAGGTCGCGCACATGCAAACATTCCCGCCGTCGGCTGATTTCCTCCATGAGGCCGCCGTGCCCATCGAGCAGTTCCCGATGCTTGCGTGCCGGGTCGAGACCGAGGGTTTTCCGGATCCGCAGCCGCTCATCTTCCTGATGGAGGAGCAACAGTAATTCGTCGCAGGGGACGACATCCTTGATGATCTGCAGTACCCGGCCAAAGAGAACGTCGAGATCCAGGGACCCGATCATGTCCTGAATCAGGCTGAAGAGGGCCGAAAGCTCATTGACGTGCGCCGTTAGTTCGGCGTTGGCCTCTTCGATCTGGCGGTTTTTATCGGTGAGCAGCGACTGGTAGCGCAATTCTTCCTCGGCCGCGGCCAGTTCTTTTCCCTGGCGCAGACTGTCGGCGTAGAGAGAGCGAAGTTTTTCCGCCATGAGGTTGAAGGAATGGGCGACCTGCCCCAGCTCATCCTGTTTGGGCTTTTCGATACGGAAATCGAAGTTGCCCCAGCTCAGGGCCTGGGTCGCCTTGAGCAGGGACTGGACGGGCGTCATGATCTGCCGTTGCAGCAATTGGTAGTAGAGAATGCCCCCCATCAGGACGAAGAAAGCCAAGGTCGCGATGCCCCGCAGGGTGAGATCGTTGACCAGGGCGTCGAGACTGTTCATAGGGATTTCGATAACGGTGAGGACCATCTCCGAGGTTCCCAGGGGGATGGCGCTGTAAAGGTATTTGCCGGCATTGCCGATGCGGATCAGGGACCGCCCCCCGATCACCGTCGCCAAAAGGTCGGGAGACAGGCCGGGGGGGAGGTGTTCGGGATCGCTGGCGGTGAGAATTTCACCGGAAAGGTTCATCAGCGAAGTGCGCGCGCCGAAGCCGATGGAATGGGCACTTAAAAAAGAGGCCTTGACCGGTGTGCGCAATATCAGCACCTGGGCTTGCCGAGCACCCTCGGGCAGGAGGCTGGCGACGGTCAGGGCGGGCGGTGTCTGTGCCGAGTTGAGGAAGCGAAAACGGGGGCGGCCGCTGCGGATGGCATGATCGATCAGTTCCCGCAGATCCGAGGCGGGAATTTCCCGCCACCGGGTGACCGGCAGGAATTCCGCCTGAATGTCGCTGCGCGCCAGGCTTGCCAGCAGCTCTTCATGCTCCGGCAGAAAGGCCCGCCCCCCGTCGCTGGAAGGGTGGATCCGGTAGGCGTAGCCGATGAGATCGGCGTAGCTCTGCAGGAGAAATTCCTGATTCTTGATTTCCCGGAAAATGACGTCACGGCCGGAGCTGAGCCGGTCATCGACGGTTTCATGGATGGCCCGGTTCAGCAGCAGGACGAAGCTGAAGGTCGCCACCGCGCCGAGCAACAGGAGGAGGAGGATGAAGGGGAGCAGAATTTTATGGCGCAGGGACCAGGCGCTGCGCTGGGGGAATTCGCCCATTCGGATTCCTTAAGGGGGCAAAGAACGCTTTCTTCAGCTGCTCCACCGGCTTCGGTGGCGCATCAACGATTCGTTAATCCGCCAGCGTCCAGCGGGGGAAAGCTCTCGTTTTGGTCAGGACTGGGGGCACCGGCTTTCCCCGTCGGGGGCTGACGAAAACCCCCTTTTTGCACCATTTCCAGAAAAGTCTCCGCGACAATCGGATCAAACTGGGTGCCGGTGTAGCGGACGATTTCTTCCACGGCCTTCTCGAAGGAGAGCGCTTCCCGGTAGGGGCGGTCGGAAATCATCGCGTCGAAGGTGTCGGCGACGGCGAGAATCCGGGCTTCCAGAAGAATTTCATCCCCCTTGAGATGGTTGGGATAGCCCTTGCCGTCGTAGCGCTCGTGGTGCTGGGCGATAATCTTGCGCACATCCTTCAGGAATTGGATCGGTTCCAGAATCTTTACGCCGATGAGAGGGTGCTGATGCAGGGACTGGACATTCTGGTGGGTCAGATCCCCTGTTTTGTGCAGCAGTTCCCGGTCGATGCCGATCTTGCCGATGTCGTGGAGAACCGCTGCCTGCTCCAGGCGTTTGAGCCGCTCCGGCGGAAGGCTGAGGCGGCGGGCCAGGGCGAGGCTGATGCGCGTGACCCGTTCCGAATGACCGTGGGTGTAGGCGTCGCTCGCTTCGATGGCGGAAACCAGGGCCTGCACCGTATTCAGGTAGGTCGTCTGCTGCTCTTCGTAGAGTTGGGCATTTTTGATGGCGATGCTGGCCTGACCGGCGATGGTGGAGAGGAGCTCCAGGTCTTCGGTGTAAAAGGAAGAGCTGTCGCGGCGGTTGGCCATGGTGATGGTGCCGATCGGTTCGCCACCGACCATGAGCGGCGCGCAGATGACCGTCTCGCGGGTGAACCCGAGGCGGCTGATCTTGTTGAAATGGCCGGCGTTGTTGATGTCCTGGATCAGAAGCGGTTTGCGGTTCTCGATAACCCAGTGGGAGACGCCGCCGTTTTCCAGGGGGATACGCATGCCGGAAGCGGGGGGCGTCGGCAGGCCGAAGGAGCCGCCGATGGTCAGTTCGTGGGTTTCCCGGTCGAAAAGCAGGATGTAGCCGGCACTGGCCTTGAGGGTATCGACGGTGGCCTCGATGAGCAACTGGAAGAGCTTGCTCTGGTTCATGGTCGAGTTGATCGCCAGGCCCATGTTGTAAAGAGCCGACAGGCGGTTGACCGCCTGCTGCAGGGTGGTGTTTTTGCTTTCCAGTTCACCGGCGAGGTCGGCGATACGATAGTTGGCTTCCTCGATTTCGCCGATGCGCTGTCCCAGTGAGCTGTTGAGGAATTCGATCTCCTTGAGCCGTTCTTCCAGGGTGGTGTTCATCGCCTCGATCTGTTCCTGATGGGCGAGTTTTTCCTTGCCGACGGCGATTTCCCGTTCCTGGCGAACCATTTCGTGGATCTGGCTTCTCAGGCGCTCGACCATGCGATTGAACTTGTCGGAAAGCTGCGCCATTTCCTTCGAGGTGGTGAGGGAAACCGTGGCCTGATCGAATTCTCCATTTTCCAGATGGTTCATGGCCCCGACCAGGCTGCGCAGGGGCTTTTCGACGTAGTACATGACAAAGCCGGTGATGGCGAGGATCAGGAAGAGGAGCATCGGCAGGGAAAAGGCCATCGCCCGGAAATTGAGCTGGCTGTACATGTTTGCCAGATTGTCGATGGCGATATGGATGCTGAGGATACCGAGAACCCGTTCGCTCTGGTCGTGGCAGGCATGGCAGTCGGGTTCATTGTAGATGGGGAGGATGCGCGCCTGATAAATCTGACCGTTGTGCTCGTGGCGGCTGGAAAACTGCTGGGAACGGTAGGCGATGAGGTCGGCGGCGGGAACCAGGTCTCCGACGCTTTCCGAACGCCCGGAGCGGAGAATACGCCCCGACTCGTCGAAGATCTGCACGAATTCCAGGGTCGGTTCGGTCTGGATCTCTTCGAGGATTTCCGCGACCCGGTCATTCTCGCCGCTGCGCATGAAGGTAATGACGCTGTTGCGGATGGTGTCGCCGAGAATCCGGCTGTGCTGCATCGCCAGCTGGTTCAGGGTTTCGCGATAGGCGGCCAGGTGATGCCACATGCTCAGGGACACCACCATCAGGGCGATCAGCGTGGAAAGGATAAGAAATTTCGACTTGAGAGAAATCATTTATACCTTGATATCCGGATGACCCTTCGGCCCGGCCGGTGAAATCACGGAGCGCGGTTGCTCAAAACCCGCGAAATGCCTATCAGCAGGGCCTTGCCGGGGAGTCGAAGAGCTCGCACCCAACACATTTTAATGTGACTTAGAAATCCCCGTCCTCTGGACGGGGTCAGAGTCCTTTGGCTTTGCCAGAAGGGCTCATGGCAGACCATATTCAGGTGTTGTTCCCGCAACGACCTGAATAGAAAGGAATGCCA
>JAVFAR010000137.1:0-6816 GCA_034002365.1 Trichloromonas sp.
CGGCCGTACTCCTGGGGATCGAGGCCGGAGAGTTCGGCGAGCCAGGCGGCGATGTCGCGGTCGAGGACGGTGGTGGTCGGCGAGCGCAGAATGACCGTGTCGGAAAGCAATCCCGAGAGCATCAGCCCGGCGGTGGCGGCGTCGGGGGTGATCCCCGCCTGCCGGTAGAGGCCGGCGACGACCGTGCAGGTGCTGCCCAGGGGCTGATTGATGAAACGGATCGGCTGATCGGTATGAAAATTCCCCAGGCGGTGATGGTCGACGACCTCGCTGATCTCCACCTTGTCGGCGCCGGGAACCGCCTGGGAGAGTTCGTTGTGATCGACCAGCACCAGCTTGATCGGCGAGGGCGTGAGCAGGGTGCTCTTGGTCGCCACCGCCGCCACCCGCCCCTCGTTGTCGAGCACCACCGCGCCGGGATCGCTGCTGTGCAGCAGCTTCAGACGCAGATCGTCGAGGCGGTCGGAGAGCCCGACACAGGGAAAATCCTTGCCGATAAGACAACTGACCGGGGTGGAAAGACGGGTCAGCCAGGTGCCGGTGGCGGTGTCGAAGGGGGTGGAAAGGATGGTCACACCGTTTTTGCGCCCGGTCTCGATGATATCGTCGGCAATGGGCAGGCTGCCGGTGACGGCCAGCACCCGCACCCCGGCCTCGACCCCCACCCGCTGAATCGACTCGCGGTCGCCGGTGATGAGGACGATGCGCCGGGCATCGAGGGGCGCGACCTTGTCGCGAAAGGTCGCCGTCGCCATGGCGCCGACATAGAGATCGAGATCCTCCACCTTCTGCTCATCCACCAGATGCACCGCCGTCGCCTTGAGGCATTGGCGGATGGAGTCGGGGGAGGTCGTCACCCGGCGAATGTCCGCTTCGCGGCTCGGCACCAGGAACTTTTCCGAAACCTTTTTCAGCACCAGCAAGCCCAGCGCCCGCCGGTCATTGTCGGTCACCGGCAGCAGCCGGATGTTGTGCGCGTGAAACAGCTCCAGGGCCTTGGACAGGGGCGCATCCCCGGCGATGGTGACGACCTCGTCGCGGATGACGTCGCGCACCCGGGGATAGACATCAAGCAGCAGCTTCGGCCGGGGCGCCTCAAGGGTGTCGAGGACGAATTCGGTCTGGCGATTGAGATCCCCGGCCCGCGCCGGTTCGACGTTGGCCAGCCCCTGCTCGGCGCGCAATCGGGCGTAGGCGATGGCGCTGCAGACCGAGTCGGTATCGGGATTTTTATGGCCGATGACATAGGTAATGCCGCGTTTCATGATGGGTCCTCGCGATGTATTTAGGATAGCGGATAAAACCCAAACCTGAAAAAGCGATCTCACCACAGAACACCGAGTAAAAACGATGAGTTAAACATGAAAAGGGCAAAGAGAATCTCTCTGTGCTCTGTGGTAATCGGCCTTAGTTCAGGTTCAAGGAAAGTCAGGGGTTATTTGTCGTCGGCGCCGTAAGCGGTCGCTCGCTGCCGTAGATCGAGCCGAGGCCGATGACGTTCTCGATGATGCCGCGCTCGGGGCGCAGGTCCTGATCGAACCAGATATAGAGAATGCCGTCCTTGGTCTCGAAGACCTCGGGATCGACCCGGACCTTGACCAGGGTGCCGTTTTTGGGGAAAAACTCTTTCGCCGGCCATTTCCCCTCGGGCAAGACTTCCGCATCGATCCAGCCCACCCCCTTTTTGGCCAGGGCCGAAATGCGGTATTTGCCGCCGGGAGCCAGGGGACCGTAAACGCCCGCCTGGAAATTGAAAAAGGCGGTGAGGATGTCGGCGGGGGGCGTACCCTGGATAGGCAGGACGGTGGCGGCGCCGGGCACGCCGTCGCGGGTGCGGGCGTAACTCACCTGGCCTTTGCCGTGATCGAAGAGATAGCGCTTGCCGCGGTCCTTACGCTTGCCCTCCGGTCCCTTGATGATGCGGGACTCATAGGACAGGGAGCGCAAACGGCCGTCCGGCCCGGTTTCCATCAACGACTCGTAGCGTTGCACCCGGTCGGACGTCACCCAGGCCGCCACCCCCAGGGTGCGGGCTTCGAGCAGCACCCGGCAGGTGCCGGAACGGGGTCCCGGAGAGACCGCGAGTTGCCCTTCGGCGATCCGGTCGAACCAGAGAAAGGCGATGTCGTAGACCAGGTCCTTCCCCACCCAGGCATCGAGGGTCACCTGCGGCGCCGCAGCGGGAGCCGCGACGGCGCTTCCGCTCGCGGCCAGCAGCAGCCACAGGAAAAACCAGACGCGGTATTTCATAAAAATCCCTCTCTTAATCTTTGCTCCCCCAAAAGCATTCAGCACGGAGTTCACCGAGAACACAGAGGAAAAACAGAGCGTTAAAATCAATGTCTGAAATCAGATAGTGCGGTTGGGGTCTCTGAGATCTGGACCCTGTGGTGATAATCAACCCTTCTGTGGTTGATTGACGGAGTGCACAGTTTACCCGGCGGAATGGATGAAGTCGAGTCATGAATTCATCCCGATTTCCGGCTGACAAGAGCGGGCAAAGCTGCTAGCATGCGCCCCAAATTCACCAGGAGGAACCGCTCATGCCGAAAACCCCCGCCGTCGATCAGGAATGCTGCATCAGTTGCGAAGTCTGCGTCCACCTCTGCCCCGAGGTCTTCCGCATGGAAGGCGAGGACGGCCACGGCCACGATCATGAGCACGGCGCCCACAAATCGATCGTCTACAACCCCACCGGCGCCCCGGAAAGCAAGATCGAGCTGGCCATGGACAGCTGCCCGGCGGCCTGCATCTACTGGCGGGACTGAGCCTCCCGCAGCCGCGCGCCTTGAGCAACATCGGCAAGCTTTACGCTTTCTCCTTTCTCAAAATGACCCTCTTCCCCATGGCGGTCATCACCCTCTTCTGGAAGGATCACATCGGCCTCTCCCTCACCGAGATCCTGCTCTTGCAGGGGCTCTTCTCGGTGGCGACGCTGCTCATGGAATATCCTTCGGGATACCTCAGCGACCGCCTCGGCTACCGCTTCTCCCTCAATCTCGCCTCGGTGCTCGGCGTTATCGGCTGGGGGGTCTACACCCAGGCCGACAGCTTCGCCGGGGTCCTCGTCGCCGAACTGCTCCTCGGCGTCTCCTTCGCCTTCATCAGCGGCTCGGACAGCGCCCTGCTCTTCGAAACCCTCAAGCAATCGGGGCGGGAAAAAGACTACGCCCGCCACGACGGGCGCATGACCGGCGCCGCCCAGCTCGGCGAAGCCTGCGGCGCCCTCTGCGCCGGCCTCCTGTACGCCGCCGCCCCCCTGCTCCCCTTCTTCGCCCAGATCGGCGTCTGGCTGCTGGCCCTGCTCATCAGCCGCTCCCTCAGGGAAACGCCCGTCGACCACGCCCCCCTGCCCCACTCCCACCTGAGCGAGGCCCTGCGGATCGGCCGCGAGGCGCTGCTCGACAACCGCCATCTGCGCCATACCATCTTCCTCTCCACCCTTCTCGGCCTCGCCTCTTTTTTTCCGGTCTGGCTGATTCAGCCGACCATGCAGCAAAACGGCGTCCCCCTCGCCTGGTTCGGGCCGATCTGGGCCCTGGCCAATCTCACCGTGGCCCTGGCCTCGCTGCTCAGCCAGCGAGCCTTTTTTCACCTGGGGAATCGGGGGCTGGGAATACTCTTCCTGCTGCTGACCGCGGCGGGGTATGCCGGGCTCGGCTGGTTCGAGGCCTGGTGGGGGTTCGTCTTCTACTTTCTGCTCACCGCCATGCGCGGCCTGCAGGGGCCGCGGCTGCGCCATCATCTGCAACAGGCCAGCCGCCGCCGGAACCGGGCCAGCATCCTCTCGCTGAAGTCCCTGCTCTTTCGCCTGCTCTTCGTTCTCGGCGGCCCCCTGGTCGGCTACAGCGCCGACAACCTCGGGCTGCATCCCACCTTCCTGCTCTTGGGAGCCGTCTTCGCCCTGGGCCTGCCGCCGCTCCTCTACCTCTTTCTGACCACCCTCCCCAAGGCGCCGGCCGAGTCAGGCTGAATGTCGGCACATGCGAAGATTAGCGCGTATTTATTTTAGGCATTGTCCCCACTTCGCCAAACGGTTATAAAAAATGTATACGGTATCCGCTGAACCGGCTGAGAAGGAGGACAGGATATGCACTACGAAGTTCCCAACAGCGCCCACCGGCATCTGGGACTCGGCGCCTGGGTGGGAATCATCGAAGCCTACGACCTGCGGGAAGAAACCAACGCCATCCACGTCGCCGCCATGCGCGTCGGCAACCGCACCATCGCCTGCGGCGACAGAAGCAAAGCCCTCGACAAACCCCTGCGCCCCCACGAAGGACAGATCACCGCCATCGAACAGCAGCCGGACCGAACCCTGTTTCAGATTCATCTGTAAATCCGCCCTAAACAGCAATGGGCGATCCGGCGGATCGCCCATTGCTTAATTCTGCCCATACAATTCCGTTCACACGCCGTCACTTCCATCCTTCACCAACTGCAACTGGGGTTTCGACTTTATCCGTCCCGGCGACGTCGGCTGAAATTCGGGGACCATCTCCTGCAGTTTGGCGACCACCCCGTCAAGGTCCAACGACCTGGCCAACTGATAAAGCTCCTCGATCTGGCGAACCAGCACCGTCTCGTCGCACTCGGCAGCCCTGGCCACCATGATCTTCTCATGGCAGGTGGGCTGCACCCCCTCCCCGGCCAAGAGCAGCTCCTCGTAAAGCTTTTCCCCCGGGCGCAAACCGGTAAAGATGATCTCGATATCCTCATAGGGCCGATAGCCGGAAAGCTGGATCAGCTCCTCGGCCAGCTTGACAATCTTCACCGGCTCGCCCATGTCGAGCAGAAAGATCTCCCCGCCCTTGCCCATGGAGCCGGCCTGCAATACCAATTGGCTGGCTTCAGGGATGGTCATGAAGAAGCGGGTCACCTCGGGATGGGTCACCGTCACCGGCCCGCCCTTGGCGATCTGTTCCTTAAAAACTGGGATCACGCTGCCGTTACTGCCCAGGACATTGCCGAAACGCACCGTCACGAAACTGGTCCGGCTGCGTTTCGCCAGGGCCTGAACGTAGAGCTCCGCCGCCCGCTTGCTGGCGCCCATGACGTTGGTGGGATTGACCGCTTTGTCGGTGGAAATCATGACAAAACGCTCGGTGCCGAATTGATGGGCGGCGTCGGCGAGGATGCGGGTGCCGCGCACGTTGTTGTTGGCCGCCTCGGCCGGGTTGCATTCCATCATCGGCACATGCTTGTACGCCGCCGCGTGAAAGACCACCTCGGGAAGAAACTCGTCGAAAATCGCCTCGACCCGGGCCTTGAAGCGGATGTCGCCGATGATCGGCACAATCCGCAGATCGGGGAAATTCATCCGCAATTCCCGCTCGATCTGAAAGAGAGGCGTTTCGGCATTTTCGAAAAGAACGATTTTTTTCGGCTGGAAACGGGCCACCTGTCGACAGATCTCGCTGCCGATGGAGCCGCCGGCCCCCGTCACCAGCACCCGTTTCCCCCGGAGAAACGCCTCGATGCGCGACAGGTCGAGCTTTACCGGCTCCCGCCCGAGAAGATCCTCCAGTTCCACATCCTTGACCTGCTGGATACTGATTTTCCCGTCGATCAACTGCCCGACGCCGGGAAGGGTCTTGAATTTGACCCCGGTGGCCTGACAGAGTTCGACCATATGGCGCAGATCCTTGCCCGTGGCCGAAGGGATGGCGATGACGATCTCATCCACCCCCTGCTCCTGACAGATCCGGCCGATGCGCCGAATCTTGCCGAGCACGGGAAAGCCCTGAAAGGATTGCTTGCGCTTGCGCGGATCGTCATCGACAAAACCGACGATTTCCAGGTTCAGGGCGGGGTTCAGACGGATCTCCCGGGCGATCATCTGCCCGGCATCCCCCGCCCCCACCACCAGCAGCCGGGAACGGGGCTGGCGATGGCGCGCCGGCATGGGCAGATAATGCTCGCGCAGTGCGCGGGTCAGAAACCGCACCCCGCCCATGAGCAGAAAACAGAAAACCCAGTCGAGAACCAGGACACTGCGGGGAATATTCGCCCCGCGATAGGCCAGGAAGGCGTAGAGGAGAAAGAGTAGCGAAGCAATGACATTGGCCCGGATGATGACCACCAGATCGGCCATGGAAACATAGCGCCACCACCCGCGAAACAACCCCTGCCACCAGAAGACCCCGAGCTTGATGATCAGCAGGGCCGGCAACAGGGAATAAAAACGGGAGAGTTGCGACGGAGGGAGATTGAAATCAAAGCGGACGGCGAACGCCGCCCACAAAGAAACCACCACAATCGCCGCCTGCAAGAGGATGATCAGCATCATCCGGCTTTTTTCAATCATGCGCTGCATAGAACCCAAAACTCCCCTTAAAAATTTCAAGACAATTGAATATCTAAACGTCTTTTGGATACCACAGAGCCCCAGAAGCGGCAGAACCATAAATGATGGCCACCTTCAGCTCCGGCTCCGTGTTCAGTATCTCAACGACCCGATCACATATGTCTGACACTAGAGGCATACGATCACCCTGGTAATTTCGGTAGGCATGAAAACCCCGACACCCTCAACTCCGCGCTCCGATTGCAGGGCTTAAGATCTTTTTCGGACAGGATAATAGCGGATAACGGCGGATTAGTTTTTGATTTCCCCACTCCCCACTCCCCATTCCCCACCCCAAAGATTGACAATCTCTGTACACCGTCCTATGCTGGCCGTAAATACTGCGAAAGGGAGACAGCCATGCACATCTCACTGACCCCGGAACTGGAATCCCGCGTCAAGGCCAAGGTGGAAAGCGGCCTCTACAACAACGCCAGCGAGGTCATCCGCGAGGCGTTACGCTTTATGGA
>JAVFAR010000138.1:0-6766 GCA_034002365.1 Trichloromonas sp.
GCGAGTCCCAAAAAGGTGGAATCTCTTGTAGGCATATCAGGCGTCCCACTCGAGGTGGGCTGGCTCACAACGCCCCTGAATCGATCCCGTAAAAAAATTATTCCGCTCGGGCGTTCTGACCACACATACAGGGTAGAGAGTCTTTCCGGTTGAATCGAGTATAGCCACAGCCCCGCGTTTCTGACAAGAAAAATCTCCCGTCCCGCGCCCGATCTCCCCTTCCAAGGCATCAGGTGTCTTTGTTTCCGCACTTCCCAGCTGCCCGGTTAAGTGGCAGCACCCCCCTTTGCTGCCGGTATTTTAGGCGAAAAATTTTCTTATATTTCTGTAAATTACCGAAAATAAACACATTATCAGTTTGGCATTGCTGATGCTAAAGAGCTTGGCAATGCACGGCGGCTTCGGCGATGTGCCGGGAAGGTGGGAGGCAGGCCTCCTCCCGGTGCGAGAAAGAACAGGCAGGCGGACACTTTCCGCCTCTCATTACCTTGACCAAGCGGGAGGAAGCGACATGAAAAGGTTCTTCAAGTACATCGGGTTCGGGCTGCTCCTGGCCTTGCCCTGGCCGTCCCTGGCCGAGGAGGCGCCCCTGACGGAGGTGGCCTATATCCTCAACACCTTTTCCTTCTTGATCAGCGGCGTGCTGGTCATGTGGATGGCCGCCGGTTTCGCCATGCTCGAAGCCGGGCTGGTTCGGACAAAAAATGTGGCCACCATCTGTCTCAAGAACATCTCCCTTTTCGGCATCGCCGGCATCCTCTACTACCTTGTCGGCTACAACCTCATGTACAAGGGGGTCGACGGCGGGATCATGGGCAGCCTGGGACTTTGGGCGGCGGACGATTCGGCGGCGCTGGCCGGAGATTACGCCGCCAAATACGCGGCGGGTTCCGACTGGTTCTTCCAGATGGTCTTCTGCGGCGCCGCCTGCTCGGTCGTTTCCGGCTGTGTCGCCGAACGGATCAAACTCTGGTCGTTTCTGCTCTTCTGCGTCGTCCTCACCGGGCTCATCTATCCCATCCAGGGTTCCTGGGTCTGGGGCGGCGGTTGGCTGAGCGAGATGGGTTTTTCCGACTACGCCGGCTCGACCCTGGTTCATTCCGTCGGCGGCTGGGCGGCCCTCACCGGCGCCGTCATTCTTGGCGCCCGCAAGGGCAAATACGGCAAGAGCGGGCGGGTCAATCCGATTCCCGGCTCCAACCTGACCCTGGCGACCATCGGCACCTTCATTCTGTGGATGGGCTGGTTCGGTTTCAACGGCGGCAGCGCCCTGGCCCTGGGCAGCGCCGGCAGCGCCATCGAGCAGGCCAATGTCTACATCAACACCAACCTTGCCGCCTGTGGCGGAATGATCGCGTCGATGATCCTGGTGCAACTGCTCTACAAAAAGGCCGACGTCACCATGGCCTTGAACGGCGCCCTCGCCGGTCTGGTCAGCATCACCGCCGGTCCGGCGGCGCCCTCGCCGGGGGGCGCGATTCTTATCGGCGCCGTGGGCGGGATCCTGGTGGTTTTGGCGGTTCCCTTCTTCGATAAGCTCAAAATCGACGACGTGGTCGGTGCTCTCTCCGTCCATCTGGTCTGCGGCATCTGGGGAACCCTGGCGGTCCCCTTCAGTAACAGCGAAACCAGCTTCCTGACCCAGTTTCTCGGCGTGATCGCCATCGGCGCCTTCGTCTCGATCTGCAGCAGTCTGGTCTGGCTGGCGATCAAGTACACCGTCGGTCTGCGGGTTTCCGAGGAAGAAGAGTATGTCGGCAGCGACGTGGCGGAAATCGGCATGGAGGCTTATCCCTACTTTCAGGGGCGGAACATCAACTGACGTAAGTGACGTCCATCCTTAACCTTATCCAGGAGGAATGAACATGAAAAAAATGTGGGTGTTTTTATGCGCGGCCGCGGTCTTTGCAGGAACCTGTCCCGCCCCGTCCTCGGCCGCCGTGGAGGTGGAAGGAGGGGCCTGCGTCGGCTTCTTCGATAAGTATCTGTGGCGCGGCTACGATCTGAGCGGCAGCGGCGGCGTCATCCAGGGGGGGATGGATCTGAGCCACAAGGGCTTCACCCTGAGCTACTGGACCAACATTCAGGCCAACGACGACAAGGAGGCGGGTTTTCCCTCCGGCGAGGCCACGGAAAACGACATCACCCTCGATTATTCCTTTGACCTGACTGAAATGGTGTCGCTGAGTCTCGGCAACATCTTCTATGACCTCGAAGGGCTCTCCGATACCAGCGAAGCCTATGTCGGCGTCACCGTGAATACCCTGCTCGAACCGACCCTCACCGTCTATTATGACTGGGACGAGTGCGAAGAGGATGGTCTCTACCTGACCGCCGCCGTCGGGCACAGCTTCGATTTGGCCGAAGGGCTCTCTCTGAGTCTCGGTGCCCTGATCGGCTACAATCAGGAAAGCGATTACGCCGTGGGCGATTACAGCGACTGGCACAACTATGAGCTGAGCGTCGGCCTCGACTATGCCGTCAACGAAAATGTGTCCATCAGCCCGTCCTTCCTCTTTTCTTCCCCCATCAGCGACGAGGCCAAGGATTTGATCGACAGCGAAACCGTCGGCGGAATCACCCTTTCCTTCGCCTTCTGAAAAAATTTCCAGCCCGCCGCTTCGACCTTCGGTCGACAGCCTGCCGCCACCCGACTATAATGGGTGGCGGTTTTTTTCTTCGCGAAAGGTGAGGCTGGAACGGATGTCGACCAACAGCAGATTTCTCGTCCCGCTTGCGGATGGTCTCGCCGTCGAGGCGGTCTATTACGGCAGTGGCACCCTCTGTCTCTCCAGTCAGGCGGGCTGCGCCGTTGGCTGTCCCTTTTGCGCCTCGGGCTCCCGGGGGATGCTGCGCAATCTCAGTGCCGCCGAACTTTGGGCGCAGCTCGAAGGGGCCCGTGCCCTGGGGATCGAGCCCAAGCGCCTGACCCTGTCCGGAGCTGGTGAACCGTTGCACAATTTTTCGGCGGTTCGGGAGTTTCTCGAAGGCTGCCGAAGCCGTGACCTGCCCCTGTCCCTCACCACCACCGGCAGCCCCACGGCGCTCTTCAGGGAAATGATCCGCCTGCCCCATAACGGGCTGATGCTCTCCCTTCATGCCGGTCGGTCCGTCACCCACCGTCGCCTGATTCCCCGGGGGGCGGAATTGGGTGATGTGCTCTCGGTTCTGGAGGATGCCCTGCCCGGACTCTCCCGGCGCCGCCGCCGCAAGCTGGGGATCAATTATCTGCTGCTTGCCGGGATCAACGATTCCCCGGCAGAGTTGGCGGAGCTGTTGCCACTCTTTCAACGCTTTCCTGAACTGACCCTGCATCTGCTGACCTGCAATCCCGTGCCCGAGCCCGCCTTTGTCAGTCCCGATCCGGCCCGTGTCGACGAACTCCACGCCTGGCTTTCGGCGCAGGGGGTCAACGCCCGCCGCGCCAATACCTGGCGCGTCCGGGCGGATGGGGGGTGCGGCACCCTCTTCGTACGCACGCTCACGGACCGGGCGATTGGTGTTGATGGCAAGCTTGTGCTAAGATGAGCCGAGAATAACTCTTGCAAGGAGTCTGTCTTATGGTCATTTCCGCCGCGGTTCGGCCGGTCGGCAATTTTTCCCGGGGATTTTTTTCCCATTGGCAGAGTGCGCGCTTTCTGCTGCGTCATCCCAGCTTGTGGAAGTATGTTCTCATCCCCTTTCTGATCAACCTGGTGGTCTTTTCCGGGTCGGTCTATCTCGGCATGGATTTCTTCAACGACAGCGTTGTTCAACTCATCCCTCGCGGGGAGGCCTGGTACTGGGCCACGCTTTATTATTTTCTCTGGATCATCGCGGTGGCGGTGACGACGGTGGTGGTCTTCTTTTCTTTCACCGTCATCGGCAATCTCATCGCGTCCCCCTTCAATGATCTCCTTTCGGAGCGGACGGAAAACCTGATCTCCGGCCAACGGGACGAAGAGCCCTTTTCCCTTTCGACCTTCGGCCGCGACGCCCTGGTCACCCTGGCGGTGGAGGTGAAAAAAATCTCCCTCTTCGTCTTTGCCATGCTGGCCCTGTTGCTGCTCAATCTGCTGCCGGTCTTCGGCAGTCTGCTCTATTCAATTCTGGCGGTTTTGTTGACCCTTTTCTTTCTGGTGGTGGAATACATGGGTTTCGTTTTTTCCCGCAAACGCCTGAATTTTTCCGAGCAGCGCCGTTACATTCTGGCGCGAAAAACCACCATGCTCGGTTTTGGCGCGGGGGTTCTGGCGTTGCTGGCGATTCCTTTTCTCCAGTTTGCCTGCATTCCCGTGGCCGTGGTCAGCGCGACCCGGCTGTGGTGCGAGGAACAGGATCATTCTTCGGCGGAAGCCGATGACCAGCGAGGGTGAGGATGCCATGAAAGCGATCGCGATAGCCGCGGCCCGTCGGGGGGGGGAGATTCTGCTGGAAAATTTTCAGCGGGGCATCGCCGTCAGTCACAAGGGAGAAGTCGATCTGGTGACGGAAGCGGATATTCTCGCCGAAGCGGCCATTGTCCAGGTTTTGCGCGGGACCTTTCCCCGCCACGACATCCTCGCCGAGGAAGCCGATTACGGGTCGACCGATTCCCATTATCGCTGGATTGTCGATCCCCTGGACGGCACCACCAACTATGCCCACGGCTTCCCCTGGTTCGCTGTCTCCATCGCCCTGGAGGTCGCGGGTGAGGTTCGGCTCGGTGTGGTCTATAATCCCGTCTCCCAGGAACTGTTCGTCGCGGAAAAAGGCGCCGGGGCCTTTCTCAACGATTACCCCCTGCGGGTCTCCCAAACCGCTCAGTTGTCCAATTCCCTGCTTGCGACCGGCTTCCCCTATGATCGCAAGACCAGCCCGGTCAATAATTTCGATCACTTCGTCAACTTCCAGCGGGCGGCCCGCGCCTGTCGCCGGGTTGGTTCCGCCAGTCTCGACCTAGCCTGTACCGCTGCCGGGCGCTTTGACGGCTACTGGGAGATGAAGCTCAAACCCTGGGATGTGGCCGCAGGCAAGCTTCTGGTAGAGGAGGCTGGGGGCCGGCTCA
Source organism: Trichloromonas sp. (assembly GCA_034002365.1). Taxonomy (GTDB): domain Bacteria; phylum Desulfobacterota; class Desulfuromonadia; order Desulfuromonadales; family Trichloromonadaceae; genus Trichloromonas. Next base: position 5,027 of record JAVFAR010000138.1, read on the forward strand.
GTGATTTTTCCGGGCGTCCCTACAATGTTTATGGTCAGGAATGTTTGGCGAGCAACGGCTGGATTCACGAGGCAATGGTCCAGGTCCTGCAAAATGGACTCCGGCCGTAAACAGGGAAGGGGGGGGCGGGCAAGCAAGATATCGTCCCTGTGCTATACTGACTTCCGTTGGATGTCGCTACAAGGCCGCCGGTACCCTTCGGCACGGGGTTGAAGGGGCCGAAGGCCCAGGAGGAAGGAGTAGTCATGACCGAAGTGAATCGCAGCGAAAATTCTCTGGTCACCCCGAAATCCAATCGGCCGCTCGATCATTTGGATGAATCCCTCAAAATCATGGATCAGCACGCCGCCGAGCTTGTGGCGGCGGAAAACGACATTTGCGAGTCGCTGCGCAAACGGGATCGCGAATATAAGGACGAACACCTGCACAGTGTTCCCCGACCCCGAAAACATATGCGTTGAAATGAAAAAAAGGCCCCTGATTCAGGGGCCTTTTTACGGCTTACGCCTTGGGTTCGTCGTCCCCGGGGGGCTCGGGACAGACCTGATTCTGCAGATTGGCGATTTCTTCCTTCAGTTTGGCGGCGGTTTGTTTCATCGGGTCGAGATTTTCCAGGGCCGCCTTGACCTCGGCATCCTCGAAAACATTGGCCACCTGCTTGTCCCGGGCCTGGTCGATTCGTTTGCCCAGATCACTTTGCGCCCTGGCGATTTTACGGGTGAGGATGGTCAATTCGATTTTCTTTTGGGCCGCCTGCACACAGCAGGTCGCTGGGCGGACGAGGCTCTTGACCGTATCTCGAGCAGTTTTCATCGCTGTATTCCACACTTCTTCGATATTCGTTTTTTTCTCAGTTTTCGGTCCGTTTTCTTCTTGCATTTGGTTCCTCCCTGAATATGAAAAAAAATTTGCCCCAATAATATCATTATGGAATCCTAAGTCAATGTTTTGCGTATACCGTTTCGGTATTTGTCCTTGCCGGTCTCGTCGATTTGCTTTAAACTTCTACAATTACTGAATTTATTTATAACTTTGGGTGTGGAAGGAGAATCCGATGGTGGAACCGGGTAAGACCAAATTTCAGATTGATCTGCGCCGGCATTTGCGCGAGGTGGGAGAAAATCGCGACCTGACTCGTCTGATCTGTGAAATCGCCGATGCCTCCAAGTACATCGTCAATTCAATTCGCACCGGGGACTTGGGGGTCGCGGGGACATCCAACCTCTACGGCGAAGAGCAACTTGCCCTGGATGTCCTCTCCGACCGCATCCTGCGCAAGCGTCTGACCAATTCAGGGGTGGTGGCCAATATGCTGTCGGAAGAATCCCCCGACATCATTCCCGTTTCCAGTGACTATGAGGGAAAATACTCGGTGGCCTTCGACCCCCTGGACGGTTCCTCGCTGGTCGATGTCAATCTTGCCGTGGGCACCATCGTCTCCATCTACGAAGGAGGCAACCTGCTGCAACCGGGACGCAATCAGGCAGCGGCCATGTACATCCTTTACGGACCGCGCAATACCCTGGTCTATTCTACGGGGCGCGGTGTTCATGAGTTCGCCATGAATGCCCTGATGGAATACACCCTGGTGCGCGAGAATGTGACCATGTCCCAGGCCGGCGGCATTTACGCCCCGGGTGGGCAACGCAATCTCTACAGCGATGGGACCGAGGCGTTCGTGCAGGATCTTGAGGCACGAGGGGCCAAGCTGCGCTACAGCGGTGGTTTCGTTCCCGATAT
>JAVFAR010000139.1:0-6559 GCA_034002365.1 Trichloromonas sp.
AGACCTGCCTGGAACTGAAGGTTCCCCGTGACCGGCTCCCCCGGGGATTGCGGCCGACCACCCAGGAAATTCTTGTCCTCACCGAGTATTATTCCCAGGTACGGGAGATTCTCGACCACTGTCCCCGTCCCGATTTCGAGGTGTTACAGATCCTCAAGGTGCTCATCGACAAGGGCGTCCTCGGGTTGCTCCGCGATAGCGGACAAGCGGAATCCGGCCGCCTGCCGCTGCTCAGTTCCGAGGAGGTCATTCTCATCAAGGATCATCTTGGCGAGCGCGACGTCCTTCTTTCCGAGGCTTCGGCCAAGCTGGTGCTGCTCGCCGCCGAGGGGGAGGATGTGCGCCGCTTCGTGCGGAGTCTGCAGGGGATCGGTGAATTCGATCCGGCTCAGGACTTTCTTCTGGGGAATGAGGGGCTGGGACTGGGGGATATCGGCCGGCTGTTGATTAACGAGACCTTCGCCTTGCGCCTCTTCGTGCTGCCGGCGACCCGCGAGGCCGCCCCTCTATGGACCCCCTTCCTGCGGCGTCTGTTCGGCGTTCTCTGCCTTTCCGATGGGGCGGGAATGATGGCGGCCCGGGAGTTCTTCCTGAACCGCGCCCAGGCCCCGGTGGTGACGGCCGCCTTCGATGAGCCGAAAAAGGGGGCGTTTTTCCTGAAAAAAGGGGATCGTAAAAGCTTTCGCGAACTGCTGGCTTTTTTCGCATCCCAATTTCGCCGGCCGCTGCCGGTACGCGAGGACCTATGATCGATCTGCATACCCATACCGTTTTCAGCGATGGCGAACTCATTCCCTTCGAGCTGGCCCGCCGGGCGGCGGTGGCCGGCTATCGCGCCCTGGCGATCACCGATCACGGGGATTTCTCCAACCTGGACCTGATTATTCCCCGCCTGTCGCGGATCGCCCAGGATCTCGGCAAGTCCCTGGGATTGGCGGTGATTCCCGGCATCGAATTGACCCACATTCCCCCGTCGATGATCGCCGAGGCGGCGGCCGAGGCCCGCTCTCTCGGCGCCAAGCTGGTTGTCCTGCACGGCGAAACGATTGTCGAACCGGTCGCCCCCGGCACCAACCGGGCGGCTATCGAGGCCGGAGTCGACATCCTTTCCCACCCCGGGTTGCTGACCGCCGAGGAGGCCGCGCTCGCCGCCCAGGGCGGTGTCTGTCTGGAAATCACCACGCGCAAGGGGCATTCCCTGACCAACGGCCATGTCACCAAGATGGCGCTGGCGGCTGGGGCCAGGCTGGTCATCAACAACGATGCCCACGCCCCCGGCGATCTCCTTTCCCTGGAAATGACCCGCAAAATCGCCCTGGGCGCCGGCCTTTCCGAAGCGCAGTTCGAGCAGTGCCGGAGCAATTCCGAGGAGCTGGTTTTCAAGACGGTGGGGATCAGGGTGTAAGGCTGAAGGAACTTCTACATTCAAGGATTTTGTAATCATGGAACAGATGGATTTCGATTTTTTAAAGGAATTGGTGGAAACTCCCAGCCCCTCGGGCTTCGAGCAGCCGGCGCAGCGGGTCATCCGGCGGGTGCTGGAGCCGGTGGCCGATGAGGTGCACACCGACGTCATGGGCAACGTCATTGCCCGCATCGCCGGCGCCGGGGAGCGTTGCCCCCGGGTCATGCTGGCCGGGCATTGCGACGAAATCGGCTTCATGATCAAGCACATCGACGATAACGGCTTTCTCTTCTTCGCCGCCATCGGCGGGGTCGATGCCCATCTGGTGCCGGGACAGCGCGTTTATGTCCACACCGCCTCCGGCCCCATTCTCGGCGTCGTCGGCAAAAAGCCGATTCACATGATGGAGACCAAGGACCGGGAGACGGTGGTCAAGCTCAAGAGCCAGTTCATCGACATCGGCTGCGCCGATAAAGCCGAGGCCGAGAAGCTGGTGGCCATCGGCGATCCCGCGACCTTCGCCGTGGGGCTGGAGCGCTTGCAGGGGGACCGGGTCATCTCCCGCGCTTTCGACGACAAGATGGGCGCTTTCGTTGTCGCCCGGGTTTTGCAGGAAGTACGGCGGCGCGGTCCGGCGCCGGTCGATCTCCATGTCGTCTCCACGGTTCAGGAGGAGGTCGGGCTGCGCGGCGGCACCACCAGCGCCTACGGGGTCAATCCCGATATCGGTATCGCCGTCGATGTCGGCTTCGCCACCGACTATCCGGAGATGGACAAAAAAGAGATCGGCGAATTCAAGATCGGCAAGGGGCCGATTATCGCCCGCGGCCCCAACGTCAATCCGGTTCTCTTCGATCTGCTCGTCGCCACGGCCCGCGCCGAGAACATCCCTTATCAAGTGATGGGGGCGCCGCGCGGCACCGGTACCGACGCCAACGTCATCCAGCTCTCCCGCGGCGGGACGGCGGCGGCATTGGTCAGCGTCCCCTTGCGCTACATGCATACTCCGGTGGAGCTCCTTTCCCTCGACGATCTGGAGTCTACGATCAAGCTCCTGACTTCCCTCATGTATCGTATCGAAAGCGGCGGCCAGTTCATCCCCAATTAGTACGATTTTTGTCCTTTTTCGGCCGCGACCTTTCCCTTGCGCGGGATGGTCGCGGCCGCGCCTGTTTGATGATTTTTAACGGATTTTGCCTTGACTCAACCGGACCGGCTTGGCTAGTATCGCCGATTAATATTTTTCCCCCATAGGTGTTATTCCCCCCCTCCCCCTTAAGACAAAGGAGCTGGCGATGCTGGATACCGAGATCCGTGAAGGACTCACTTTCGACGACGTGCTTCTCGTTCCCGCCCATTCCACCGTACTGCCCAAGGAAGTCGATCTCACCACCCAACTGACTCCCAGGGTCAGGCTCAACATCCCCCTGCTTTCCGCCGCCATGGATACCGTCACCGAGAACCGGACCGCCATCTGCATGGCCCGGGAGGGCGGTCTCGGCATCCTGCACAAAAATATGACGCCGGCCATGCAGGCCCTGGAGGTCGATCAGGTGAAGAAATCGGAGAGCGGCATGATCGTCGATCCGATCACCATGCGTCCCGAGCAGAAAATCTACGAAGCCCTCGAATTGATGGAGAAATACCGCATCTCCGGGGTGCCGATCACCAAGGACGGCAAGCTGGTGGGGATTCTCACCAACCGCGACCTGCGTTTCGAGACGAAGCTCGATCAGCCGATTTCCAATGTCATGACCAAGGATAAGCTGGTCACCGTGCCGCCGGGCACGACGCTGGAGGAAGCCAAGTTTCATCTGCATCAGCACCGCATCGAAAAGCTGCTGGTGGTCGATGACAACTATGCCCTCAAGGGATTGATCACCATCAAGGACATCGAAAAGGTCCGCAAGTATCCCAACGCCTGCAAGGATGACTTCGGCCGGCTGCGGGTCGGCGCGGCGGTCGGGGTCGCGGGCGATCGCGAGGAGCGCCTCGAAGCCCTGACGCGGGCCGGGGTCGACGTGGTGGTCATCGATACCGCCCACGGTCACTCCCAGGGGGTTCTCGATTCGGTACGGGATACCAAGCGGGCCTATCCCGACTTGCAACTGATCGCCGGCAATATCGCCACCGCCGAAGCGGCCGCGGCCCTGATCAAGGCCGGGGTTGACGCGGTCAAGGTCGGCATCGGCCCGGGTTCGATCTGCACCACCCGGGTTGTCGCCGGGGTCGGGGTGCCGCAGATCACCGCCATCGCCGATGTCGCCACCGTCACCCGCAAGGCGGGGATTCCGCTGATCGCCGACGGCGGCATCAAATATTCCGGGGAACTGCCCAAGGCCATCGCCGCCGGCGCCGACATCATCATGATCGGTTCCCTCTTCGCCGGCACCGACGAGTCCCCCGGCGAAACCATCCTCTACCAGGGGCGCACCTACAAGACCTATCGCGGCATGGGCAGCCTCGGCGCCATGAAGCAGGGGAGCAAGGACCGCTATTTCCAGGGGGATGTGGACAGCGACGTGAAACTGGTTCCCGAGGGGATCGAAGGGCGGGTGCCTTTCCGCGGCAGTCTTTCCAGCAACATCCATCAGCTGATGGGCGGCCTGCGCGCCGGCATGGGCTACACCGGCTGCCGCACCATCCGCGAGTTGCAGGATAACGCCCGCTTCATGCGCATTACCAACGCCGGTCTGCGCGAATCCCACGTTCACGACGTCACCATCACCCACGAAGCGCCTAACTACCGGGTCGAGCGGCAGGGGTAATGTAGGGGCGACCCGCTGGGTCGCCCAGGGCGAGGCAGCGCCTCGCCCCTACCGGAGAGATTTTATGTCCGACATCCACAGCGAAAAAATCCTGATTCTCGACTTCGGTTCCCAGTACACCCAGCTCATCGCACGCCGGGTGCGGGAGGCCCACGTCTATTGCGAACTGCATCCCTTCGATATGGAGCTCGAAGCGATCCGCGCTTTCGCCCCCAAGGGGATCATCCTCTCCGGCGGTCCCAAGTCGGTTTATGAAGAAGGCGCGCCGGCCATCGCCGAAGAGCTGTTCGAGCTCGGCGTGCCGGTGCTCGGCATCTGCTACGGCATGCAGCTGATGAGCCGGCATTTCGGCGGCCGGGTGGTTCCGGCCGGCAAGCGCGAGTTCGGCCATGCCCAGCTGCTCGCCCAGGGGCAACCGGGACCGCTGTTCGACGGTTTTTTCATGGAAGGCAAGAGCCCGGTCTGGATGAGCCACGGCGACCATGTGGAAGCGGTGCCGAAAGGCTTCGAGGTCGTCGCCCGAACCGGCAACGCCCCGGTCTGCGCCATTCAGAATACGGCGCGGCGCCTCTACGGCGTGCAGTTTCATCCCGAGGTCAACCACACCCCCCGCGGCCAGCAGTTGCTCGATACCTTTGTCCGCGACATCTGCGGCTGTACCGGGCAGTGGACCCCTGGGCATATCATCGATGATGCCATCGCTCGCATCCGCCGTCAGGTCGGCGGCGACCGGGTTATCCTCGGCCTCTCCGGCGGAGTCGATTCCTCGGTGGCGGCGGCGCTCATCCACCGCGCCATCGGCGAGCAGCTCACCTGCGTCTTCGTCGATAACGGCCTGCTGCGTCTGAACGAAGGGGATCAGGTGATGGCCACCTTTGCCCGCAACATGGGGGTGAAGGTCATCCGCATCGACGCCGAGGAGCGCTTTCTTTCGGCCCTGGCCGGTGTTGCCGATCCCGAGCGCAAGCGCAAGATCATCGGCGGTCTCTTCGTCGACATCTTCGAGGAAGAGTCGAACAAGCTCACCGACGCCAGGTGGCTGGCCCAGGGCACGATCTACCCCGACGTCATCGAGTCGGCCGGGGCCAAGACCGGCAAGGCCCATAACATCAAGAGCCATCACAACGTCGGCGGCTTGCCCGAGTATATGAAGCTGCAACTGCTGGAACCGTTGCGGGAACTCTTCAAGGACGAGGTGCGCGCCATCGGCGAGGAACTGGGTTTGCCCCACGCCATGGTCTGGCGCCATCCTTTCCCCGGTCCCGGCCTGGGGGTGCGGATTCTCGGCGAGGTGAAGAAGGAATACGCCGACGTGCTGCGTCTGGCCGACGCCATCTATATCGAGGAACTTTACCGCACCGGCCATTACGACAAAATCAGCCAGGCCTTTGCCGTCTTTCTGCCGGTAAAGAGCGTCGGCGTCATGGGCGACGGCCGCACCTACGAATATGTGGTGGCGCTGCGCGCCGTGGAGACCAAGGATTTCATGACCGCCGGCTGGTATCCGCTCCCTTACGCCGACATGGCCCATATCGGCAACCGCATCATCAACGAGGTCAAGGGGATCAACCGGGTGGTCTACGACATTTCCAGCAAACCGCCGGCGACGATTGAGTGGGAATAGGCAGTGATGAGTGACGAGTGATGAGTGACTGGTTGCCGCATTCGCGGGAGAAAGAGCCGTTCGGGTATGCCGGGCGGCTTTTTTGCTTTATAGTGGCGGAGGTGGTCGCGGGATTTCGTGATTGGAGGATCAAAGTGGTTATGGGGCGGTTGATTAAGGTAAGGATATTGCTTCTGTTTCTCCTGTTCTGCACCTTTCCGGTTCAGGCCCTGTCGGCCGTGGAGAGCGGCAAGGTGCGGGAGCGGATGGTGCGTGAGCCGGTCTTCGGCGGCCAGGTCTTGATCCAGGAGGCCGGGCGCAAGGGGAATCCGCCGCTGGTGCTGATCCACGGGCTGGGCGATCCGGCTTCGGGAACCTGGCAGACGCTTCTGCCCCAGCTGGCCCGGGACTACCATGTCGTGACTTTCGACCTGCCCGGTTTCGGCCGTTCTCAGAAACAGAATTCCCTCTATTCTCCGGGTAATTACGCCACTTTTGTTAAGTGGGTGGTTGATGAATTTATCGGAGCGCCGCCGATTGTTGCCGGCCATTCCCTGGGGGGCGCCATCGCCCTGCGCTACGCGGGAACCTATCCCGAGGCCCTGACCCGGCTGGTGCTGGTCGACGCGGCCGGGGTACTCGACCGGCGTGTCTACACCAAGGAGATGCTCGGGGTTCTGGCGGAAAACTTTTCGATACCGGTTGCGGTCGACAGCTTTCTCGGCAATATGGTCGGCGGTCTGCCCAATCCCCTCTTCGATCTTGATCTCATGCTCGACAACG
>JAVFAR010000140.1:0-6503 GCA_034002365.1 Trichloromonas sp.
GGCCGCCGGCGAAAGTATAACGAAGGTCACGGAGACAAAGTCCGGTTTCAATTCGGCCAGGGTATCGACGACTTTCGCGAAGCTCGCCTCATCCTTTTCACTGCGCGGCGGGAAGAATTCGAAGGACAGGGTTGGGCGCGCATTCTTGTTCCACAGGTCGGTCACACGCATCAGCATCACTCCACAAAAAATTATTTTTCCCGAGGATAAGGCCAGGCCATGATGCCGCCTTCCATCACCTTGACGTTGTTCCAGCCGTGCCCTTCCAGTACCCGCGCCGCTTCGTAGCCACGCAGGGAGATCTTGCAAAAGCAGATGATCTCGGCGTTTTTGTCCGTCGGCATTTCGTTCAGGCGGCCGCGCAGGGTGCCGAGGGGCATAAGCCGTTCGCCGATGCCCAGGCGCATCTGGTCGAACTCCTCCGGGGCGCGATTGTCGAGAATGAAAAGTGTCTCCCCGGCATCGAGTTTCTTCTTTACCTCGACACAGGAGATCCCGCGCATGCGCCCGTTCAGTTTGTTCTGCATCAGGTGAGCGGTGGCGATGGAATGGTCGATGGCCAGGGAGAAGGGGGGCGCGTAAGGCAGATCGGCGTTAATCATCTCTTCCACCCCCAGCCGCGCCTTGATCGCCATCGCCCAGATGGCCAGCTGCTTGCTCACATCCCCCGGGCCGACGCACTGGGCGCCGAGAATCCGGCCGCTGGTTTTATCCACCACCAGCTTCGAGACCAGCAGCTTGCCTTCCATGAAGCCGGGCTTGTCGGGGCTGGCGTTGATGACCGTCTCGATCGTTGTCAGTCCCGCTCCCCGCGCGGCTTTTTCCGACAATCCGGTGGAGCTGGCGGCGAAGTCGAAGACCTTGCAGATGCCGGTCTGGATGGTGCCGGGGAAGGTGACGGCGTTACCGAGCACGGCATTTTCGCCGGCGGCTCGACCCTGCAGATTGGCCAGGTCGCCGTAAGGGGCATGGACCTTCTTGCCGGTGATGAGGTTGAGAGCTTCGACGCAGTCCCCGGCCGCGTAGATGTCGGGGTCGCTGGTCTGCATGTATTCGTTGACCAAGAGCCCGCCCGTCTCGCCGACTTCAAGCCCTGCCTCCTGAGCCAGGCGCACGTTGGGGGTCACGCCGATGGCGACGACCGCGAGCTCGCAGGGGAGTTCGGTGCCGTTACGAAGCTTGACCGCCGACAGCTTGCCGTTTTCGCCGAGAAATTCGGCGATGCCGTTGTCGGTGATGACGTTGGCCCCCTTGGCGCGCACATGGTTTTCCACCAGTTTGGCCATTTCCCAGTCGAGAAAGGTGAGCAGCTGGGGGAGCATTTCGATCACGGTGATGTCGATCCCCGCCAATTGCAACGCCTCGCAGGTTTCGATGCCGATCAGCCCGCCGCCGATGACTGCGGCCTTGGTGATTCGCCGGCCGTCGCGGATCTCGCGCAAATAGTCGGCGTCCCCCATCGATTGCAAGGTGGTGATGCCGTCGAGGTCCACCCCGGGGATCGGCGGCTTTTTCGGCACCGCGCCGGTGGCGATAATCAACTTGTCGTAGGCAAGGGTCTCCTCCGCCCCGTTTTTGAGATCGCGGATCAGCAGGGTCTTCGCCTGCCGGTCGATTCTCACCGCTTCCGTTTCGGTGTGGGCGACAATCCCCTTGGCCTTGAGGTAGAACTTCGGATCGCGAACCTCACCGGTGGGGGTGCAAATCAGCATGTTGCGATCGTCGAAGACGCCGCCCACATAGTAAGGATAACCGCAGGAGGCCATGGAGAGATCGGGGGCCTTCTGAATGATGATGATTTCGGCGTTTTCATCGAGGCGGCGGGCCTTGGCCGCCGCTTTGGGGCCGGCGGCCGAGCCGCCGATGACGATAATTCTCTTTCTTTCCGGCATGGCATTCTCCTCGTTGCGCTGATTAAAATCCTGACGGAGATTGTCGCATAATCGACGGGTCATCATGGATAAAAATTTTACATTGAAAGCGGGAAATCAGCGCGCCGGGCGCTCCATGAACTTGGCTTCGGCCAGGGTCATGACTTCGCCGCCGGAAAGAATGTGCGCCTTGAGCCGGTGCAGGGGAGGGAAGGCGGAGAGTCGCCAAGCGCGGATTTCCAGAGCCGAGCCGCAGGGGATGGGACGCAGGTAGCGGATGTTGAGCTCACCGGTGACCGCCTCGATGCCGAGATGAAAGAGGCAGTGGGTCATGGCCGCATCGAGCAATGACGCCATGACCCCGCCGTGCAGCAGATCGGCATAGCCTTGCAGTTCCCCATGGGCGAAGAAGGGCGCCCGCACCCCACCGTCCTCCGTCGGCTCGAACCGCAGACGCAGGGAATGGGGGTTGCGGCCGCCGCAGATCACGCAGCGGCCGTGCCCGTAGTGTTCGGCGAGCTCTGGGGAAGCGTCAGCAGCCATGCCCGTCCCCTCCCCGGCCGCCATCCGCTCTTTTTCCCCTCAGCACGAAAGCCCCAGGCGGCCCCAGAGGGTGCGGATATCCTCGGCGCAGGGGGCGTCTATCTCGACCACCGCCCGCTCCTGAATCTGCGCCTGGGTGACGGCGCGGTCGTAACGGATGCGCCCCGCCACCGTCGCCCCCACCGCTCGGGCCTGCTTTTCGATGCGTTCGGTCATTTCCGGATTGAGATCCCACTTGTTGACGCAGATCGCCGCCGGAATCCCGAAATGGGCGGCCAGCTTCAGCACCCGCGCGAGATCGTGCTCGCCGGAAACGGTCGGCTCGGTGACCACCAGCACCTGGGCGGCGCCGCTCAGCGAAGCGATGACCGGACAGCCGATGCCGGGGGGGCCGTCGACGATCACCAGCTGCCGCCCCTGCTCCTCGGCGATGCGCCGGGCTTCCTGGCGCACGGTGGCGACCAGCTTCCCCGAATTCTCGGCGGCCACCCCCAGTCGGGCATGGACCATCGGCCCGCAACGGGTAGCGGAAACCATCCATTCGCCGCACCGCCGCTCGGGAAAATCGATGGCCTGCTCAGGGCAGAAGCGCACGCACAGCCCGCACCCTTCGCAGGCCACCGGGTCGATGACGCAGCGTGCACCGGCCTCCGTGTCATGCCGCCGCACCGCGTCGAAACGGCACAGGTCGCGACAGGTGCCGCAGCCGATGCAGTCCGCCTCGCGAATGACCGCCTCGTGTCCGCTGCGAAAATCGTGGCGCTGCCGGACATCCGGTTTCAACACCAGATGCAGATCGGCCGCGTCGACGTCGCAATCGGCGAGTACCGCCTTTTCCGCCAACACGGCGAAGGAAGCGGTGACGCTGGTTTTGCCCGTTCCCCCCTTGCCGCTGATAATGACCAGTTCTTTCATAGTTCAACCTTTTCCTTATCTGAAATGGAATCGGAGCAAAATCGCCGGACGCGTATCCTCAAGGCCGCCATGGGATTCATGTCGGATAGAGCGCCTCTTTTCCCGGCGCTTGCCGCGCGCGGTAGAAATGCTTGCCGCCGATGACGACGGGCTCAATCCGCCCGACGGCCAGCAGCGGATCGAGGGCTTTCATCGCGGCCATGACATGAATGCCGAGGCCCTTGGCGAGATCGCCGCAGGTGCAAGGCCGCCGCTCCAGCAAAGCCAGGATCCGGTCTTCGTCGGCGGCGCTCGTCCCCTCGGGCGCGGTACTCACCTGGTCGGTGCCGCCGATCAGTTCGACCGGTGTGGTGAAGACCTTCTGCAACATCCGCAGCTGCTTTGTCGAAAGGGCGAAAGCAAACTCTTCGGCCGGGGGGCGCGCCACGGTATTGAGTTGCACCCGCTGGGGCTGAATCCGCTCGATGAGGTCGTTGATCTTTTCCGCTTCGCGGGGAATCCCCGTCACCCCGCCGAGGAGCAGCACTTCCAGCCAGACCTCGCCGGGAAAACGCCGGGTAAAGGTCACCAGACCTTCGACCATCCGCTCGAAGGAAATTTCTTCATGGGGCCGGTTCACCAGTGCGAAAAGGGCCGCATCCCCGACATCCAGGGACGGCAGCACCAGATCGGCGGCGAGCAGATCCTCTTGCACATCGTCCCGCCAGAGAAGCGAACCGTTGGTGATTACCGCCACCGGAATCGAGGTGATGGCCTTGATTTTCCGGATCAGGTCGCCGATGCCGGAATGGAGCGTCGGCTCGCCGGAACCGGCGAGACTGATATAATCCGGTCGCGCCCCCTGGGCCAAAAAGCCTTCCACTTCCGCCATGATTTCCGCAACGGCGACATATTCAAGGCGTTCGACGGTTTTCTCGGTGGTTCGCCCCAACTGGCAGTAGATACAGTCATAAGAGCAGACCTTGAACGGCACGAGGTCGACCCCCAGGGATCGTCCCAGCCTTCGCGACGGCACCGGTCCGTAGACATGGCCCATGGCTTCACCTCACTGCCCCAGGGTTTTCTCCAGCAACCCTTGAAAGAGATTTCGGTATTCGGGGAGGGCGTCGACCATCAGTTCCCCCCGGGAATAGGCCTCGGCGATGCGCCGATCGTCGGGGATTTCGAGGAGGATGGGGATCTTCGCCTCGCGGCAGAAATCGTGGGTGCGGTGGTCGCCGCCGCCCATGCGATTCACCACCACGCCGAAGGGGAGGCCCAACTCCCGCACCATGTCGACCGCCAGCTTGAGATCGTGCAGGCCGAAGGGGGTCGGTTCGGTGACCAGCAGCACGTAATCGACCTCGCGCAGGGTGGCGATGACCGGGCAGGAGGTGCCCGGCGGCGCATCGAGGATGGCCGGCTGGTCGTCGCGCAGGGAATCCTTGACCGCGCGAATCAGCGGCGGGGCCATGGCCACGCCGACGTCGAGACGCCCCTGGGTCAGGGTAATCTCCCCTGCTTGCAGGGTTTCGACCACGCCGATACGTTTGTCGACTTCGCTGATGGCTTTTTTCGGGCAGACCAAGGCGCAGCCGCCGCAGCCGTGGCAGAGCTCGGGAAAGACCAGAGGCGCCGTGCCGAAACTGACGATGGCGTGAAACTCGCAGAACCTGCCGCACTCGCCGCAGCCGTGGCAGAGCGTTTCATCCACCTGGGGGATGGCGATGGCGACGGTCTCTTCTTTGGTCAAGCGCCCCTGAAGAAAGAGATGGGCGTTGGGCTCCTCGACATCGCAATCGAGCAGATGCACGGCCCGCCCCAGGGTGCGCGCCAGATTCACCGAGACCGTGGTCTTGCCCGTCCCTCCCTTGCCGGAAGCTACCGCCAGTTTCATGCCGTTTCGTCCTTTCCGTATGCTGTTGCGCTCATGCCCAATGCCCTGAAACATCGGCGCTTTCGGCTTCGACCAGTTTTCCTGCCCGGTATTGCTCCAGGGCTTCCGCCACCGTCGCGGCGGCGCAGTTGTAGACCTTGACGCCCGCCGCCTGCAGCACGCGAAAGGCCTTGGGACCGCAATGGCCGGAGATGAGGACCTTGGCGCCGCTGCGCGCGACCAATTCGGCGGCGAGAATTCCCGCGCCGTGAGAGGTTTCCTGCGATTTCGCATTGTCGATCCGTTTATAGGTCGAGCACTCCGAGTCATAAACCAGATAGCCGGCCGCCCGGCCGAAGCGGGGATCGAGCGGCGCCTGAAGATCGTTTCCCGATGTCGTGACAACTATTTTCATCGTTTCCATCCCTCCTGAAAAACCTTCGCTATAAATCTGAATCCGTGACTTTGACCTGACTTTCAAGGTTTCATGATGTTCCGATGTTGCAAGCAGGTGAGGTGTGAGGAGAGAGGGGATATAGGCGTCAAGCCACCAACAAATCGGGTTTCTTGAATTTTCTCCTCACTCTCAACCCCTCACTCCTCACGGATTCCGGCATACCTCATGGCCGCGTCGCGCCGAGGGACGACGCGGCCATGTCTGTCGGTCGAATGCGGCCTGTCCGCTGGTTAGTCCTGGGGTTTTTTGCTTCCCAGGGTCTCCAGGCGTGCCTTGATCCGCTCCAACTCCGTCCCGAGGGCTTCGGCCCGACCCTTGAGGGCGGTCCGTTCCATCTCCGGATCGGCGAGAGGCGCGTTCACCCCGCCAAAACGTGCCCAGCCCGGCAGGCCGGTGGCGTAGAACATATTCCGCCGCCCGTAACCGCCGCCGGCGAAGCCGCGACAGCGGCCGCCCCAGCCCAGGCCATAACCGGCGCCGGCAAAACCTGGAACCGTATTTCCAGCACAGTAACCGGCACCCCGGCCCGTCATCGAACCCATTCCCATCGGTCCAGCTCCATCACCTCTTGGCATGATCCTTCTCCTTTCGTTTTTTGTCTGTTTTTCCGCTTATGACCTGACCAGCGAGGCTCCACACTGGGGACAGGCCTGCTCGACGCAAGGGCGTCCCCGTTCGTGGGTCTGCTGGTGGCCACATTTGGGGCAAATACAGGCTCCCGCCGGTCCTCCGGCCAGGACGCCGCCCCGGCGCCCGCGTCCGCCCAACCCTTGCCCCGTGCCTTGTCCGAATCCCTGACCCATCCCTTGACCTTGACCTTGACGGCGCCCGGCTCCTTGTCCCCGACCGCCGCCGGCGCCCG
>JAVFAR010000141.1:0-6500 GCA_034002365.1 Trichloromonas sp.
ACCGCGTGGGGTCGGGCGGTTGCTGGCGAGGCACGGCCCTGCTCTTCCGGAACTTGGCAGAAACGCTAGCATATAAATACCGGGCTGGCAACCGTGTTTTTTATGCTTTTTATGTGAGAATCCAGGGGATTCGCTTCGGATTCAGGGGGGTTTCGCCGGCTGAAGACCGTCGCGCAAATACTGGATCAGCAGGCGTACACCAACCCCGGTCCCGCCCTGGGGGCGTCCGGGGACTCCCTTTTCCTCCCAGGCGGTACCGGCGATATCGAGATGCGCCCAGGAAAACTCTTCGGCGAAAGCCTGCAGAAAGGCGGCGGCGGTGATCGTTCCCGCCGGGCGCCCGGCGGTATTCTTCAGGTCGGCCACTTCGCTCTTGAGCAGCTTGGCGTATTCATCCCAGAGGGGAAGCCGCCAGAGACGTTCGCCGCAGCGTTCTCCGGCGTTGCTGAGGGCGCGGATCAGTCCGTCGTGGTTGCCGAGAACGGCGCTGGCCTCATGCCCGAGGGCGATGATACAGGCGCCGGTGAGGGTGGCGATGTCGATGACGGCCCGCGGGGCAAAACGCTTGGCGTAGGTCAGGGTATCGGCCAGGATCAGGCGCCCTTCGGCGTCCGTATTGAGCACCTCGATGGTCTTGCCGGAGAGGGAGGTGAGGATGTCGCCGGGCCGGATGGCGCTCCCCGAGGGGAGGTTCTCCACCGCCGGAACCAGGCCGGCCAGGTTCACCGGCAGTTGCAGCCGCGCCGCCGCCGATAAGGTGCCAAACACCGCCGCGCCGCCGGCCATATCCATCTTCATTTCATCCATCTTTTCCGCCGGTTTCAGGGAAATGCCGCCGGCGTCGAAGACCACCCCCTTACCGATGAGGGCAATGGGTTTCTGGCCATCTCCCGCGCCGCGATATTCGAGAAGGATCAGGCGCGGTTCGCGGACGCTCCCCTGGGCCACCCCGAGCAGGGCGCCGAAGCCTTCCCGCTCCAGATCCCGGCGCTCAAGGACGGTGCAGCGGAGACCGGTTTCCTCGGCCAGTTCCCGGGCCCGGCGCGCCAGTTCTTCGGGGGATTTGGCGTTGCCCGGTTCATTGACCAGATCACGGGCAAGGATGACGCCCCGGCAGATCGCTTCCGCGGCGGCGGCCCCCGCTTTGGCCGCCTTGACCTGATCGCGCCGGGGGACGCGCAGGGTCAGCTTGAGGGGGGCCGGAAGGGGATGCTCTCGATCTTGGGTGCGATAGCGGCGGAAGCGGTAGCCGGCGAGGATGAACGCTTCGCCGGCGAGTTGGGCGAGATCGCTCAGTGGTAATTGCCGGGCGGGGAGGCCGGCAAGGTCCAGGGCGCAAGCGCGCAGCCCCCGTTCCTGAAGAAAGGCCGCGGCCCCCGCCAGTTCCCGGCGCAGGTCGAACTTCCGCTCTCGCGCGGGACCGAGGCCAAGGAGAAGAATGCGCTCAGCGGGCAGGGCGGGCGGATGGAGCAGCAGTTTTTCCCCGGCCTTGCCGCGAAATTCCCCGTCGCGGAAGGCGCGGGTGATCGCGCCGGCGAGATGGCCGTCCAGATCCAGCGTTGCCGGGGACGGGCGGCGGCTTTCATGGATGCCGAGGATCAGGCAGGGGGTTTTCAGTTCCAGTGGGGCGGCGCTGCTGATGTGAATGTCCATGGGGCCTTTCCTTTCATGACGTGGCCAAATTACCGGTCATTCTAGCGGTCCCCCGGACCCTTTTCAATCTTCGACCGGGCGTGGTCGATTTTTTTGACCCGGCCCGTGTCGTGTTTTTGACAAACGTCGACAAGCCGCTACAATGCACGATAGCCGAGTAATTTAGGGATGGTTTATTCTTTTCTGTCCCCCGTGATTCCCCGATCCGTTGTGGAGCTTCGGCTCGTTTGATTTATCGCTCGATTTAAAGGAGGCGACTCATGGCTCGAAAAGTTACCTTGATCTGGGGTTTGCTGGCGTTGCTGTTCGTTACCGGGTGCGCCGGCCCCGGCCGACAGAGCTCCGAACGCTGGATCGACGACTATGTGCAGCGGGACGGCAAGACCGGAATAGAGGGCCGGGTCCATCTCAAGGATGACGGTTCGCCGATCGCCGGCGCCTATGTGAATATCTACCCCGATGCCGTCTCCAACCTGCTTGGGCCGTCGATGTACATCTCCCTGCCGACGGATGCGCAGGGGCGCTACCATCTCGATGTCCCCCCGGGCACCTATTATGTGGTGGCGCGCAAGCGCCTCAGCGGGCGCTCCATGGGGCCCCTCTCCCCCGGAGACTATTATTCGGAACATCAGCGAATTCTGGTAGAGGTCAAGGCCGGTAAGCTGGCTGTGGCCGATCTGCCCTTGGTCGCCATCAAGGCACCGATGTTCTTCAAAAAGGGGTTGGCCGATGTCCAGAGCGATACCGGGATTCGCGGGCGGCTGGTGGACGCCGAAGGGCGCCCGGTCCCCGGCGGTTTCGCCACGGCCTACGGCGACGCCGAGATGCGCCGTCTGCCCGATCATGCCTCGACCCTCTCCGATGAAAACGGCAACTTCACCCTCTATCTTCCCGATGCGGGCACCTATTACCTCGGGGCGCGCATCCATGCCTGGGATATGCCCCGTCCCGGCGAGCCCCACGGACGACTGGGCGGCGATACGCCGACGCCGGTTTCGGTGAAAAAAGGGACTTTCGTCGAGGATATCGTCATCGAAATGCATCCTTTTGCCGGCGAATACCAGGCGGGCAAGAGTCGCCGCCCGCTTTGATTGCCGGCGCTTTTTGAAGTAGAAATCGGTAGCTACGCCCAGCGGCTCCACCGGAGGCTTTCCGGTGGAGCCGCTGGGCGTTTGGGCTGTGACGAAAACAGGAATGATTCTTGCTTTTAATCCAAGGATGTCTTTTGGCCCGGATCGACCCGGGGGGGCGTAACGAGTACCATCGATCGTCTCCTGAGGATTCCCGACGCCGCCGGGATTAGCCGTTGCCCATGCCCTTGTAAAAGTGCTATTTTTACGGGAAATGGCGGTTGTGACAATTTTGGGGGTACGTCAAGGGGCGCTGCCGGCGCCCGTTCCGTTCTTCCGCCACCAATACCTGAGAGAGTGCCGCGATGTTTACTTTGACGAGTCTGCGCTGGAAAATCCTCTCCGCTCTGATCGGCCTTTCCGTGGTGCCGATGGTGATCGCCCTGCTCATTTTGCTGAATTCGGTCTCCAGCCAGTTCGACCGGACCCTGGAACAGCGGGCCGATGAACTGGCTGGATTTGTGCGCAATACCATCGCCTATTCGGAGAATGAAGCCGGCAATTATGTGCGTCTGACCAGTCAGTCCCCGGACCTGGTCAACTCCATCTATTTCGCCAGCACTCCCGAGGAGATGCTCGACATCGGCGCGGTCATCGAAAATGCCCAGCAGGTTTTCCATTTCGACCTGCTGCAGGTGCTCAATGCCGAAGGCGAGCTGTTGCGCAGCAGTGTGCATTCCGATCACCAGGGGCTGGAGATCGAGCCGCTCAAGGATCATGTCGTGGTTCAGGCGGCGCTGGCCAACCGTGGGGCCAAGGGGATCGCCCAGATCGCCGGTTACCCCGCCATCGTCACCATTTCCCCCATCACTTTCCATGACAATCCTATCGGCTATCTCCTCGGCGCGGTCTTTCTCGATGATGATTACGCCAAGAAAATCAAGAGGATAGCCGGTTCGGACCTGGCCTTCTACAGCCGCTCGGGACAGATTACGTCCTCCCTCGACGAATTGCGCGGCCTGCGCGCCGAGGACTACCAGGGGCGCGAGAGCTGGTCGGCGACCCTGGCGGAAACGCCGTACAGCATCCATCATTTCACCCTCAACGAAGAGGGGGAGGGCATGATCCTGGCCCTCGATCGCTCGGAGATGGTGGCGGCCCGGCAGCAGACGCGAAACCTTTTTCTCGCTATTCTCCTCGGAGTCGGCGCCTTGGCGCTGGTCGTCGGTGTCGGCATTTCCCGCAGCATCGTCCGCCCCCTTTCGGCGGTGGTCGGGAGCCTCAAGGAAATGGCCGAGGGGGCGGGAGATCTGACCAGCCGTCTGGAGGTTCAGTCCAAGGACGAGGTCGGCGCCCTGGCGGGCAATTTTAATCAGTTTCTCGGGCGCTTGCAGGAGATGGTGCGGCGACTGCAGGTGGTGCGCGCCGACCTGGGCGGGGCCGCCCAGCGCATCCGGGGTTCGGCGGGACAGGTCAACGAGGGGGTGAACCATTCCTTCCGCTCCATCGAGGAATGCCACACGGCGATCCAGGGGATCGAGCAGACCCTGGGCGGCATCGCCGAGAGCACCGGCACCCTGGTCACGGCGGTGGAGGAAAGCTCCTCGGCGACGCTGGAGCTCGGCTCGACCATCGAGGAGATCGCCGAGCAGATGGAAAACCTCTTCGCCACGGTCGATGAGGTCTCCAGTTCCATCAACGAAATGTCCGTGTCGAGCCAGCAGATCATGGAGAATGTGGAGATTCTCGCTTCCTCCACGGAAGTGACGGCCTCCTCCATCACCGAGATGGATGCCGCCATCAAGGAGATCGAGGAAAATGCCGGAATGACCAACCGCCTTTCCGAGGCGGCGGCGAACGATTCGCAGTTGGGCAAGGAGGCGGTCGATTCCACCATTCAGGGGATCGGCGCCATTCGCGAAATGGTCGACGGAGCGAGCCGGGTGATTCGTGATCTTGGGCACCAGTCCAACGCCATCGGCAAGATTCTCAGCGTCATCGACGACGTCGCCGATCAGACCAGCCTGCTGGCCTTGAACGCCGCCATTATCGCGGCCCAGGCCGGCGAGCACGGCAAGGGCTTCGCCGTGGTCGCCGATGAAATCCGCGAACTGGCCGAGCGCACCGCCGTTTCGACCCGGGAAATCGCCGGCATCATCGGCAATCTGCAAGGCGGGGTGAAGGAGGCGGTGAAGGTGATGGATGCCAGCAGCGAACGGGTTCACCAGGAGGTGGCGCGTTCCCAGGTGGCGGGCGAAGCTCTGGAAAAGATCCGCAACAGTACCCTCAAGGCGACGGACCAGGTCCGCGGCATCGTTCGCGCCACCCAGGAGCAGGCGCGCGGCAGCCAGCAGATCACCGGCTCGATCAACCAGATCGCCTCGATGCTCGGGCAGATCGCCTCGGCCATCAAGCAGCAGACGGCGGGGGCCCAGCAGTTGGCCCACGCCGCCGAGTCGATGCGCGCCATCGCCTCCCACGGCAAGCTCAGCACCTCGGAACAGGCCAAGGGGAGCCGCCAGATCAATACCAGCATGGAAAATATCAGTCTGATGATCGAGCGCATCGATGAGGCGACCCGCGAGCAGACCAGCCGGGTCCGTCAGGTGCTGGAAGCGGTCGCCAGCCTGCGCGATGTGGGCGAGAACAACGCCCTGCGCGCTGCCGAGCTCAACCAGGTGGTGGAAAGCCTGACCCGGCAGACCGCCGCCCTCGACGAAGAGGTCGGCGCCTTCAAGGCATGAGCGGACGCGCCGTCACCGTGACCATTCTCGGCTCCGGCACCAGCACCGGGGTGCCGGTGCCGGCCTGCACCTGCCCGGTCTGCCGTTCCCGGGAACCGCGCAACCAGCGCACCCGTTGCAGTATCCTGCTCAGCTTCGACGGCCGCAACATCCTCATCGACACCTCCACCGACCTGCGCCAGCAGGCGTTGCGCGAAGGTATCACCCATGTCGACGCCGTTCTCTTCACCCACACCCATGCCGACCACGTCAACGGCATTGATGATCTCCGCCCCTTCAACCTGGCTTCGGGGGCGGCCATTCCCATCCACGCCTGCGCCGAGGATCTCGCCGTGCTGCGCCGGGTCTTCGCCTATATCTTCGAAAACGGCGACGAGCCCGGCTACCGCCCCCGCCTGAGCGCGCGGGAGATCAACGCGGGCTTTTCCCTCTTTGGGCTGCCGATTCTCCCCCTGCCGCTGCTCCACGGCCCGGGGCGCTCCCTCGGTTACCGCATCGGCCCCTTCGCCTACCTCACCGATTGCAGTTCCATCCCCGAAGCGACCCTGGAGCTGCTCGCCGGAATCGATATCCTGATCATCGACGGTCTGCGCTTTCGCCCCCACCTCAGCCACCTGAGCATCTCCCAGGCCCTGGCCGTGGCCGAGGGCCTGGGCGCCGGGCGCACCATCCTCACCCATCTCAGCCATGATGTCGATTACGCCCGTCATGCCCCGCTTCTCCCCCCCGGTACCGAGCTGGCTTACGACGGCCAGCGCCTGGTCTTCACCCTGCCCAGCCCCTGACGCCCTCCCCCTTTTTCCTTGCCGTGCCCCGGACAATGGGTATAATTGCCCAAATTCATTATAGTTACTTGGGGTGCGGTCATGGATCTGGAGCAGCGCACGGTACGCAATATCGGCATCATCTCCCATATCGACGCCGGCAAGACCACGGTTTCCGAGCGGATTCTCTTCTATTGCGGCGAAATTCACCGCATGGGCGAGGTCCATGACGGCTCGGCGACCATGGACTGGATGGATCAGGAGCAGGA
>JAVFAR010000142.1:0-6489 GCA_034002365.1 Trichloromonas sp.
GTCGGCGAAGCGTTTGACGAATTTAGGGGAATACTTCTCGCACAGCCCGAGGATGTCGTGGATGACCAGCACCTGCCCGTCGCAATGGACCCCGGCGCCGATGCCGATGGTCGGGATCGAGACGGTCTCGGTGATTTCCCGCGCCAAGGGCGCGGGAATGCCTTCGAGGACCAGGGCGAAGGCGCCGGCCTGCTCGACGGCACGGGCGTCGGCGAGCAGCTGCCGGGCCTGAAGGTCTTCCTTCCCCTGCACCCGGAAGCCGCCCATGCGATGGATCGACTGCGGGGTCAGGCCGATGTGGCCGACCACCGGGATATCCATGTCGACGATGGCGCGGATGGTGGCGGCGATATTTTCGCCCCCCTCGAGTTTGACCGCCTGCGCCCCCCCTTCCTTGATCAAGCGGCCGGCGTTGCGCCGGGCCTCGGCGAGATCGACCTGATAGGAAAGAAACGGCATGTCGGTCACGACCAGGGCCGAAGAGGTGCCGCGCACCACGGCGCGGGTGTGATAGAGCATCTCTTCGAGCGTCACCGGCAGGGTGTTGTCGTAACCGGCGACGACCGTGCCGACCGAGTCGCCGACGAGGATCATGTCGATGCCGGCCAGATCCATGAGGCGAGCGAAAGGATAGTCGTAGGCGGTGAGAACGGTGATCTTTTCCCCTTCAACCTTCATCCGGCGAATATCGAGTATGGTCTTGGTCTTTTTCAAAGGCCCATCCCCTCTTGCCCGCAGGCAATAAAAAAGCCCTTCGGAAGCCGTCCGAAAGGCGCGTCAGCGGTCTCGGCAGGGCACTACGCCCCCCCATCCGCTCACCTTCCGTCCCGGTCCGCGGATCCAGGCGGCATTGCTATGTCGGATCGACCGTTCGCGGAACGTATGTTTCGCTCCGGCTCAGGTTCCGGGCAACGCTCCCTTGACGGTCTTTAAACAATCAAAAAAACGGGATTTTTATAGCACGGCGAAAGGTCCCTGTCTACCCTTATCTCGGTCAAATTGCATCATCAACCCATCGATATTTCAGGGATAATTTCAAGCCCTAAGATAAAAATCCCGTTATTTTCCTGCTTTTACGGGAGAAGATCCTCGGCCGCTTCGGCAACGATCAGCAGGGGATGGTAGTTGACCAGGGTCAGGCCGCGCAGGCTCTCGCGCAGCCGCTGGAAGCCGGTGAGCTCGCGGCGGCGGGCGGCCAGACAGGCTTCGGGATTGCCCGAGTAGTCTTCCAGCACCCGCTTGGCCAGGCGAAAACCGACCCGTTCGAAAGCGCTGGTGACGGCGCGCAGCGCCTGCCGGTCCCACTGGTCGCGCAGGGGCACCGTACGGGCCAGCCGCTCGAGCTCGTCGAGACCGAGCAGGCGGCGCAGGTCGAGAAAGGCCCGCGCCGTGGCGTAGAGTTCGCCGCCGGCCTCTTCGTTGAGCATGACCACGGGGAGGAAATCCCGCAGCGCCCCCAGCAGGGAAAAACGTCGGGCCCATTCAGCGCTCATCCCTTGTTCTTCCACCGCTTGCGCGGCATTCTTGCACCGTTGCCATTCCTCTTCGGGCAGCAGTCCGCCGAGCACTTTCTCGAAAGCCGTCAGCTGCTCCCGCAGCGAGGCGACCCGAGGGCTGTGCGGGGCCATTTCCAGACCATGGGCCAGGGCCCAGTCGCAGAAAATGACCAGGGTATCTTCAAGGCTGAGCAAAAGTTCGAGCTGCCGATCGGCGGGCATGCGGTTGTCCAGGACATAGACGGCCTGACGCAGGGTTTCCCCGTCAAGGACCCGGTCGAAGCCGAGCCAGACAGCCGCGACTTCGGCGAGCGGCAGACCAAACTTCTCCGCCAGACCGCTGACCAGGGTGCACCCTCCCCGATCAACCAGATAGTTGGTAATGACCGTTGCGGCAATTTCCGAGGCCAGTGGATGACCGGAAAGATGGGCGCCATAACGCTCTCGTACCGTTTTCGGGAAATAGGAAGGGAGATAGAGCTTCCGGACTTCCGGATCGGCGGCCAGGTCGGCGGTGAGCAGGTGCTGATAAATCTGCATCTTGCCGTAGGCCATGAGAATCGCCAGTTCCGGCCGGGTGAAAACCTGGGGATCGCGGGTCCGGAGTTCCTTTTCGGAAGGAAGATATTCGCCGCGCCGATCCATGAGTCCGGCGCGGGCCAGGCGCTCGCAATGTTCCAGATGGGGTTCGACCTCCCGCAGGCAGCGCCGCTGATCGAGGCTCAGACAGAGGCTTTGCCCGTAATTGTCGGCCAGCACCGCCTCGCAGACCTCGTCCGTCAGTTCCCGCAGCAGGCTGTCGCGGGCTTCCTGGTCGGCCAGCACCCCACGGCCGAGGAGATACTGCATGAAAATCTTCAGATTGACCTCGTGGTCGCTGCAATCAACCCCGCCGGAGTTATCCACCGCATCGGTGTTGATCCGCCCGCCGGTCAAGGCATATTCGATGCGGCCGCGCTGGGTGAAGCCGAGATTCCCCCCCTCCCCCACGACCCTGGCCCGTAGTCGGCAGCCGTCGACCCGCACCTTGTCGTTGGCCCGGTCACCGGCCTCCTCGTGCTTCTCGCTGCTCGCCTTGACGTAGGTGCCGATGCCGCCGTTCCAGAGCAGATCGGCCTCGGCGGTCAACAGCAGACGGATCAGCCCGTCGGGGTCCATGGTTTCATGGCGTACTCCGAGCCAGGCGCGGACCTCGGGCGACAGCGGAATCTCCTTGACCGCGCGGGGATAGATCCCCCCTCCGGCAGAGATCAGGGCGCGGTCGTAATCGTCCCAACTGGAGCTGGGCAACTGGAAAAGACGCCGGCGCTCGCTGAAGGACGCTTCCGGATCGGGGTCGGGATCGAGAAAGATATGGCGATGGTCGAAAGCGGCCTGCAGGCGGATATGGCGAGAGAGGAGCATGCCGTTGCCGAAGACGTCGCCGCTCATATCGCCGATACCGACCACGGTGAAGGACTCGCTCTGGGTATCGTGGCCAAGTTCGCGAAAATGGCGTTTGACGCACTCCCAGGCGCCCCGGGCGGTAATCCCCAGGGCCTTGTGGCTGTACCCCCGGGAACCGCCGCTGGCGAAGGCGTCATCGAGCCAGAAACCGTAGCTCTGGCTCAGTTCGTTGGCGGTGTCGGAGAACTGGGCCGTCCCCTTGTCGGCGGCCACCACCAGATAGGGATCTTCGGCGTCGTAGGCGACGATCCCCTCGGGCCGAACGATCCGCTCACCCACCCGGTTGTCCGTCAGATCGAGGAGTCCCCGGATCAGGGTCCGGTAAGCGGCCTTGGCCAGTGCCATCCCCTCTTCCCGGTCGCGATAGGGGGTCTTGACCACGAACCCGCCCTTCGAGCCGACGGGCACGATCAGGGCGTTCTTGGCCATCTGCGTCTTCATCAGCCCGAGAACCTCGGTGCGGAAATCGTCGGGGCGGTCGGACCAGCGGATGCCCCCCCGCGCCACCCTGCCGCCGCGCAGATGAATCCCCTCCATGGCCGCCGAATGAACGTAGATCTCGAACATGGGGCGGGGAGCGGGCATGTCGAGGATCCCCAAGGCATTGATCTTGAAAGAGAGCAGATAGTCGCTGTTGTGCCGCCGAACAAAGAAGTTGCTGCGCACCGTCGAGTCGATGAGATTGAAGAGGGTCCGTAGAATCTGATCTTCGTTGACGTCGCTCACCTCCCGCAGGGCCTCGACGATTTCCTGTCGCAGGGGCGACAGCACCTGCTCCTCGCGAACCGGAAAATCCCGCCAGGCCGGATCGTCCTTGAAACGCCCCTCGAAGTAGCGATAGAGAAGGAGGGCCACGGCGGCATTGTTGATCAGGGCATAGGCCACCCGCTTTTTGCTGAAGGGGGTGCCGAGCTGGAAAAAGTAGTTGCGGTAGGCGCGGAAGATGTCGATCTCCTTCCAGCCCAGCCCGGTCGGGATCAGCAGCTGGTTGAGGTAATCGTTCTCCAGTTCTCCCCGGCGAAGAGCGGACAAGGCCTCCAGCAAGGCTTCGCGGTGATCGGCCAGCTCGCCGTGCATACTGAAGAGGGCGAAGCTCTTGATATGCAGCAGCCCCGTCGGCCCGGGCAGATCGAAATCGACCTCTTCGATGACCGACAGCCCGAGATTCTGCAGAATCGGCATCAGTTCGTTGAGATAACTGCGATTTGAGCTGTAGAACTGCAAGCGGTAGTAGCGCTCCACCCCGGCGAAAGGCCCCCAGAGGTCGAAACTTTCGACGCCGTCCCGCGCCACCCGATCGAGATGGAGGACATCGCGCTGGGCGAAGCGGGGATGCACCCGGTTGCGATAGGCTTCGTCGAAACTTTCCCCGAACTCCCGCCACAGCCGCCGTCCTTCCGCCTCGCCGTGGGCATGTTCAAGAAGCCGACGCAGACGATCGGTCCAGGGGCGAAGCATGCGCGACAGGCAGCGTTCGAGCACGGCCGGGTCGAAATCAACGGGCTCATGACGGGGAAGGAGGCGGGCGTGATGGAGGGAATGTTCAGTGGTGACCTGAACCAGGAAGATTTCCGCGGCCGGAGCGGAAAAAAACCGCCGCAGGTAGCGTTCCACCCGCGCCATGGTTTCTACCGAGAAACTCCCCCGGGGGAGAATGAGAAACAGAGTCAATCCGGAGAGGGCCGGGGAAGCGGCGGCAATGATGCGCACCAGGGTATCCCGGGACATGGCGGCGACGGAACGAACGGCCGCCGCCAGATCCTTGGCGTCGAGAAAGAAAAGCTCCACCTTGGGAAAGGCATTGAAGATCTTGACGGCATTGCGGTAGCCGTGACTTCCCCGCGAAAGCCCGGAAAGACTCAGGGCTTCTTCAATGCGCCGACGCAAGGCCGGAATCTGCCAGGCCGGTTCACCCCGCACCTTTTCACTGAAGAGCCCGAAAAATTCATGAATTTCACAAAGGCCGCCGGCGCTCGCTTCAAGACAGCCGATAGCGACCAGCTTTTCGGCGCGCAGCAAAGGGCTGGCCACGGCGGTCGTCTCGACCGCGACCGGCTCCCCCGTCTCCAGCCGATGGCGCAACCCGGTCCCGGCTTCGGCCGGCAGGGGAATGCCCAGCAGCCCTTCTTCCTGAAGTTCGAACACCCAGGCAGCGTCATCCCTCTTCAGCCCCCGGTGGCGGCGATAGGCAAAGGGGAGAAAGTTGCCGGCGGCAAGCCACTGCCAGAAATCGTCATGACCGCCCGATTCCGCCACCGACCGGGTGGCGGCCAGGCGTTTTTCCAGATCAACCCGCGCATATTCCACCGTCAGGGCGGCACTCAAGGCCTGATGAATCGGGGGAACCAGTTCGGTAGCGGTTTCGGGAAGGACCGCCAGTTCCGCGAGAATCAGCGACTCCCGGGGCGCATCCCCGGCCTGCGCCCCGAGACGAAGCAACTGATTTTTCTCGCGCAGAGCGGGAAAACTCGGATGGCAGATCAGATGAAAGGGAATTTCCCTGCTCTTGAGCTGAACCAGCAGGGAATCGACCAGAAAGGGCGCATCGGGGGAGCTGCAAACGAGAAGAGGATGACCCCCTTCAAGATTGATGAGGAAGACGCCGACGCCCGTCCCCCGCGACTCCAGGCAGTCGACCAGGCGCAGGAGCCAATGAGCCAGAGTTTCGGGGGAGAGGGAGAGGAGGCAGGCGGGACGGATGCTTTGCCGAAAGAGCTGCCCCAGATCGAGAGCCAAGGGCCGGCGGCGGTCGTCAGACGCGGCGGCGAGCAGCGTCTCGACCCGGGCAAAAAGGGTATCGAGCTCGGCACGGGATGGAGAATCGGAATACGTATCGGCAAAAACCGTCATGACGCCCTCCTGGCGAGTGGGATGAAAACTCGTCCTTCAAGGATAACACCTGACGGAACATCAGACCAGGCGTTCACCTGCTGACGAAAAACGGGGTTTTCGGCAATCGCGTCGAACCCTAAGCGCAAAATTCGATGTTCGCCCGCCGACGCAACTCGGCCACCAACTGCTCCAGATGCCGCGCCGCCTGCTGTTCCAGCAGATAGCGGCGGATTTTCGGCGTCGCTTCGGCCAGATCGAGGGCGCGGGGGTCCTTGCGCTCAAGCACCTTGATCAGATGCAGGCCAAAGGGGGTTTCGACAACCTCCCCCACCTCCCCGGCCGGCTGGCTGAAGGCGGCGTCGGCAAAGGGCTGAACCATCTCCCCCCGGCGGAAATAGCCGAGATCACCGCCCCGGGCGGCGCTCGGGCAGTCGGACGCTTCCTCGGCGAGAGCGGCGAAATCCTCGCCGCGGCTGCGCTCACGCAAGACCTCCAGGGCGCGCCGGGTCGCTTCCTTGTTGCCGTCGCGGATCTTCAGCAGGATGTGGCAGGCCCGTGCCCGGGCCGGTTCCCGCATCTGTTCGGCATATTCCCGGTAAAAAGCCGCGATCGCTGCCTCATCCGGTTCGGGCAGGGATTCCGTTTCCTGGGCGGTGAGCAGATTGACGGTGAGATCCTGGCGAATCATGCGCTGATAATCCCCCGGGTCGATCCC
>JAVFAR010000143.1:0-6436 GCA_034002365.1 Trichloromonas sp.
CACTCGTACTTTGGCCAAATCTATGCCAACATCATTCAGTGCGGCTAATAATTCCTTGAGTATTTTAGGCTGAGTGGTTTTGCCTCGTTCGGGTATTGAATCGCTCGTTAGATTTGGCTTTATCCATACTTCTTTGCTCTCAAATAATTTTTTAGTAATACTGGGTTGGGATAGGTACTTCAACAAAAAAGATCTGGCATCTTCTGGCTCATCCAAAAAACAAGAAAGAACGTTATGCGCTTCTTCATATACCTTTGCGAAGATTTCTTCTGTATGGTGAGGAAAAAGACCTAGCTGCATATTCGAACCCTGCTCAATCATAGAGAAAAATTGAATCTTGTAATTCATCGAGGCCAGCTTTTGTGGCAAGTAACTCTTGGAGTTTGTTAAGTGTCATATTTTCGGACTTAATTACAAGGGTATTGTCACTTTCCCTGGAAATAAAAGAGCACTGGACATTAGTACTCAAATCTATATTAATACTCAAAAGCTTGGCAATCTCGATTAACGCCAAAATGCTCAGATAGTTCCCTGTATTTGCAAAGCGTTCAATAACATCATGAACGGTTTTTTCAGCATTAATATTGGTATTTTGTGAGTGTTGAACTATTTTCGCTAACAGAGATATACGATCATTTCCTTCTGAAATAACCTTGTATAGTTCAGTTTCTGATAAATCATTTCCTGATAAAATACAGAGAACTAGTTCTAGAAAAAGACAACGTTTATAGTAATGTGGAGATCCAAAGCTGCTAAATAACGCTTTTGCTGAATTTATCTCATCTTTTGCTAGCGAAAATTCTCTTTTAGATAATAATCGCTTAACCTTTATTGATGCTAAAAGGCCAGAAACAAAGTAGCTCTTAGTTGTAGTAATAGGAGATATTATTGTTCTTGGATTTCTTAAAGATTTAGCGTACAGGCAATGTAATGCCTCAATTTCATTTGATTTAGTTTTTTCAGAGAGAAAAAATTGCTCGGCTTTTTCATAATAGGTATAGGCATCACCCAATTCAGAAAAATGTCTAAAATAATGACCAATTATAAAATGTGTAACTCCAAGAAAATAGGACGTAAATGGACTAGAAGCTCCCGTATATGATAGTTGTTTTGCTCTAGTAATTAAGATGTCAAAATCTTTGACACCTTGCGTTGCCAAGCCCAACCGTCTCTCGCATTCTAGGCGTTCTGCTTCGAATCCTAAGACAACTGATTCCGGCATGAGATCTGAATATTCGGTTTTAAGCCAGGTAAACAGGCTTCTTGCCTCTTGGTACGATCCAGAAAACAACAAAATCAAACCTTCTAGATATCTGGAAAAAACATATGCAAACCCTCTAGAGTCAAAAGCTAACTTCACCGTGTTTATAAAGTTTGACATTTGACTTAGACCAACGGTTTCGATCCAATTTCTACCTCCATCGATAAATAAAGTTTCAGCAATAGCAATCTGTTGCTGCCGAATGAGAGAGTTAACAAGTTGTGGCCCAGCCCATGGCTGACCCGAACGATCAGCCTCCTCTAAAAGTTGCATTAGAATGCCCTCGTTTACAGAGCTGATTCTGGAAGCCAATGAAGTTGCAACTATGTCATGGATATAATACAGGCAACGGCTATCACCATCCGCGGAAGGGTATTTTGACAACAATCCTTCGCTATATAGGACTTCGCGGTCTTTCTCTTTAATTGTTTCGAGTAAGCGGGGCTCGTAACAAACGCACAACATAATTTGCTGTATTGGATCAGATAGGTTTTCAAAAATTGAATGGTACAGTGTTTGGGTTTCAGTCGGAATACCGCGTGAACGGGTACTGGACTTCACCCATGAGACTAAACTAAATGTATGACCATTGAAGTTCTTATATACATCTGTACATTCCTTTAGTGATATATCCTTATCAAAGCTAAGAAGGAGCCTTACGCCATCTTCCAATGATGGTGAATCAAGGTTAAAGTTTATAGAAGTATCAAAACCAGGTATTGGTGCATACGAGTTGATAATATATCGAATATTGCCACGCGGTGTAGCCCTTGTGATTCTCTGCCAAAGCGCACAAGCTCCTGTTTCCATGCCATTCAAACGTTCGACAAGAATAATCCCTTCTGAGGCCGTAACTGCTTCACTAATATACCCTACTAACATCTCTTCTGGAATCGAGCCAATATCAGCTTGACCATAACCAACGATAATTTCCATTAGCTTGGACAGCCCCTTCGATAGGAGTATTTTTGCTAAAGAATATGGGCAATTTACTTCTTTTTCTTCAACATAATATATCTTACGGTTACCAGTTGCTTTAGTTATTGAGTGCGAAAAAAAGGTTTTGCCGATCCCAGGGGCACCATAAACTATAATTGAGTTAGTTGATAAGTTTGAAGTTATTTCGGTTAGTGCAAAGGCCACCTCTTTTTCACGGAAATCATTTTTTATAGTTAAAGTATTCTTTAACGTACGGTCAAAAAAAGAAACTATAGACTTATATGTTACAGATGATTTGTCGTTAAATTTGCAAATTTCGATATGGTTCTTTTCGACTGGTACCGGCGTTACTCCGGTAACCGAAGGGTTAGAAGATCTCTTATCTACAATTTTAAGAAAATACGTTCGTCTTGTTTCATAAAACACTAACAAACTAACACCCAGCCTAGTTATGTTATCATTAAACCAATCAGAGAGGTCACTTAACATGGCATTGCTAGACTTAAGGTCTTTTGCTAGTGATGTCAGAAAGAATATTTTCATAATCATCATGATGTTTGCTACCTTTGACCCATCATGTGGGGTAGCCATGAAGACTATGCCTTTGCAGCTATTTAATAAATTTTTATCGAAAGGGTTAGCCGAGTCATTTGCACGTCGCAACGCCTGTTTAGTTAAAAGACCGCCAAGACTATGAGACACGATGAAGATAGGTTTATCGGTCGGGATCTCAGTTTGTATTAAATGAAGCACCTCGACGCCTAAGTCCAAAAGTGGAAGGCTCGATCTTTTGAAATATGATGAAGCTGTATTATAGTTGCCAACGTAAACACCATAATACCCCATATCCTCTAGTAACCACTTTGGCCAAAAAGCTCCATTCGGTGCTGTCCATGTTCCGCGACCTGATCCGTCCAGCCCATGCAGAAAAACTATGTTTGCAAGAATACCGGCGCGCTCAGGCAATATGACTTCAAATTTAGGTGATGAAGGGTCTACCTTGCTCATAGTTCTAATACCATTGACCTTCGGGTAGGGTAACTGCACGCCATATTATCTCCACAATATTTCAACTTATGGCATGTCTTGTTCAACACTAGGCTAACCGACTGGCTTTATGGCCGGTCCAGCCGTGAGTTGGGAAATCTTTGTTCATCTTTTTGACTTTTGGAGTTATGCCCCTCCGACTCCTCTTACCCAGCATATATCTTTAAGTCCAAAGCAAGCGATCGAGACAATCCCATTAAATCGCCATAAATACTCTTGCCGGAGATATTCATCTTGCGTAAAAGCGCAAAAACGGATTCTATCTTGGCTCCAGGAAAGATGATTTTATTCATGGTGACCTCTTCATACCCAGGATCAGAAATAATTTCACTTATCCGTCGTCCTTTATTACCTGAGACAAGGAAGCATCCTGACTGTTTATCGATCCTTGCATTCAACCTTTGTGGTTCTGTCACCCACAGAACATTCCTGTTAAATCTATCAACATATTTTTTAAATATTTCATCTTGCCTTCCATTTATAGACTGTCTAGTTTCGTTAAACTCATTATCTTCTAATTTAATTATCTCTAAAGTCTTTTCCATAAGTTCAGTGTAATTAATGCAATAGAGGGCAATGTCTGGGCGCCGAACAATATCATATGTTTCTAATGCAAAGTACAGAGCCGCATATGGGCTTGTTGTAAAATCAAGAAGACGGGTTGGTACACCGTAATGCTGCATGATGGCCAGCCACTCGAGCAAACTGTTAGGCTGTATGTTCTCTTTATCATATAAATGAAAACGAGAAGAGAATTGCTCTATCGCATACCCCTCATACTTTTCTGCAAACTCTTTAGAATAATTCGACCCGCACCCACGCTCAAGTGTTGTTTGAAGCGCCCAGTTGGAGTCTGATTGCCCCCTATATATAAGAGGGTTGGGCAACTTATTGATGGCTGATACCAACTCTTCTTCAGAGGAGAGGATTGTTTCTCGCATGGCTATCCCCGTATTCTTTCGTATTCACTTCTCATTTCCTTTAGGGCCATTTCCTCGGAGAATTTATCATCGTCAAAGGTTCTTTTTGCTGGGTCTCCACGGAGATGAATATTCTTCGCGCGTTGTCCTTGCCTTTCAATGATTTTGGCTGACGCCTCGTTTCCGGTAGCAGCAACCGATTTTGTCACTCCAACAACCACATCTTGATTGAGAGAGTCACCATCGGTAACTACTTTCCCGCTGACGCCATTAACGGCTTGACAATAGATAGAAATCGGTTTTTGAAAAAGTTCATCTGCGTCCGTTGGGTTAGGGCCAGTGAAATGAGCTGTAAACCGCTTGAGGGCGTAAGCAGAGGACAACTTCTGGATAAATCCAGTTGGATCAGATATTGGATCAATGCGTACCTCTATTTCGTTCACCCGGACGACATGGGTTGTATCGATCAACTTCTTCAATTTACTGGCAATGCCAGCCGAAGATGGGGATAGCTTTGATTTCTTTGCAATTGCCAGAAATCCTATGCGCAGATCATAGAGACAGATTGTGTACGGACTTTCTTCAAAGTACTCCTCCACAAAGTTACCAGATTCAATGTCGTACTTGGAAACTGTTGTTTTTGTTGTTCTCCCAACAGCCAAAGATCCACCATTTTCATCTATCTTCTTGATATTTCCAATGTGCCAAATGTAGTCTTGACGAAACTCAGACGATGGTTTGGCTGATATTGCCTCTTTGAATAATTCCGAAGCAGACTTTTGGTCGTGCAGCCAAGAGGTTTGGCTTGGCCGGATAAATTTAATTCTGAACAGATGAAGCTCTATGTCGCTCATATACCCTCCGAAACACTACATTTAATGGACATCAACGGGGCCGTGAGCTGAGTATAGCGCAGCCCCTCAGCCTTGCTTCATTTTGTTTTATTAGCAATAGCTCGAGCCCATGGACCGTATTTTGGGCCGTCGCCAGGGAATTACGCGAAGGTCACCCGATAGTACCTATCATCACTTATTTCATTAAGAGTGACATGATCATTCTCGTTACTTTGTTCTAGAATATTTTTTACAACCGGAAACAGATCATTCCACGGTAATATTACGGTAAATCATTGATTTTCATATCACAGTATCTTAGAACAATAAACGTATATATTTTTTTCCAACTGCAAGGACTGATATGCGTATCCGGGCGCATATAACCCAACGTCAATGTTCCTGTCATACATGACGCACCGGTGCGTGATTTGTGACGCCTTGCCCTGTCTGGTTTAATATGACGCCGCCGTAACGGAACAAATTGTAACGGTGTGAAGCGAAGCGCGGTGTGATATGAGTTGCCGTTATCTGTTAAAGAACCCCAAGAGGGACGCTGCTTGTTATTTTGCTATTGATGAAAATTATCTCTGCCGATTTAGACAGTCTGTATAAACCGCCTACAGCCCGTCTACGGCACTACAACACCAAGACCGCCTTAGCAAGTCTTGGGGAGATGATATTTAATCCTCAAAAACACATCTTAACAATTCGAATTCCACTAACTCAATAAGCCAAAAGCCGCTCGCGGGCCAACAACCCGCAAACGGCTTCCTTTTTCAATCAATTCGCCCCATCTTCACACTCCCCCGCCAATGCACGCCATCGTCAATCCACGGCAAAACCTTAGCGCGGACATATTCCGTTCGGCAAGGGAATTTTCAGGGTTTCACGCCGACGTGGACGGTGGCGATGCCGAAGGTTTGCTCATGGTAAACGACCTGGGTGAATCCGGCTTCTTCCATCATCTTCTTGAAGGTTTCCTGGTCGGGAAATTCGAGGACCGAGTCGGGCAGGTACTGGTAAGCGCTGCGTTTGGAGATCAGACCGCCGATCCAGGGGAGGACTTTGCGGAAGTAGAAGTAGTAGATTTCCTTGAACAGCCGGCTTTTGGGGTGGGAGAATTCGAGGATCACCGCCTTGCCGCCGGGCTTGAGCACCCGGCACATCTCCCGCAGTCCGGCGGGGCGGTCGACGACGTTGCGGATGCCGAAGGCAATGGTGACGCCGTCGAACTGGCCGTCGGGATGGGGCATGGCCTCGCAGGGGGCGGTGACCAGGGTGATGCGGTCGCGATAGGGGGAACGGGCGATCTTCTCCTGGCCGACTTTCAGCATCCCCGGGGTCAGGTCGGCGCCGACGATGGTCAGCGAGGCGGGGGACTGGGCGGCGATCTCCAAAGCGACATCGCCGGTGCCGGTGGCGACGTCGAGAAT
>JAVFAR010000144.1:0-6414 GCA_034002365.1 Trichloromonas sp.
TTGAAGGCAAGCGTTTTCATGGCCGGCAGATTAACAACTCCGCATCGATCCGTCAACGGGGAAAATCGCAAGCCGGGAGCGGCTCCGGTCAAGAAATAACACGCCCAAGTTCCATTGCCTTCTCCCGAATTTTTTCTCCCGCCCGAATCAAGTCCGCGACCAACGTTTCATTGATTTCGAGAAAGCCTTCATATTCCCCCCGATTTCGTAGATTGTGGCAGTGGGATAAAATCCGCCAGACTTCCGGCCCGACTCCGAGAGTGTGCGGCAAGCATTGAAAAACCAGATAGCGGCTGTCGGAACGGTAGCCATGCCGGCGCAACGCCGCCAAAGCCAGGGCATGAGCCGCATTGTAGGCCAGATCGAAGCGACTTTCGATGGAAAGACTTGAGTTTTTGGCGTCGTTCAGCCGCACCCTGCCGGAATGAATCAGCCCATCGAATTCGTTTTGGCCGCCAGGTTCCCGCTTCAGGCTTGAGCTTTTCACGAGCGCATCGAGATTAGACGAGGTCATCATCGGTTCCGATCAGAAAAACCTTCGGTTGTTCCATAACCTTCTTCACAAAATTGTTGTCGGCGGCCTTTTTGGCCTGAATTTCCTCGGGAGTATAAAGACTGAGGTTGACGCTCCTTCCCAGTTTCTCTTCCGCTTCCGTCAGCAAGGGGAAAATTTCGGCATAGGACAAAGCGGGGGAAATAACCATGAGGTCGATATCGCTGTTCGCCTTATCCGTTCTCTTGGCAACCGAGCCATAAATAAAGGCAACGCGAATCTTCGATCGCATATTCTCCAAGGCCTGCGCCAGAAGATCGGCGACGCCGAAGGTTTTCAGAACGATGCCGCGCAGTTCCTCGAAGATCGGGGATTCGCGGTTGGCCTGATAATGCTTCTGGTTGCCGACCTTCTTGACCGTCAACAACCCCACGCCCGAAAGTTTCTCCAGTTCGCGCTGCACGGTGCCGATGCCCACCCCGGCGAAACGCACGATCTCGTTGGCGTAAAAGGTCTTGTCCGGTTGCCCGAAGAGCAGCCCGAAAATCTGGCGCTGGGTCTTGGAAAAGAGCGCTTCGCCGAGGCTGATGGTGGTTTTGTTATTCATTCCCATGGAGGGAATTATAATACCCAAAAAGGGAACGATCAAGGTGTTTTTATCTTCCACCAATGTCGAACTCCCGGATGGCGGAAATAAGGCGCTGGGGGACGACGCTTTTTCGAGATGGGTCGGGGCGAGGGAGTTCATGTCAAACCCCTTCCGTAACCAGTACTTCTTCTCCCAGCATGTCGATGATTTTCACCGCGACCGTGGTATTCCCCTCTGGCGCCGGGAGGGTGTAGGCGCCGTCGATCAGGTCGGTTTTCCTGGCCGGAACGTCGGCGAGCACCACGTTGAAAACCGCGCCGTCATAGGCGGTGTCGATCATCACGCAGTCGATCTGGCTGCGCCAGTCGGCGATCCTGGCTTTGAAGAGGGGCGTGTCCATGTCGAGGCGCTTGAGGATGGTCGGGCTGATGAAATCCTCGATTTTGACCCGGATTCTGTCGCCGTCGCGGCCGATGGCGACTTGGGCCGAGGCTGGTTCGTGCTGGATGAAGTTGCCGTATTTCTCGTCGGTGCGAAGTTCGATGACTTCGATTCTGTTGACGGTTTCCGCCCCCTTGCGCAGGCGGTTCCAATCCTCGATCCAGGTGCGGGCGGCCAGCTCGATGCCGAGACAAACGAAGACGACGGTGTTTTCCAGCTCCGGCCGGGCTTCCAGTTCCCGTTTCAGTTCCTCCAGATCGAGGGGCGAGAGGGGATGCTCGAAGGGAACGATCTTGACCAGCTTTTTGCCGAGCTTGCCGTCGAAGAAACTGTCGGCCGGCAGCCGTTCGACGCCGACATGCTCGCAGGCGAGCTGAATCGCCTCGTTGCGCTGGATTTTCAGGTCGTAGTCGTTGACTCGCCAGACGGTAAAGGATAACTGCGCCGGCGCGGGCGCGACTCCCTCGCCGCTCTCCATTCCCGGCAACCGGGGCGATTCATGAATCGCCCCGGTCTGCTCGGCCATGATCGTTTGCAGCCGCTTGGCCGTGGTCTGGATCGCCCCCTTGTTGATGTCGCAGCCGATCCAGCGGCGCCCGAGTTTCTGAGCCACGGCGGCGGTGGTGCCGGAGCCGATGAAACAGTCGAGGACGAGGTCGTTGGGGTTGGAAGAAGCGCAGATGATGCGCACCAGCAATAATTCATTTTTGCCGGTTGGATAGTCGCCGCCATTATCTTTCATCTTCGTCCAGATGTCTTGGACAGGAACACCTTTGTTTTCATCGGCGAAAATAATCTTTCTTGGGTTGCCGGTCTCAGACCACTCAATAAGGCCATCAGTGTCCAGTTTTTCAAGGGTTGAGTGTATATAGCGCCAGTGGTTACCGGGTGGCGGTGAAATCCCCCGCCATGGCAACCCAGTTTCTCCGGAACGAATGCCGGGTGCGTGCAACGGCGCTGTTTTATAGCGCCTTCCAGTCGAATCGACCCTTGGAAAGTCATCAATGAGATCGCCTTCTGTCCGATCTTCAAAAAGGCGGTTCCACACCGGGATGTTGCCTTTGGAATAAAAAAGCAAAGTATCGTGGATATTACCGAACTCGGAAGATGTGTAGTTCTTGGGGTTACATTTTTCTCTGACGATTTGTGACCTGAAGTTTTCAGCGCCAAAAACTTCGTCCATCAGGCATCTTAAATGATGGTTCTTATGCCAATCACAGTGTAAATAAAGACTTCCATCCTCCGCCAACAACTCCCTCAACAGCATCAACCGCTCGTACATGAACTGCAAATAGTTGTCGTTGGCCCAGATGTCGGTGTACTGAATCTGCTCGCCGAGGGCGTAGCTTTCGCCGTCGATCTTGGCCGTGGCGGCGCCGCCGCGCAGTTGCACCTTGCGCACGTAGTCGGCGCCGGAGTCGAAAGGCGGATCGATGTAGATGAGCTTGACCTTGCCGCGAAAGCCGTTGGCCAGCAGATGTCCCAGCACCTCCTTGTTGTCGCCGTGGAAGAGCAAGCCGCCCTGGGGATAGGCGGCGGGCCAGTCTTTACAGACGGGCGATTCATGAATCGCCCCTTGTACGTCTGCGGCGGCGAACGTCTCTACGTGCTGGGCCGGAAAGGCGGTAACGCTGCGCAACGGACGTTTGCCCACCCAGGTCAACATCGGGCGGCCCTTGGCGGCGGTGATTTTGATCTCTTTTTTTTCACTCATGATTGCCCTCGGTTACAAAAACCTTAGCTTTGGCGATCTCATCGTTCGGCAGGGCGTTGTCGGCAAAGATGATCTGGTATTTCAACCGCTCGGGGTTCAGATCGACCCAGCGCGTCATCGCCATCGCCTTGCGCCCTTCTTTGCTCACCGCTTTGCCGCTTCTCAGTTCGTCGTTGACGGTCGCTTCCCATTGCGCGTTTTTGATCTCCACGATCAGGCACTTGCCCGGCCGGCCGCCGTTCCCTTTGAGGCGGATGAGGAAATCGGGGAAGTAGTTGCGCCAGTGCCCCTTGTCATCCTTGTATTCCACGAAGAAATCCGTCTTGCCGGGATCGGTGAGCCCGCCGATAAAGTAGATATCCTCGACCTCGTTGGGGTGGATCTCGATATGCGGCAGCAGATGATCGGCGAAAAAGCTCTTTTCGGGGTTGGAATCGAAGTTGTACGGGTCGTAATGGTGGCCGAAAGGTGAACCCTGATGCGGAAGAATCAGATGTTTGTTCGCCTTGGGGACGCGGATCTCGGCGGTGTGGATCACCGCGCCGTCCGCCGTTTCCTCCCGCGTGAAGCCCTCTGGTTTGATGAGCGCCAGCGCCTTTTCGACCTTGGTTTCCTTGACCTCGTAGGCACACACCTGTTGTTCGATCTGTCGGCAAAGCTCGGCAAGATGGGCCGTCGGTACCTCGCCGCCTTCGCCGTAAAGCCGTTTCAACTCGGCGTAGAGCGGCCACGGGTCGAGGCGATACCATTCGGCAAGCTTGGCGGCGGCCGTGTAAAGGTCTTCCCCGTCCGGCTCGGTGGCGATGGTGACACTCTCGCCGATCTGCCGCAGCACCGCCGTCGTCGCCTGCTGTCTGGCGATGTCGAACCGCTCCAGGGTCAGGTTTTGTTCCTTGGCGGTCGGCTTATCCAGATGCAAGGGCGATTCGCCGATCGTCTCTACGCGGGTCACGGTGCGCAACGTCTGTTCGATCACCAGGGGCGGCGGATGGATTTTGCGTATCCGCAGGGTAACGGTCAGGGTCTCGCCGCCGGCATGGGAAAGGTCGTCCAGGGTTTCGCCGTAGGTTTCCCGCAACTGCTTGTCGAGCACGGCGCGGTTGTCCATCGAAAGATAAATACGGGCCTTGACGTTGTTGCCGGGTACCTCGCGCAGGCAGCGGGTCGCGGCCTGAAGCACGAAATTGTTGGAGTTTTTCAGTTTTCGGGCGAGGGCGCAGGCAAACAGGCTGGGGCAGTTCCAGCCCTCGGTCCCCTTGTTGACCAGCAGGATGACCCGGTGCGGGCTGTGTGGATCGTTGAGCCGGTTGAAGGCGTCGATTTCATCCTTGCTCGAAGCGGAGGTGTTGCGCAACACGACGGCGGGAGATTGTCCGGCCAGGGTCAGCGCCGCTTCGATGGCCGGGCGCAGTTCTTCGAGATCGTCGGTCTGGGGAAAGTAGATCGCCAGCTTGGCCGGGGCGCCGTTGGGGAGCGCGGCCTCGCCGTAGTCGGCGAAAAAATCCCTGACCACCTCGGCGACGAACTGGTCGGCGTTTCCGGCGTCGAAGCCGTAGGCGTGGATGTTCCCCGAAACGTCCTTGAGAATGCGATCCCTGATCCCCTCGGAAAGTCCGTACCAGGTGACGACGTCTTTGAGCGGCTGTTTCTGGTAATAGGGCGTGCCGGTGGTGTTGACGACGCAGATCAGATTGGGGCTGTTGTGGTGCAGGTAATCGACGGTTTTACGGACCTTCTTCAACTCCTCGCCCATGGCTTGGCCGTAGGTGTGGTGGGCTTCGTCGGAAAAAACCGCCAGATGGGGCAGGCTGGCGATGGTCTGCAAGCGCAGGTTGGCATCCTCGGAAAGCTGCTTTTCCTTTTCCAGAAGCTGCAACTGGGTCCAGCCCTTGCCGGCGCGCACGGTCGGCTTCTGAATCCGGATCTTTTCGGTGTTGGTGACGACGATGTTGAAATTCGAGTTGCGGATGACGGGAATGTCCTTGGCCCCGTCCGGGGTAAAGGTCAGCTTGACGGAGGCGGCGAAGCCCTTGAAAAAGCGCGGCGGAAGTATCTTGTCGAAGGGGATTTCGGCCAGTTCGCGCAACGATTCGATGATGGTCTTCCCCGGTGCGAAGACCAGGGCATTCTCGACGAAGGCATCTTTCAGATCGCCGTCGACGGTCGGATATTCCAGGGCCATGGCGAATTCGGTGGCGATGATCGCGCCGACCAGGATGGTTTTTCCGGCGCCCATGGCCAGCGCCAGGATGTAGCTGGGATATTCCAGGGTCAGCGTTTCGCGCAGGGCTTCAAGTTTGAAATCCTTGACGAACCGGTCGTCGGTCTTGATGCGCGCAAGGAGCGGTTCGACTTCGCAGTCGGCTTCTTCGAAAGCTTTTTGCGAAATGCCGAGGGCGTTTTTCAGATCAACTTTTTTCCGGTAGCCGGCTTTGTAGAGATCAAGAATATGCGGGTATTCGCGACCAGTCGCAGATACCAGTAGACCTCCAGCGCCCGAAACTGCGGCGGGCGCAGGAAGCGCAAGGTTCCGCCCGAGTCGTCGGCGGTCTGGTATCGCAGAATCTCGCCGATGGCCGGGAATTTCTCGCAGGGATAACCGGCTTCGCGCCAGATCCGGACTTTTTCGGCGAGCAATTGGTAAAGGTGGGTTATGTGTGATCCGTAAGCCGGGGGGGCGGTTAGCGGTTACCATGGGGGGGCAAGCAAATAAACCGCCCATCCGGCTAGGGCCGGACGGGCGGTTGTGTCGATTCGGCCCGTTTCATTCCGTGCGCTTGCGGGCCGTTTTGTAGATTTCATCGTCGCGGCGCGGACCGACGGCGAGAATCAGAACCTCGATGATGTCGGCGTTCACGCGGTAGACGATGCGCACGTCGCCGCAGCGGATACGACGGCAACCGGCCAGTTCGCCGGACAGGGGCTTGCCGGTTTTATCCGGTTCGCCGTCGCGGATGCGCTGCTCGATGGCCTTCAGCACGGCGACCGCCCGGTAGCGGCCCAGGGACTCCAGATCCCGCGCCACTTCGTGGTGATAAATCACCCTCCAGCTCATGCGTCGCTTTCGGCGGCGAAACGCTTGAGCATCTCCTCGTGGCTCAGGGCCTTTGTCCGGTCGAAGCCGGCCAGTCGTTCGCGGGCCGCGAGTTCGATGCGCAGATCGTCCAGTTCGTCCAT
>JAVFAR010000145.1:0-6331 GCA_034002365.1 Trichloromonas sp.
ACGAATGGTATTTTCGCGAGCCTGGCTGCCCTCGATGCAGGCCTCGGCCATCTTCGAGGCGAAAAGGCGAATGGCGCGAATGGCATCGTCATTCCCGGGAATGATGTAATCGATATCATCGGGGTCGCAGTTGGTATCGACAACGGCTACGACGGGGATCCCCAACTTACGGGCTTCCTTAACGGCAATCGTCTCCTTCTTGGGGTCGATGACGAAAATGGCCCCGGGAAGTTTGGTCATATTCTTGATACCGCCCAGGCTCTTTTCCAGCTTGGCGCGCTCACGCTCCAGCTGCAACGCCTCTTTCTTGGTAATCAGGTCATAGGTGCCATCCTGGGACATGACCTCGATCTTCTTGAGACGATCAATGCTCCCCTTGATGGTGGAAAAGTTGGTCAGCATGCCGCCGAGCCAACGGTTATTCACATAGTACTGGCCGGCGCGCAGGGTCTCTTCCATGATGGCGTCCTGGGCTTGCTTCTTGGTACCGACAAAAAGAATTTTGTCGCCATTTTCGACGGTCTGCTTAATAAAATCGAACGCGGTCCGGAAGTAACGGACGGTCTTCTGCAGATCGATAATGTAGATACCGTTTCTGGCGCCAAAGATGTAAGGCTTCATCTTCGGATTCCAGCGTTTGGTCTGGTGTCCGAAATGGACACCGGCTTCCAGCAGTTGTTTCATGGTGATCTGAGCCATGGGGGCACGTCTCCTTCTTTACGTGGTTGAGTTCCTCCGCTTCCATCCTTCCCACCGGATTTTCCGCCCCTTTTGGCGAAACACCGTCCGGCAGGTCCGGCAAGCGTGTGTGATCTTTCGGACAACGGGTGTCTATAGCACGCCGCTCGCCGCTGGGGCAAGGGAAAAAACACCTGAAATCTGGTTTACAAGCGTTCCTCGTTGGTCTAAGATTCGCACCCATGTCCACCGGGAGAATTCATCGCTATATCGCCAGGGAGGTCGGTGTTCCCACCCTTCTCGCCTTGGTTGTCTTCACTTTCGTGCTGCTCATGGGGCGCATCCTCAAGTTGATGGAGCTGGTCATCAACAAAGGGGTTCCCGCCATTGAGATCCTTCAGCTTTTTTCCTTTCTGATTCCCACTTTTCTGGTCATCACGCTTCCTCTCGCTTTTCTGCTTGGGGTGATGCTCGGCCTTGGGCGCCTCTCCTCGGACAATGAAATCATCGCTCTCAAGGCCTCGGGGGTCAGTCTCTATTATCTGTTCCGCCCAGTTTTAGCCCTGGCTCTTATCACGGCCCTGCTGACCGGGATTCTCACTCTCATTTTGGGACCGG
The DNA here is from genome assembly GCA_034002365.1 of Trichloromonas sp. Lineage (GTDB taxonomy): Bacteria > Desulfobacterota > Desulfuromonadia > Desulfuromonadales > Trichloromonadaceae > Trichloromonas. The sequence continues at coordinate 1,297 of JAVFAR010000145.1, forward strand.
CCGGAAACCGGGCCTTTCGTGAACAAATCTTCAACATCGCGGCCAGGCGCGCCAATGTCGGCATTCAGCCCCACGTCTTCAACGACGAATTCGATGATCTGGTGCTGTATGTCGACGAAGAGGACGAAGTGAATCACATCTTTAAAGGGGTGATGATTTCCGACCAGCGAACCGGGACGACCCCATCGATCATCTTCGCCCAGCAGGGCAGAATTTTTTCCGACCCTGAAGCCCTGACCCTCACTTTGCGCATCGAAAATGGCGCCATCCATCGCGCCACACCGGGTAAGGAAGCCGATCAGATCATCCGCTTTTCCACCTACGACGTGAACCTGAATATGGGCCAACAACTGGAACAGGCGGAAAAAAGACCGCCGAAGCCGGCGGAAATTCGTTCCCGGGAACTCGCCAAAGCCCTTTTTTCCGATTCCGGCACCAGCCCTGAAAATCCCAAACTGGCCATCGAGTTTCACAGCCGCCTGATCTTCCCCCTGGCTCCCCTCCTCTTTGCCCTGGTCGGGGTTCCACTGGGGGTGCATGCCCAACGTTCCGGCCGCAGCGGCAACTTCTCCATCGCCCTGTTCGTCTTTCTCAGCTACTACCTCTCCCTCTCCCTGGCCGAAACCCTGGTGGTTGAGTCGGGCTTTCCTGCCGCGCTCAGCCTCTGGTTTCCCAGCCTGCTCTTTTTCATCGGCGGACTTGTCCTCTTCCAGCGCGCCGCCCAGGAACGCCGACTGCTGCCCCTCTGGGATCAGGTTCTCTCCCTGTGGAAGAAGAACAAAGGGGGCGGGGCATGAGCATTCTCCATCGCTATATTCTTCATTTGTTCACCCGCCTGCTCCTTCTGTCCCTGAGCGCTTTCGCCGGCATTTTTCTGCTGGTCGACTTTCTGGAAAAGGTCGACGACTTTCTGGAACACGGCGCGGCGATTTCTCTTTATGTTCTCTATCTGCTCAACATGATCCCGGTAGCCGTGGCTCAGGTCATCCCCCTGGCGACACTGCTAGCCGCTTTCGGCACCCTGGGCGGGCTGTCGAAGAGTAACGAACTGACCGCCATGCGGGGGGGAGGGATCAGCATCTGGAAGATCACCCTGCCGCTGCTGATCTCAGGCCTGCTCCTCTCCGCCGGGCTCTTTTTCGTGAATGAGTTTCTGATTCCCGTCAACCAGAAGAAAGTTCACTACATCCTGCAAAACGAACTGCGCGGCAAACAGGAAATCCTCTACAAGCGGGACAATATCTGGTTTCGCGAAAACGGCACCATTTATCATGTTCGCCAGTCGCAACCGGAAAACAATCGCCTGATCGGCGTGACCATCCTGGAATTCGATGAGCAATTCCATCTGATCAGCCGCCAGGACGCCCCCCTCGCCCGCTTTGAGGAGGGTGCGTGGATCTTCGAAGACCTGGTCAGCTATCGTTACTCCCCCGACACCAGTATGATCGTCGAACGCTTGCGCTTTCCACAAAAGACACTGGAATTAGCGAAAAAGCCCGAAGACTTCACCGAAACCTTCTACGAAGCGGAACAGCTCGGTTTTTTCGAGTTACGCAGCCTGGTCGAAAAAATGAAAAACGAGGGTTACAATCCCCGGAATTATCAGGTCGATATGCACGCCCGACTGGCCTATCCTTTTACCTGTCTGACCATGACCATGCTCGGCATCCCCTTCGCCCTGCGCAAGGGCCGTTCCGCCAGCCTGGCCGTCGGCGTGACCCTTTCGGTAGCCGTGGGGGTGGTCTTTTTCATTCTGCAGACTCTGCTCACCACCCTCGGCTACTCGGCGGTCGTCCCCCCCTTTGTCGCCGCCTGGTCGGCGCTGCTGATCTTCACCCTGCTGGCTGTCTGGCTGCTCCTTTCGACCCGGGACTAGATTTCGACATTTCCTCAAACAAAAAACCCACCTCAACAAGGTGGGTTTTTTGTTTGAGATCGCAACAATCTCAGTAACGGTAATGATCGGGTTTGTAGGGTCCCGTCACCGGAACACCGAGATAGTCGGCTTGTTCCTGCCGCAGGATGGTCAGGCGGGCACCGAGTTTGCCGAGATGAAGCCGGGCAACCTTCTCATCGAGTTGCTTGGGCAGGACGTAGACCCGGTTTTCATAGCGACCGTCATTGTTGAACAGTTCGGTCTGCGCCATAACCTGATTGGTGAAGCTGTTGGACATGACGAAAGAGGGATGACCGGTGGCGCAGCCGAGGTTGAGCAGGCGCCCCTCGGCCAGGACGATGATGGCGTGGCCGTCGGGAAAGTACCACTGGTCGACCTGATTGCCATGCTCCTTGGGATTCTTGATATTGACCTTTTTGATCCCCGGAACCCTGGCCAGGGCCGCCATTTCGATCTCGTTGTCGAAGTGGCCGATATTGCCGACGATGGCGTTATGCTTCATGCGCTCCATGTGGGCAACGCGGATAACGTCGCGATTGCCGGTCGTGGTGATGAAGAGGTCGGCCGTATCGACGACATCCTCCAGGGTCTTCACTTCATAGCCTTCCATGAGCGCCTGCAGGGCGCAGATCGGATCGATCTCGGTGACGATGACCCGTGCGCCCTGACCGCGCAGGGACTGGCAGCAGCCCTTGCCGACATCGCCGTAGCCGCAGACCACAACCACCTTGCCGGAAAGCATGACGTCGGTGGCGCGCATGATGCCGTCGACCAGACTGTGGCGGCAGCCGTAGACGTTGTCGAATTTGCTCTTGGTGACCGAGTCGTTGACGTTCATCGCCGGAAAAGGAAGTAAACCATCTCGCTGCAGCTGGTAGAGACGATGCACCCCGGTGGTGGTCTCTTCGGTGACGCCGCGGATGGAATTGCGGATTTCGACCCAATCATTGCGCCGGGCGGCGATGGACTCCCGCAGACACTTGACCAACTCGACCCAGTCCTCGGGATCTTCCTGGCCCAACTCCGGCACTGCGGACTCCTGCCACTTGGCTCCTTCGAGAACCATCATGGTGGCGTCACCGCCGTCGTCGAGAATCATGTTGGTCACCTGTCCATCGGGCCAGGTCAGGGCCTGCTCGGTGCACCACCAGTATTCAGCCAGAGTCTCCCCCTTCCAGGCGAAGACCGGAATCCCGGCCGGTTTTTCCGGCGTCCCCCCGGAACCGACCGCCACCGCCGCCGCGGCCTGATCCTGGGTGGAAAAAATGTTGCACGACGCCCAGCGAACCTGGGCGCCCAAGTCCACCAGGGTTTCGATCAGCACGGCGGTCTGGATGGTCATGTGCAGCGAACCGGTAATCCGCGCCCCCTTCAACGGGTGCTTGCCCCGATATTCCTCGCGCAGGGCCATCAGGCCCGGCATTTCGACCTCGGCCAGTTCGATTTCCTTGCGGCCCAGGGTCGCCAGTTGCAAATCTTTGACTTTAAAATCCAAGTTTTTTTCATTCATTACGGATGTGGCTCCTTTACATGCGGTCGGTCGGAAGGATCGGGATCATTCCGGGAGTAAACGTTAGTCGATAACTTCTCAGAGAGGCAGTATCAGCGAGTGCAGGCGGCCGGTATCGACCTCTTTGAACTGCACCCGTACCTCCCGGGCGGAACTTGCCTCGGCGGGGAAGAAAAGGAAACCGCGCCCCAGGGTGCCGGCGGCGATACTCCGGTTTTCCAGATGCTTGTTGGCCAGATCCCGGGAAATCCGCCGCCCCGCGTCGCCGGAGGTCCCCGATTGGGTCCCGCCGATGACCGCCCCGCCGGCCGCTCCCAGGGCCGCGCCCTTGGCGGCGGCGGTGCCGACATTCTCTCCGGCGACGATCCCGATGGCGGCGCCGAGCAGCGCACCACCGGCAGCGCCGATAAAGGATCCCTTGCCCGCCCCCTTGGCGATCTCTCCGAATTCGGAACTCTTTTCCAGACGCTCATAGGCTGTGCGGTTGTCGAGCACGTTCCAGTAACGCCCCTCATTATCGACCAGGAAGGTCTGATCCGGCACGATCAACAGGGAATGGACCCCGAGGTTATCGATGATGACCTGCACCGGCAGAATCCCCGCGCCGCGGATATCGAAGCCGAAATTCTCCCGGGCCGAGTCGCTGTCGGGATAAGCTTCGGCGGCGACCTGGGCGCCCGCGACCATCTGCATACCGGAATAGGCCGACGGCGGCCGGAAGGGAACCTCCTGGCTCTTGTAGGTGGAACAGGCGCCCAGCAACAGGACAAAGAGCAGTAGAAGCGGATATATTTTCGAAACCTTCGGCATGGCAGTCTCCTTCCTGGATTGGCGTGACAACCCTTGCAGTTTAGCAGGTTCTCCGGCGACGACAACGGATAGGTTGGATGATGAAAATGAAGCTATCTCCCGGCGGCCCGACTGCCGAAAATCAAGAGCAAAAGCCCGACCGCGGCAAAACCCGCCGCCAACAAAAAGCGCCCAGGCAGCCAACGCAACAATCGGCGCAAGGGTTTTTCCCAACGATCCAGGCAAGGGGTCTTTTCGCCGCGATAATCGGGATGGCGCCTCAGACCCCGGCGGACATCGAGGGCCAGCAACAGCTGCCAGGCATTGTCCAGGGCAAACTGTGCCGAATCATAACAGATACGCCACCTTTCCCGCCATGACCGGCGCAACAGTTCCCGCGGAAAACGAACGAGCAGGCCCGGATCGAGGTGGCCGGTTTGATCCTGAGTCCGGTAAAGCCCCGGCGCCGCCCGCAGAAAATCGAAGCAGCCGATAACCAGGGCGTTGAGGATCAAAGCATTGACCAGTTGCCGGCGAAACAGCCCTTCGCTGATGAAGCGACGGGCCGACGTCTCGATTTCCGCCGGCAATAAGAGCCATTTTCCCTGGGCGAAAACCCGAGCCGCGAAGCGCTCGTCCTCCAGAAAAGGGAGATCGGTATCGAAAGGTCCAAGCCGATCAAAGAGCCGCCGATGCAGCAGGAAACCCTGATCGCCATGGATGCAGCCTGGGCGGTTTTGACGCGCCTTGCTTTCGTAAAAGGCATAAGCGCCGGGACATTGCCCGCCGGTGGCCGTAAAACGCAAGGCGAAGCGTCCGGCGATGACGGTATCGGCCAG
>JAVFAR010000146.1:0-6245 GCA_034002365.1 Trichloromonas sp.
TCGCGGCCAGCGCCGATTATCTCTACGTTTCCGACGGCCCGCACGGGGTCAGCGCCTGGAAGATCACCGACGAGGCGGGCTATCCCACCGACGCCGTGCATCTGGTCGGCAACACCGTGCAGGACGAATATCCGGTGACCGTCGCCGGGGAAACGATCTACCCGCCGTCGCATACGGTGCGCAGCGTCATCGACCCGAGCGGCGCCAATGCCTGGTCCCTCTGTGCCCGCAACGGCTTGCGCCGGGTTCGGGTGGATGGAATCGAAGCGGGACAGGGCGCCGCCGGCGCGCCGCTGCTGCTCAAGCTGTCCCTTCAGGACATTTACGAACACAACAACGAAGTCGCCAACGTCGACGAGCTCAACTTCCAGGATCACGCCTACGACGTTGAATTCGCGGGTAGTCTGGCCTTTGTCGCCGACGGCGGTAACGGACTCACCGTCTACGACGTGAGCAAGGATCCCACCGTGGAAGGCAGCGGCTTCTTCGTCGCCAACCTCGGCACGGTCAAGGAAAAACCCCTCTTCGGCACCGCCCACGGCGTCGAGCTGTGGACCGACCCGGCCAGCGGCCGGCGTTACGCCGTCATCGCCGCCGGTCCCTACGGCGTCGGCGTGGCCGACGTCACCGATGTCCGCGCCATGCGCGCCATCAAGGTCTTCCAGCCGATCAAGTACGAGGATGGCGACGTCGGCAGCGCCGATGGCAAGGCCAGCGACGTCGAGGTCATCGGCGACAGGGCCTACTTCGCCTACGACAGCTTCGGCGTGGTCTGCTACTCGATGCAGGATCTGATCGCCGCTGTGCCCGAAGGCGTTGATCCCACCGTGCTCTTCAAGAAGACCAATCGCGGCGTGGTCAGCTACGACTATCGGCCGGTGGCACTGGGGCGCTTCAAGCTGCAGGAAGTCCCCGGCAACGAGGACGTGGACGGCGCCGCGACCCGGATGAAATACACGGTGCAGGACGGCCGCCTCAACCTCTACATCGCTTTCGGCGAAGCCGGTCTGGTCAAGGTCGACTTTACCGATCCGGCGCAGCCAATGCTGGTCGACCGCGTCGACACCGCCGCCGAATGCTCCGACGCGGCCATCAGCAACGGCCGCATCTACCTCGGCGACGGCGCGGGCGGGCTGGTCTTTTTCAAGTAATAGGGAAACGGCTGTTCCGGGAACGTCCCGTTGCGCGCTCCCGGAACAGCCCGAAAATCCACGTTCCCGGCAAGATCATCTACGGCTTCAATTGAGATCTGGCCAAGTTTCGGTCGTATACGAGGCCCGGACGCACGGGCCTGTGAGAGGGGTGAGGCGAGCTTGATCTGCTCGCCTCACCCTACTCGATTATTTGCCGGCGACAACGCCGCGCCAGTTGCGCTGGTGGCGGTGCAGAGTAGGGACTGAGTGTCTTGTGTGTGCTTAATTTGCACACTTTGTCGTTGCCGTTTATTTCGAAAAGGTATAGTGCTAGTCGTTTAATTTCTCGCAATGTCAAGTGAATACAGTGTTTTCCGGGTTTTATCCGGTGGCGGAACCAGGTTGGCATGCTTCGTGATAATATAAAATTGTTTTGTTGAGCACGTCTTGGCTGGGGTAAACAATTCCTCGATTGTCCATTTATCACAACAATGCAACCCTTGGGAGGTTATATGTCGCCGAAACTGGATGAAAAAGTCGAACCCGTTTATCAGGAAGTTCTTGCCCGCAACCCCGGAGAAACGGAATTTCACCAAGCGGTTCGTGAGGTTCTGGAATCCCTCGGGCCGGTTCTGGTGAAACATCCTGAATTCTGCCATCAAAAAATTATCGAGCGCATCTGCGAACCCGAACGTCAGATTATATTCCGGGTGCCCTGGCAGGACGATAATGGCGGGGTTCAGATCAACCGTGGATTTCGTGTTGAATTCAATAGCGCTCTGGGCCCTTACAAGGGCGGCTTACGTTTCCATCCTTCCGTATATCTGGGCATTGTCAAGTTTCTTGGGTTCGAACAGATCTTCAAGAATGCCCTGACCGGCATGCCTATCGGCGGCGGCAAGGGGGGCTCGGATTTTGATCCTAAAGGGAAATCGGATGATGAGATCATGCGCTTTTGCCAGAGCTTCATGACCGAGCTTTATCGCCACATCGGCGAGCACACCGACGTGCCCGCTGGGGACATCGGCGTCGGCGGTCGTGAAATCGGCTATATGTTTGGTCAGTACAAGCGCATTACCAACCGCTGGGAAGCAGGTGTACTTACCGGTAAGGGGCTTAATTGGGGAGGGTCCCTGGTGCGTCCGGAAGCGACCGGTTATGGTGCGACCTTCTTTGTCGACGAAATGCTTAAGGTTCGCGGTGAGTCTTTTGACGGCAAAACCTGTACTGTCTCCGGTTCGGGTAATGTCGCCATCTATACCATTGAAAAAATCCATCAACTCGGGGGTAAGGTCGTTGCCTGTTCCGACTCGAACGGCTTCGTCTATCATGAGCAGGGCATCGATCTCGATCTGGTGCGGCAACTCAAGGAAGTAGAACGCCGCCGGATCAAGGATTACATCACGTACCACAAGGACGCGAAATACGTCGAAAACGGCAACATCTGGGATATCCCCTGCCAGGTTGCCATGCCCTCTGCGACGCAGAACGAAATTAACGGCAAGGATGCCGCCAAGCTGGTGAAAAATGGGTGTATTGCCGTTGGCGAAGGGGCCAACATGCCGACGACGCCGGAGGGGGTTAAGGTCTTTCTTGAGGCCGGCATCGCTTACGGCCCGGGTAAGGCCGCCAATGCCGGCGGCGTGGCGACCAGCGCCCTCGAAATGCAGCAAAATGCCTGTCGCGATTCCTGGACTTTCGAGTATACCGAACAGCGCCTGCAGCAGATCATGAAAGGTATTCATGAAACCTGTTACGAGATCGCCGAGGAGTACGGCACCCCCGGAAACTATGTTAACGGGGCGAATATCGCCGGATTCATTAAGGTCGCAAAGGCCATGGTCGCCCTCGGTTTGGTCTGATTTCACCTCTTTAATAGCGCGAAATATTCAAGGCCTGGGTTTTCCCGGGCCTTGTCTTTTGGTACGCCAAGGGAGAGGATTTGGCTCCTGTCGCCCTTGACAAGCGCATCTTCAGGGATTAGATTGACGCCGAATTTTTAAAGGAGGATTTTATCATGCCCATGTATGAATATCGTTGCGAAGGATGTGAACGGATCATCGAAGTCCGGCAGAAGTTTTCCGATCCCCCCCTGACCACCTGTGAAACTTGCGGGGCGTCGTTAAAAAAACGTATTTCCCAGACGGGTTTTGCCCTCAAGGGTGGGGGATGGTATCAGCAGGGTTATTCAGAAGCGTCTTCCCCCGCTTCGGCCTGCCCAGGAGCCGGTTCTTCCGGTTGCGCGGGCTGTCCGAAGGCGGCTAACGAATAAAAAATCCCCGGCTTTTATGCCGGGGATTTTTTTTGAAAAACTAGAGGGAGAGGGCAGGGGAAAACGGAGTGACGCGCGGACGACGTGGTTGAGCGAAGATGTAATTCTCAACGGGGCGATAGATTTCCACCCGGTTGCGGCCATCATTCTTGGCCCTATAGAGAGCCTGGTCGGCTTCGGAAATCAGTTGAGCTGCTTCGATGGTTTCTGTTTCCCTCACCGCGCGCAGACCAATACTCACGGTCAAGGGAAAGTCACCGTAAGTTTCCCGGGCATTTATTGCGGCAATTTCCCGACGGATGCGTTCAGCGACGGAGGCAGCCTGGCTCGCAGAGGTGTCGGGCATGATGATGGCGAATTCTTCGCCGCCGAAGCGGCAGAGAGTGTCATAGCTGCGGACACTGACGCGCAGGGTTTCGGCGACAATTTTCAGGATCCCGTCCCCCCCCTGATGACCAATGCTGTCGTTGACCCGTTTAAAGTGATCGATGTCGATCATCAGTAGCGCCAGCGGGGTGCGTGAGCGGTTGTTGCGTTTCAGTTCCGCGCTCAGCGCTTCGTCGAAGTGGCGCCGGTTGCCGATGCCGGTCAGGGGATCGGTGATCGCCATGCGCGCCAGCTGCTTGTTGGTTGTGCGCAGTTTTTCGATCCGTTTTTTGCCGGAAAGGAAGCGCAAAATGCGGGCCCGCAGTTCCCGCTCGGGGATGCGTGAAGAGAGACAGTCGGCGGCTCCGGCCTCAATGCAAGATATGCGTTCTTCGGGCTGTTCCGCCGAGGTGAAAACCAGGACAGGAATATCCAGCCAGGAGTCGTTTTTTTCGAGGCGCGCCAGCCAAGAGAGGCTTTTTCTTGAAACCCGCCGGGTGCCGTGAAAAATGATGTCGACACTGTTTTGTTCAAGTCCCTTGAGGGCCTCACGTCCGCTCACACAGCAAAGCACCTGGTCGAAGCACCCGGTTTCGGTGACGAGGTGCTTGAGATCACGGAGGCGGGCGGCGGATTTGTCCAGAATCAGGGCGGTAGCGGTCATGGCTTATCCTCGATGAAGGATTGAGCGGGGTTTAGACGTTGCTAACTCGATTAGCAGTTATTATGCCATCCAAAAGGTGAGGAAATAAAAATGAGGACGATTCTCTCGGGTCATTTCGAGGTATGCCCTCAACCTCCTGAAAATAAGAATGTTTTGATTGTTTTACATGGCTTGACGATATGCGAAATTTTGTCGATGACATATTTGATAATTTTGTGCTGTCGATATTTTGACTTTTGATGGGGTCTCCCTCGCCCTGTTCCGAGCATTTCGGCACGGGCTGTCGGAATGCTGACATCTCTCGCCCGGGTGCTCGACGTATACTCCATCCGCCCGGAATCAGGACTTTTCCCCGTTTACAATCAAGGGTTCCTTTCGTATAGTTGTCGCACTATCCAAGGAGGTCAGGACGTGAATAATCTTATTGATGGCAAAGCGATTGCCGAAGAGATCCGGCAGACGATCGCCGCTGATGCCGGCGCCCTCAAAGCGCAAGGAACGACTCCCGGGCTGGCTGTGGTCCTGGTGGGAGAGGATCCGGCCAGCCGGGTCTATGTGTCGATGAAGGAGAAGGCCTGTGCCCAGGCGGGGATTTTCTCCGATGAGCATAAGCTTCCCCAATCGGCCAGTGAAGCCGAGCTGTTGCAGCTGATCGACCAGCTCAACCAGGATTCCCGCATCGACGGCATTCTGGTGCAGCTGCCCCTGCCCAAGCAGATCGACGAGAGCAAGGTGCTGGAAGCGATTTCCCCCAAGAAGGATGTGGACGGCTTCCACCCCTACAATGTCGGTCGTCTGGCGACGGGCAACCCCCTCTTTCGCCCCTGCACGCCTTACGGTGTGATGAAGATGCTGGAGCATACCGGGGTGGATCTCAAGGGGAAGGAAGTGGTGGTCGTCGGCCGCTCCAATATCGTCGGCAAGCCGGTGGCGCTCATGTGCCTGGCCGAACACGCCACCGTTACCATCTGTCATTCCCGCACCCGGGATCTTGCCGGGCAAGTCGCGCGGGCCGATGTGGTGATCGCCGCCGCCGGCCAGCCCGAAATGATCAAAGGCGACTGGATCAAGCCGGGCGCGGTGGTGATCGATGTCGGCGTCAACCGGGTCGGGGAGAAGAAGCTGGTGGGGGATGTGGAATTCGCCGCCGCCAAGGAGCGGGCCGGCGCCATTACCCCGGTGCCTGGCGGAGTCGGGCCGATGACCATCACCATGCTGCTCTACAACACGGTCGAGAGCGCCAAGCGGCGTGCTGCCGGAAAATAAAACCCCAAGACGGCGCCCGAATCCTTTCCACGGATTCGGGCGTCCTTGTCTCTGCACGGGACCGCGGCGATGATCATCAGCGTACAGAAGAGCAAGGAAGAATTGCTGGAAATTTTGGACGGCAAGGAACGCCTTTTTATCGTCGGCTGCGGGGCCTGTGCCACGGTCTGCAAGTCCGGGGGGGAGGAAGAGGTCTTCCGCATGCAGGAATGGCTGGCGAGTCTCGGCAAGGAAACGACCGGAACCGTCATTATCGACGAAGCCTGCCATATCATGCGCGCCGGGCGCGACCTGCGTCAGCTCAAATCGCAGGTTGAGGCGGCCGATGCTCTGCTGGTCATGGCTTGCGGCGCCGGTGTCCAGTCCATCTCCAGCAACAGCGACAAACGCGTGCTGGGCGCGCTGAATTCCCTCTTCCTCGGCAACATCCGCCGCTTCGGTCAGTATGAGGAGAAATGTTCCCTGTGCGGGGAATGTGTCCTCAATGAAACCGCCTGCATCTGTCCGGTGACCAATTGCGCCAAGGGACTGCTCAACGGCCCCT
>JAVFAR010000147.1:0-6228 GCA_034002365.1 Trichloromonas sp.
CGCGCCCAGGGGCGAACGCTGGAGATTACCGTCCCGCGCCTTCTGCTCTTTGGCCTGGTGGTGCATGTCGCCATGCTCCTTTGCGCCTTCACCCTGCCAATCTCCGTCGCCCTCGACGTACTCAAGCGCATCGGTCCGCCGGTACTGCTGGCTTATCCTCTGGCCACGGTGCTCATCGGCAAGATTCTTTCCGACAATCTCGGCCGCTTCCGCACGCTGGCGGCGCTGAAAAAGAGCGAAATTCAACTGAAAGAGGCACAAACCCTCGCTCATCTCGGCAGCTGGGAACTGGATTTGGCCTCCAACCGCCTTTACTGGTCCGATGAAACCTGGCGCATTCTCGGGCTTTCCCCAAAAAACGAACCCGCCGACTACGCCCGCTTCCTCGAACGGGTCCATCCCGAGGACCGGGAGCGGGTCGACCGGGCTTACCGCGATTCGCTGCGCGAAGGGTGCGACGGCGGGGAAATGGAGCACCGCATCCTGCGCCCTTCCGGCGAACTCCGCCAGGTGCGGGAACGCTGGGAGCATGAGCGCGACGACGCTTCGGGGCGGGTAATCCGTTCCCTGGGCATGGTCCTCGACATCACCGAACTGAAAAACACCGAAAACAACTTGCGCCGGGTCAGCGAAGAACTGCGCGGGCGCAATGAGGAACTGGAGCGCTTCATCTACAGCGTCAGTCACGACCTGAAGAGCCCGCTGGTGACCTTCAAGACCTTTCTCGGCTTCCTGCGTCAGGACCAGCGCGCCGGCAGCCGGGAGAACGTGGAAAAAGACTTGAATTTCATGGCCGCCGCCGCCGACAAGATGGATCGGCTGCTGGAAGATCTGCTGGAGATGTCCCGGATCGGGCGTCTGGACAAAGCCCCGGCACGGATCGAACTGCGCGATCTGGTGGAGGCGGCGCTGGCGGCGGTGGCCGGGCCCATCGCCGAACGGGGGGTGGAGGTACGCAGCGAGCTTCCGGAGCTGTCTCTGTACGGTGATCGCTTGCGGCTGGAGCGGCTGTGGCAGAACCTCATCGACAACGCCGTCAAGTACCTGGGGGATCAGGCCGCCCCGTGCGTCGAGATCGGGATGGAGGAAATTGCGGGAGAACGGGTTTTCTTCGTCCGCGACAACGGCCAGGGCATCGACCCGCGCCACCAGCGCAAGGTCTTCGGACTCTTCGAGAAGGTTAATCCGAAGAGCCCCGGAAGCGGCCTGGGACTGGCCCTGGGGAAACGCATCGTCGAACTTTACCATGGGCGTATCTGGGTCGAATCGGCAGGCCCCGACCGTGGCGCCTGCTTCCGTTTCACCCTCCCCGATGCGCTTAAGGGACCCGTGGAATTCCGTTCATGAAACGATTGACTCTCCTTCTCACCCTCCTCTGGACCTTCTTTCTGGTCGCCGACGTGACCGCCGCCTGCACGGCGGAAGCGGCGGAACATCTCATCCACGCGGCCAGCGAGGATGACTATCCCCCCTACTGCATCGTCAACGAGCAGGGAGAAGCGGACGGCTTTTCCGTGGAACTGCTGCGCGCCGTCCTCAAGGCCATGGGGCACGAGGTCAATTTCCGGACCGGCCCCTGGGATCAGGTCAAGAAGATGCTCGCCACGGGGGCGGTCCAGGTTCTGCCCTTGGTGGGGCGCACCCCCGAGCGGGAACCGCTCTATGACTTCACCTTCCCCTACCTGACCATGCACGGCACCATTGTCGTCCGCGATGATGACACCGCGATCCGCTGGCGGCGACCTGACACAGACCATTGCCCTCGACCGCAAAGACGAAATCGGCCAGCTGGCCGCCGCCTTGAACGGCATGGTCGACAAGCTCAAGGAGATCGTCGCCAACGTCCAAGCCGCCGCCGACAACGTCGCCTCGGGCAGCCAGGAACTTTCGGCCTCCTCCGAGGAGATGAGCCAGGGCTCCACCGAACAGGCGGCGGCGGAAGAGGCGAGCAGTTCCATGGAGCAGATGGCGGCGAACATCCGTCAGAATGCCGACAACGCCCTGCAGACCGAGAAAATCGCCATCAAGAGCGCCCAGGACGCCCAGGAAGGCGGCCAGGCGGTGGCCGAGACGGTCGGGGTAATGAAGCAGATCGCCGAGAAGATCAACATCATCGAAGAGATCGCCCGCCAGACCAACCTGCTCGCCCTGAACGCGGCGATCGAAGCGGCGCGGGCCGGGGAGCACGGCAAGGGCTTCGCGGTGGTCGCCGCCAGCAAGGAGCAAGATACCGGCGCCGAGCAGGTCAATCAGGCGATCCAGCAGCTCGACCAGGTCATCCAGCAGAACGCCTCGGCTTCCGAGGAGATGGCTTCGACTTCCGAGGAACTCTCCAGCCAGGCCGAGCAGCTGCAGGAGACCATCGGCTTCTTCAAGGGCAGCCGGGCGGCTATCTTTTTCTCGGCCACTCCGAATCGCTGCACGGTTGCGACGTGCCGGTCGTGCAGGTGGCGCCGAGCGTCTACCGAAAACCCCGGTCATGACCCCCTGACGCCACTGCCGAAAATCTATCTCAAGCCGGGAGAGCCGGCGGTCAACGAAGAGCCCGCCGAAATCTCCTCGATCCTCGGCTCCTGCGTCGCCGTCCCTGCCCTGTTTCGACGATTTTTCTCTCAACAAGGCGCCTGCGAAGAGTTGGCCGTGACAGATTAAATTGGTACACTTGCAAGGCCTGTCGTGAACGGTCGCGCCTCCGATGCGCGGCGATTTACCATCTCAGGGGAGAGAGGGGTTCAAATCATGTCCGTCGACCTTGCCCAGGTTCTCGTCGTCGAAGACGAATTCGCCCATGTCGAAGCGATTACCCGGGCCTTCGCGCGGGTTTTCCCCGCCACTCGCATCCGCTGTGCCGGAAACCTGGAGGAATACCGCCGGGCCGCCGCGAGCGGCCCGCCCGACGTCGTACTGATGGACCTCAATCTGCCCGATGGCCGCGCCATCGACGTCCTTTCCGATCCGGCCTTCCCCATTCTGATCATGACCGCTCACGGCGACGAAACCCGGGCGGTGGAAGCGTTGAAGGCGGGAGCCCTCGACTATATCGTCAAATCCCCGGAAACCTTCGCGGCCATGCCGCAGGCGGCGGCACGGGCGCTGCGGGAATGGGGTTTGCGCCAGGAACGGGAAAGCATGGCCGTCGCCCTGCGGGAGACCGGCGAGCGCCTGACCGCGGTGATGGACAGCATCCCTTCGCTGATTTACGTCGCCGATCCGCACACCTTTGAAATTCTTTTCATCAATGCCTATGGCCGCAAGGTCTGGGGGAATATCGCCGGCAAGACCTGCTGGCAGTCTTTGCAAGAGGGCCAGAGCGGCCCCTGCCCTTTTTGCACCAACTCCCGGCTTTTCCCGGCCGCCGGCGAACCGGGGGAATCCCTGGTCTGGGAGGTTCGCAACACCCGCAACGGGCGCTGGTACGAATGCCGCGATCAGGCGATCCGCTGGAGCGATGGGCGCTGGGTGCGCATGGAAATCGCCACCGACATCACCGAGCGCAAGGTTGCCGAGGAGGAGTTGCGCAAGCTCAGCCTGGCCGTGGAGCAGAGTCCCGCCGCCGTCCTCATCACCGATCCGGCCGGAACCGTGGAATACGTCAATCCCAAATTCACCCGCATCACCGGCTACACCCTGGAAGAGGCCCAGGCCCGCACCTCCAGCCTGCTCAAATCCGAGGGGATGTCCGAGGAGGCTTATCGCGGTCTGCTCGACCGGCTTTCTTCCGGTGAGGAATGGCACGGCGAAATTCGCAGCCGGCGCAAGAACGGCAGCCGCTACTGGGAGCTGGCGTCGATCTCGCCGGTGGTCGGTAGCGATGGCGCCATCACCCATTATGTGGCGGTCAAGGAGGACATCTCCGACCGCAAGGACTACGAAGCGCAGCTTGAATACCTCTCCACCCACGACGAACTGACCGGCCTCGCCAACCGCGCGCTCCTCTCCGACCGCCTGGAGCAATCCATCCACTACGCCCAGCGCTCCGAACGCCAGGTGGCGGTGCTCCTGCTCGACCTCGACCGCTTCAAATTCATCAACGACAGCCTCGGCCACGATTTCGGCGACCGCCTGCTCTGCGAAGTGGCGCGGCGGCTTCAGGATTCGGTACGGGAAGCGGACACCGTGGCCCGCCTCGGCGGGGACGAGTTCGTGCTGCTGCTCACCGAGTTGGCGGGGACCAAGGATGCGGGACTGGTGGCCAACAAGATCCTATGCCGGCTGGCCGAACCCTATCATCTCGACGGCCGGGAAATCACCCTCACCGCCAGCCTCGGCATCAGCCTCTACCCCCGCGACGGGTTGGACGTCGCCACCCTGATCCGCAACGCCGACACCGCCATGTACCAGTCGAAGCGGGAAAGCAGCACCTTTTCCTACTACGCCACGGAGATGAACCAGAAGGTGCTGGCGACCCTGGAAATGGAAGGCGGCCTGCGCAACGCCCTGGAGCGGCAGGAGTTCCGCCTCCACTATCAACCCCAGGTCGATCTCGCCAGCGGCCGGGTGATCGGCTGCGAGGCGCTGCTGCGCTGGCTGCATCCCCAGAAGGGGATGATTTCCCCCGGCGATTTCATCCCCCTGGCCGAGGAAACCGGCCTGATTACCCCCATCGGCACCTGGGCGCTGCACGAGGCCTGCCGTCAGGCGGTGGTCTGGCAAGAGGCCGGATTCCCCGAGCTGCGCATGGCGGTCAACCTCTCCGCCCGCCAGTTCCGCAAGGGGGATCTCCCCCAGCAGGTGCGCAAGGCCCTGCATCAGACCGGCCTGGCCGCCGACCGGCTGGAGCTGGAACTGACCGAAAGCATGGTCATGGAAGACCCGGTCGGTGCCAAGCAGACCATGCAGGGGCTCAAGGACCTGGGGGTTTTCCTCAGTCTCGACGACTTCGGCACCGGCTATTCGAGCCTCAACTACCTGCGCCGCTTCCCCGTCGACAGCCTGAAGATCGACCGTTCCTTCATCCGCGACGTCGTCGTCGACCCCAGCGGCGCCTCGGTCGTCACCAGTATCGTCGATATCGCCCACAACCTGCGCCTCGCCGCCGTCGCCGAGGGGGTGGAAACCCGCGAACAGCTCGACTTCCTCGTCGGCTGCGGCTGCGATTCCTATCAAGGCTTCTTCTTCAGCAAACCGATCCCGGCCGACGATTTCACCAGCCTGCTGCGGGGGCAGTAACCGTTCAACCGACCTTTTCCAACAAGAACGGGCCGCCCCTTGCGAGGCGGCCCGTTCTTGTTGTGGATGAGGAAATTTGTACCCGAACCTTGCGGGTCAGTGGCCGTGCCCGGCGGCCGGCGCGGCCGGCGCGGCGTGATGTGGCTCGCCGTGCACCACCTGGGCGATGCCTTCGATATAGTGGACATAGGTCACATAGGCTTCGACATACTCGCGGCCGGCGGCGACGCTTTCGTCGGGGTGTTTGGCGGTCTCCAGGGCGTGGGCGAAGCGTTCGCGGATCCCCTCTTCGGTGTGCTGGAGAATCGCCTTGACCAGGGCGTCGATGTTCCCCTGGGCCAGGGCCTGATCGGCCTTGGCGACCACCGGAGCGATCTGGCCGGCGGGCTTGAGGCCGGTGTAGGAGGCGCCCTCGCCGGCGCGATGGAGCCGCACCAGTGTCTCGAAGAAGTAGCGGTCGGCCAGCTCCCGCGCCTCGGAACCGAGCCCGCGCACCTTCAGGGTCTGGGCGAAAGCCGCGCGCAGATCTCCTTCGGCGTCGGCCTTGACCCATTTGAGCAGCGGCGTCACCTCCGCCTGTTCGAGGGCGGATCGCGCCGCGACGATCACCGGGCCATCGTAGGCATCGCAGTGGGCGGCGGCCCGACCCGGCGCCAGCGCCATTCCCAGTATCAGGAAGAGCCCCAGCATCACCAGCGGTTTACGGAAAATCCTGTTCATCATTCATCCTCCTTGGTCGGGCAACCGGCGGCATCGCGCCGCCGGTTCGCGGTTTCGGATCAATCCTTCCGCTGCGGCAGGGGATCGGCGATGACCCATTCGGGGCGGTGCATGATCTTTTTCTCCCCCCGGTTGTTGAGGTACTTGTCCAGTTCGAGATCGACCACCGCCGGCGCTTCGATCCCGGCCTGGGCCATGGCCCGGCGCAGCAGGGAATCCGCCTGCTCGTGGAAGGCCTTGGCATCCTTGAGAATGCGCAGCACTTCCTCGGGGTTGTGGAAGCCGGTGGAATTCTCGTTCTGGATGTAGAGCACCCGGTAGAGGGCGTCTTCGTAGGCC
>JAVFAR010000148.1:0-6048 GCA_034002365.1 Trichloromonas sp.
TGTAAGAGTCGCCGATGGTGACGCGTTCGACCATGCCCTTGGCGACGACCACTTTCTTGTCCCAGTCAAAAAGCTGATATTTGACCGAGGAACTGCCGCAATTCAAGGCAAGAATATCCATTAAAAAATCCTCCGCGAGTTTTTGGGGCTCGATAAAAATTTTCCATTCTTACAAAATCGTGTTTTACCTGGTTTGTCCTTGTCCCCGGCGGACAACCCAGACGCGGGCGGAATCGCGGCGCTAGACGCAAGAAAAGAATGGAAAAATGTTATAGAAGAGTAAAGGAAGCAAGGGGGAATTGCAAGAATTTTATGTCGCGTTTCGCGCCTTCTTTGATCTGGACAGGGCAGGGCTCGTGGTGTATATCTCAGCGACGTAAAACAGCGTATTTAGATTAACGAGAGAGGAGGTGAACCCATGGCTCATACGATTACCGACGAGTGCATCAATTGCGGCGCCTGCGAACCGGCTTGTCCGGTGGACGCCATCAGCGAGCAGGGGGATAAGCGGGGGATTGATGCGGCTCTGTGCACCGACTGCGGCGCCTGCGTGGATACCTGCCCGGTTGATGCGATCAACGCCCCTTGATGGGAGCCGGGATGCCGGCGAAGTCTATGAAAAAGCCGCGTTCATAAGAACGCGGCTTTTTTCTTGAGGGCGTGCTAGCGGCCCTCGCCGACTTTGGAATCCGCCACCTCTACCGTGAAGTGGGTGACATTGTCCGGCAGGTCGCGGAAGACGATCATGTAGGGGATGGAGGTGTCCGGTGCGATATTGACATTGGCCAAGGCGCTGCCGAAGGGATTGCTCAGGATCTCCTGAATGGTGTCGAATGGGGCGCTTTTGAGGGTTTCCAGGTCCATGGGGTTGCCGCAGAAGACTGTCTGCCGCAAAAGCACGTCCCCTTTGGCGTCATGGAGCATGCCGGTTACCGAAATGGCCGAGCGGGGCTCCGGATAGCCGTTGACCGCTTCCCCCTGAATGACGAAGAGCTGGCCGGCATGCTGGTTCATGACAAAAAAACTGTTCGGCAGCGGCAGGCGGATGTGGACGGCGGGTTCCGTCGGCGATGCCGTTCCGGTAAGGTTTTGAAGTTGTCCGAGGATCTGCGGAAGGCTGTTGGCGCCGCCGCGCCAGATGAGATAGCCGGCGGAAGCCGCAAGCAGGAGCAGGAGCAGGACGAAGATCCGCAGAACCGTGGCCAGCGGGCCGCGTTTGGGCTCCGCTGCTTTGGGGCGGGGCTCGCTGAGCGGTTCGGGGAGTTCGTCAATGGCCGACGAAGGCAACCGTTCCGCTGCCGGGCGCGAGGTCGTGACCGGGATGGGCATCTCTTCCGCGGAGCGGTCGATGGCCACCGAGCCTTCCATTTCGGAAAACTCAAAGCCCCGATCTTCCGCTTCGGGTAAGCCGTCGGGGTAGAGAGTTTTCTCTGGCGGCGTTTCGTCGAAGATGGAGTCGGCAACGCTTGCAGGCATTTCCGAAGCGAAAAGATCATCTTCCTCAAAGGCAAAGGTATCGCCGGACTCCGCCTTTTCGGGCGCGAAGGAAAAGGCTTCGACTCCTTCTTCCTGGAAGGAGAAGCCGGCAATGGTCTCGCCCCCGCTGGGTTCTGCCGGGAAGAGATTGTCGTCCGGGTCTTCGGTCTTGTCGATCGGGGACTCGTCACTTGCTGAAGCTGCGGCGAAAGGATCGAGTTCGCTATCGGGGGTATCCTCGAAAGCAAACTCCTCGTCCTCACCCACCTCTTCAAACTGGAATTCGTCCACATCCGCCGCTGGGGCGGCGGGCTCCCCGGGAGCGTCTTCTTCAACGGGAGGTGTCGATTCTCCGAAGAGATCTTCGGAGATGAGCGGTTCCGGCGTAAAAGAAGGGAACGAAAGGCCGGATTCGACCGGCGTCGGCTCTTCCTCATCCAGACCGAGGCCGACGGCGTCGAGATCCCCGCCGGTGGCTCCCGAAGGCTCCAGCGGGTCGGGGCTGAATTCTTGTTCCTCTTCCTCTTCCGTCGGGCCGGGCTCGGAAATGGCAGCTCCGACATCGGCAAAGCTCGATTCGAGGGCCTCGTCCCAGCTCGATTCTCCTTGCTCCGCCGGAGCATCTTCAGGTGAGGCGTCGTCCAGCATTTCGTTGAAACTCTCGGCCCAGGGGTCCTCGGCCTCGCCGTGTTCGGTTGACGGCCGGCCCTCCGCCTCGGCGACGGTGTCGTCGGGCTCCGGGGGCAAGAGTGTGAAAATGTGTCGGCACTTGGCGCAGCGGACCTTGATCCCTTCCGGCTTGAGTTTGTCGTCGGCGAGTTTGAAGCGGGTGCTGCACTCAGGGCATTGTATGATCATGCGCGGCTCGTCCTTTCGCTTCCGTTCAGCGCCCCTGAACCAGGTGAATGTCGGGCAGATTGCGGTGTTTTTCCGCATAGTCGAGCCCGTAGCCGATGATGAAGCCGTCGTCCAGGGAGAAGCCGACGTAATCAGAGCGGATGGAAACCTCGCGGCGCGTGGTCTTGTCGATCAGGGTGCAGATTTTCAGCGAGCGCGGCCCCCGGCGCAGCAAGAGGTTGTAGAGGGATTCGAGAGTGTGGCCGCTGTCGACGATATCCTCGACGATGATCACGTCCCGGTCCTTGATCGGCAGCTCCAGGTCCTTGCGGATCTCCACGATGCCCGACGTCTGGGTATCGGAACCGTAACTGGCGATACGTACGAAGTCGACGATGAGCGGCGAGCTAATCGCCCGAACCAAGTCGGCCACGAAGAGAAAAGATCCCTTCAGAACCCCGACCAGCAGGATCTCCGAGTCGGGATAGTCGTTGCTGATTTCGTCGCCGAGCCGTTTGACCTGACGGGCAATCTCTTCTTGGGAATAAAGGAGCTTCAGGTCAAGTTCGGACATACGGATTCCATGGTGGCGATGGTTGGCGGATGGATGAAAAATTCACTTGATTCTATACAAGTTTAAGCGGAGGTGTCAATTTATTCAGCAACCTACAAAGCACTGGTCAGGTCTTTCGGGGCTGTGCTATAGTTTCCCGGGTTAATGATGAAAGGAATCCGCATTCACGGAAACGGGAAAGGATAAAGTCATGCACCGAATTTCACTGCTGCTGATGACGGGACTGATGCTGGTCTGGGGCACGGCGGCCTATGCCGGTGAAGCCAAGATCCTGGTGGAAAAAGAGACCTTCGATTTCGGCGAGATTTTCGAAGGACAGAAGGTGGAACATATTTTCCGCTTTCAAAATGCCGGCGACGAGCCGCTGATCATCGATCGCGTTCGCAGTTCCTGCGGTTGCACGGTGGCGCTGCTCTCGGCCAAGATCGTCGCTTCCGGGGATGTCGCCGAACTCAAGACGACCTTCGATTCCAACCGTTTCGGCGGGGCGGTGGTCAAGACCATCTATCTGTACAGCAACGATCCGTTGCAGCAGGTGACCGAACTGCATCTGCGCGGTACCGTCAAACGCGAAATCGTCCTGACGCCCGCTCGTCTCGATCTCTCCAGCCTGGCCGCGGGGACTTCCCGGCAGGTCGATGTCCGCCTGGTCAACCAGAGCCCCCGGGCGATTGCCCTATCGTCCCTGCAAACCACCACCCCCGAAATCAGCGCCGAACTTACCGCTGATATGCTCGAGCCCAACCAGGAAATCATCCTCAAGGTTCGCGTCACCCCCCAGGAAGCGGGAGCCCGGCTTTCCGGCTACGTCCTGCTCAAAACCGACAGCGACTACCTGCCGGAGCTGCGCCTGCCGGTTTACGGTATGGTCGCCCCCGCCAAGGACAAATGAGCTTCCGCTTTTCAGCTCTTCCGCCGGCCCAGGGAACACTCCCGGGCCGGTTTTTTTGTCAGGGAGCGAAATCCCCCTTCAGTTCCAGATAAGCTCGGCGGACGTTGGCCCCGAGGAACTGCTCATAGCCTTTCAGTTCCGCATAGTCGGGCAGGCGCAAGTTGCGCACCGTGCGCTCCAGGCTGTCTCCCTGCTCAATGTGCTTGAGCACCTCCGAAACCAGGGCCCTGAAGTAGGTCTTGAATTCAGCGATCACCCGATTGTCGCTCGGGGGCCCGAATCCCGGAAGGACTTTTTTCGCCCCCAGTCGTTCCATGAACTCCAGAGCCAGCAGCCAATCCTCCATGTAGCCGTCCCCCAGGTAACCGACACTCTCCGCGTAGACCAGATCGCTGGTGAAGAGGATTTCCGCCTCGGGGAAAAAGACCAGAGTGTCTCCCTCGCTGTGGGCGCGCCCCATATTGGTCATAATGACCGTGGTCTCGCCCAGCTTGAGGGTCAGCCCGTCGGTGAAAAAAAAGGCCGGCCGCTCAGGCTTGCGTTTTTCCTCATCCATCGTCTTCCAGGTCGGCCAGCTGATCAGCAGGTCGACCCCGGCGGGAAACTCGTAATCGATATGGTGATAGCCCCGGTGGTGGTGGGCCAGTACGAAGTGCCGCAACGGCTTGTCGGTGACGGCCGCGATGGCCGTGACCAGATGGTTCACCGCCTCTTTCGACATATGCGCCCCGCCCGCCACCACATATTCGGGGCCGACGACGAAAAAGGCATTCGAACTCGCCGGCCCGCCGGGCAGGGTCAGGGCCGCGTAGATATTCTCCGCCAGCTGTTCCACCGCGTAGCTGGCTTGATCACCAGCGGGTGCCCGCTTCGCTTCATCCTTCCCCCGGGTCATGGTCATGACCGCCTCCCCCGTAGGAGGAGCAGGTGGGGGCAGGGGCGGAGCCGGGGCTGCGGTCGGCGCGGGATCCGGTCGGGGGAGAGGGGTGGCCGGCTGCTCCGGAAGGGGCGGGATGGTTGGACGTTCGGGGGGTGGAGTGAAGGCTACCGCCTCAGCTTCCCCCTGATCGGTCGCGGCCGGCATTTCCTCCGTCATCGGCGCGACCGGCGGCGTTTTGACCTCGGCCGCCTCCTCCAGAATCTCCTGCACCGAGAATTCCGGCGGAGATGCCGCGAAAACCGCCGCCTTCGACTCCCCCCTGTTTTTTTCGGCGGGAAGCGGCTCCGGAAGCGGGACTGCGGGGGGAGGGGACGGCGCCGCAGTCGGCTGGCCCATGAGTGACCCGGCGGCGCCCGACTGGGCCAGGGCGGCGAAGGATTTCTGGATTTTTTTCAGCATCCAGGGATAAAGGCCCTGACGGGCGATAAAAAACTCGGCCGGTTGCCCCGGCCCGGGCAGGGGATGATCCAGCCGGAAAAACTCGCCGGGAAGTTGTTTCGCCAGATAGTTGCCGCTGAAGGCCGCCACATCGACCAGCCGATAGCGGTTCACCCATTCGTGCAACTCCTTTTCATTCTTGAAAAATTGCACCGCCACCTCTTCCCCCATTTCCTTTTCGAGCAAGCGGGCAAACCCCTTGGCGGTCTCTTCCGAAGAGAGCAGCGACTGCGCCCGCGGCACTACGCCCAAGGTCACCTTGGCCAGAACCGGCGAAGCCAGGGGGAGCAGCAGCAAAACAAAGAACAGAACCCTGAAAAGCGTCATGAGCAGATCCTGAAGAAAAGGATAAAGGGGATAAGAGCGAGAGTATAGCAACAACCCAGGACAAGAAAAACAGGAAAAACAGCAAGTGTCATGCCAGGCAAGAAAAATCCCGAGACCGACGCGCTTTTCGGAGAAAATGGAGGTTGCTTTCCGAAAAGAGTTGCGGTATAAACAGCGACTCTATGCGCCCGTAGCTCAGCTGGATAGAGCGTTGGCCTCCGGAGCCAAAGGTCACAAGTTCGAATCTTGTCGGGCGCGCCATAGAAATCAAGGGGTTACGGTCTTTGCCGTAACCCCTTTTTGCGTCTGTGCCCAAATCGCGCCCATCCGGCGCCCATCTTTTTCGACTTTGACATTTGGTCGACCCAGATTGACGTATTTCCGGACGCCAAATGTCGTCCGGTAAATGGCATCTGGCTCAATTTGATTTTTTCTCCCTGTTGGCCATCATCGAAACGCCGCCGTTTTGCGACATGCGGTGGCCCCCTGTTTTGAGTCGTTGACGCACCCGTGCATTGAGTCACCTGCGTGAAGGTGCAGGACCCCATTGGCGGATGTTTTCAG
>JAVFAR010000149.1:0-6005 GCA_034002365.1 Trichloromonas sp.
AGCTCGTCTATGTGAATGGCAGCGAACAAGACTTTCGCCAGGCTCTTGCTCTAGATGCAAAGTGTTATGCTTTTGTCTACACTGAGATTGACTCTCACATCCATGACTCGAAGCTTGCCGAGTCTGTATTGAAAAGGACTGTCCAGCACTGGTTAGAGCATTTGGTGGAGGAAATCATCAGAGGAATACGAGAGAACACAGCACTCCGGGATGACATGAGCCTAAGAATGATTGTTGCCAGTGATCACGGGTTCTTGGATATCTCAGAGCAGAGCCAAGTGAGGTTCGAAAAGGGCATGACCTCATTCCTTGATCTGGAACGTCATGGTCGCCTCGCTATCGCCAGAATCAAAGTGGAAGAAGGTGTGACGGATATTGCCGCAACAACCGAAATGGTCCGGGGCTTCTACGACAGGCAATCAGCAGCATGGCACGTAATCTGGCGAGAACAAAGCGAACAATACGGACTAGCTGACTCCAGTTCTAGCGAGGGGGAGGTAGTTGCCTGGCTCATGCCCAGGTTGCTTCAGTACGTAAGCAAGGGCAAAGGCAACTATGTACATGGTGGACTATCTATGTACGAAGCCGTTGTTCCTGTTGCCGTGCTGACCCGAGGTATACTGGAAGTACAAGCTCCTGTAGTGACCTTGACTAGTAAACTTGAAAGTGAAGAGGAGGGGATTCTCTCTATTGCCGTTCTGAACAAAAACGACCAGCCATTGCGACATGTTGTGATACATGTCCCTGAACTGGGATTGGCACGGGTGCAGACTCGGGACATTGGACCAGGTAGCATAGAAAGGCTAGATGTAGCAGTTACCCCATCCAAATCAGGCGATGTTGCTGTACGGGTGATATGCGAGGGGGATATTGGCGGTGTGCGAAAGCGATTTGAGGAAATGCGTGTTCTGACTGTCCAGCCAGGACGCCTCGAAAGAATGCGCCTGTCCACTCGTCGCACTTTTGATGAAGATTGGTAGGAGACCGGGTGAATGACGATATCTAATAGGCAAACTGCAAAACTGCAAGACATGGAGTGGAGCCGGCGACTTGCGGAGGTCTTTCCTGGAGCTGTGGTGAACAAAGCTCTTGGCCTTCGCCACGAGATTAGCCAATTGCCACGTTTTGTGTCCGAGTGGTTGGTGGGCAAATTCTGTGAGACGGGCGACACTCGAGAAAATCTTGCCGAGATGGACGACTATGTGCGCGCTCACTATGTGGAACGCAAGCAAAAAAACGTCGCTCTGCATCGTCTCGAACAGCAAGGGCAGATAGAGTTGATTGATGCCTATAAAGTCAGAGTGGACCTATCCAAGCCGGAGGAGGAACGGTACAAGTTGGAGATTCCTTCTCTCGGGTTATATGATGCCAAGATCCAGAGGCATATCATTGATTCACATCCGCGCATGCTAGTAGACGGCGTATGGGGAATGGGGCAACTGCTTTATAAAGGTGAAACCAGTGAAGTAGTCCTCACTCGATTTCGCCCTTTCCAGCTCTCTAACGTGGATTTGGCGGCTTTCCAGGAAGGGCGTGCTTACTTCACAACTGAAGAGTGGCGGAAGGCGCTTATCAGCAGTACCGGCCTTAACCCCGATGCCTATTCATCACAGGCCCAGGTACACATCATTTCGCGCATGGTTCCCTTGGTAGAAAAGAATGCACACATAATAGAGTTAGGGCCGCCTGGCACTGGCAAGACCTACCTCTTCGACAAGATCTCGGTCTACTCGCGAGTAATCTCCGGCAGTGTGGTTAGCCCAGCCGTCCTGTTTTACAACATCCGCGATAAGACATCCGGTCTACTGGCTTACTATGATGCTGTAGTCTTTGATGAAATCGACAAGGTTGGCCGAGGACTCAAGGATGAGGTAGTGAACAAACTGCTCAAGTTCATGGCTGACGGTTCGTATGACCGCGGTGATGTGGAGATTCCAAGTTCGGCTTCAGTTGTATTGGTGGGCAATCTGCCGGCACTTGGGCAGGACTACGAGAGCGCACCCTGCCTTGAACTCCTACCTCCCTCAATGCAGCATAAGGCTTTTCTGGATAGACTGGCAGGTTTCATACCTGGCTGGGAGATTAGCAAAATCGGCCAACGTCAGGAGCATCTGACCTCTTATAACGGCTTTGCTGCTGACTATTTCTGCGAAATCTTGCATCTTCTAAGGGCACTGAACTTCCAGAACTATATCGACCAATACGTAAGCCTGGACAATGCGAATATCCGTGATGAGAAAGGCATCAAGGCTATCCTGAGCGGTCTCCTCAAGTTGCTATTCCCTGATGGAAGCTTTGGACCGGAAGATGTGCAGATGTATGCTGAACATGCCATTGGGTATCGACAGCGAGTCATCAACCAGCGGTATTCACTGTATCGTGATCCTGTTGACAAGAAACGCCCCTCGCAGAAGATGAAAGTGTAGCACGGGAATGGCCAAATATCACCCTGGATATGTCAATGAGTAAAAGTCAAATGACCACCACTGTGAGTACATCGGCCAGCTGGAAAGTGCGTGTTGTCGAAGGAAGTCATATGCGCCCGCACCAGAACAATGTATTCGTCATAGAATTCTCAGCTTCTAGTCAGGTGGAACCTGTGGAAGTCGAGCTCGCGCGTTCGGAGCAGTATGAGATTTTGTCACCAAACCCGATCATGGTTGAGCGCTTCGACAAGGGACCACGAAAAGGCGTTTTCATCATCCACCCGAATACTACTGGGACAATACCATTGAACTTCAGGATGGGCGAAATGATAAAGACATACTACGTAAGTGCCCATCCAGAGAATCCTTATATATTCGGCGAACCGATCAAGGATGAACACTTGTTTTTTGGACGCGTGGCTGAGTTGCGCGAGATCCATCGTGGGGTTACCAAGCGCAACAAGCAGAATTTCTTGATCACCGGCCCTAGACGAGCAGGCAAGACGAGCTTGCTCTTTCAACTTAAAACACGGCTGCAGTATCCGTTCGTTTCGCTCATGCTAACACCGGAGAAGATGGGACACGAACACCACCAGATGTTCAGATCTATCCTCCTGCAGTTGGGAGAGGAAGTGCGAGAGAATCAGGACGAGCAACCACCCCCTCTGAGCTTGGACGTGAAGACAGCTGGGCGAGAAACTCCAATCGATCTATTCAACTTTCATTTTGAGCGCGATCTCAAGAAGCACTTGGCATGGCTATCGAGAATGAGCGATGAGGCCAGAGTCATTCTGTTGCTAGATGAAGCAACTTTTCTATTGGCTGACCCCTCAACGGCAGGAAACACATCGGACACAAGGCAGGCGTTTCTACGCCATTTGCTACAAACTTATGAGCGGGTTGCATGTGTCCTGGCCGGAACGCCACAGATACTCAGGATGACCAGTATCACCTCGCCCCTTTACAATATCTTCTCTGGTGTGAAGCTAAGGGGGTTCTCTCGTGAAGAAACGGAAGCGTTGATCCGGGAACCAGCCCGGCAAGCAAACATCTGGTTTGAGGATGAAGCTGTTTCCAGGATTATTGAGTATGGTGGATGTTCTCCCTACTACACCCAGGCCCTATGCTCACTTTCGCTTGATCACAGATATGAGACAGTCACCGCTCCTCTTGATCCCAATGAGCCAGTCAGTGTCGATCTTGTGCATGTAAATGCGGCCATTCGCAGAATCCTCGACACTGTAGACTATGGTCTACAGTCATTGTGGGGTGCCCTTGAGCCAGACGAGAGAGAGATTTTACGGGAAATGGTTGCAGGACCGGTGATCGTCTGCCAAAATAACCGCGATGTCCTGTCTAGGCTGGTCGATATGAGTCTAGTAGATTTGGTCGCACGTGATCAAACTACGCCAAGTCAAAGGACTTTTGCCAGCATCAAAGCTAGGTTGGATGAAGAGTGGCTTCGCTTGCAAGGAGAGTAGCGCATGCTGTCACCATACTTTGTAGGCATAGACCCATCTGCTGCTAAACTTCGCATGTTCTTTGACCGAAAGCGGGAAATACAAGCCATTAGCCAGTATCTTCTAAATGGTGACTCGGTGTTAGTCATTGGAGAACGCCGCATTGGAAAGACTTTCTTGTTGTACATGCTCGGAAGCCACGCCCGGCGTAATGCCAACCTGTATGATCAGATGTTGGACCAAGATACGGCTGCCCTACTAGCAGGGTTTCACAATGCAACGGCGTCGAGTCGATGGTTATTTGTGAATTTGTCAGGAGCCTCAACTGCCGCAGGATTCTACTTCGATATCTTGACAAAACTGGCTGGAGAGCAAGAAAACCGAATCGAGCAGTATAAGACACTATTTCCAATGGATCACGCCATGTTTGTAAGCGAAGTGATGAGCCTATCAGATGATCTATGCCGCGAAAAGAAGCGAGCAATCGTATTGGTGGATGAAAGCGAGAAACTGATCGAGCTAGATGGAGGAGAGGACGTTTTTTCCTGCCTTAAGGCGGCGATACAGCAGTGCGATCATGTGAACTTTGTCCTGGCAGGAGATTTCAAACCCCACCAAGAGACAGCGCAGTTTAGGAACTTGAGGGGCGTTCTCGGAGCAGTACATCTTGGTCCCCTCGACTCTGCAGGTGCTAGGGGATTGATCGCGCTTCCCGTTTCGGGATGGTTGTCGTTTGAGGACGCAACCCTACAGAGGATTCTGGAGCTTACCGGGGGTAAACCTGGATTGGTTCAGGTACTGTGTGACCATCTGTGTGCATGTGTTTCGTCGGGACATGCGGCAAGCAGACATATCCAAGTGGCTGATTTCGATCAACTTTGGGAATCGTTCCTGCGTGATAGAGTATTCGAGAGCTTCGATGCACCGTTGAGAGAGTATTTTGACGGCTTACGGGGCCACGAGCAAGAGATATTCGCTTTCCTTGCACACCACCCCATGGCGACGGCAGATGCGATCGCTACGGTGCTCGAAGTATCGTTGCCGCTGGTTGAGAGAAGCCTCTACCTATTACGTACCACGCATAGAGTGAAGACGTCTGAGAATCGTTCTTGTATAAGCGCCCAAGTCGTTCAGGAATTCGGGTCTCGATTTATCCCTCATCCCATGCATGCAGCAGAGCTAACTTTTTCCCGCTCAAGCGCGTTTACAGAATTACTCGGGGGTGAACATGCCACTTTAGAATACAAGGCAAGCATGCGGTGGGACTACAGAGCCAAGCAAGTGAGCAAAGCACTTGAGAAAGTGATCGCCAAGACCGTTGCAGGGTTTCTCAACAGCGAAGGTGGAACACTTCTTATCGGGGTAGCAGACGACTGCACGGTGAAAGGTATCGAGCAGGATCTGAAAACCTTAAAAAAAGGCGATAAAGATGGGTATGAGCAAAAACTGCGAGAGATTCTGAACAACGCCCTTGGCGTAGAATTCGCTCCATATCAGCATGTCTCTTTCGAAGAGCATGAAGGGAAGGTCATCTGTGTTGTTCAGGTAGAACCCTGCCGCACCCCAGTATACCTAACTGACAAGGGGAGCAAGGAATTCTACATTCGAGCAGGCAACACAACCCAGCCACTTGACATGCAAGCAGCTCATAAATATATCAGTATGCGATGGCCAGTGCGAAGCATGTCCAGGTAGCATCTCTACAAGGATGAGGTCACTCGTTGAGCATTCGGTTAGCGTATTTTCCGGGCCCGAGCTACTAGGGGCAGGATGATCGAGTTCGAGAAAGACACGGATGGGGAATGGGGGCAGTGTGACGGCCAGTGTTATGCCTGCGAGCTTCTTGGCTAGGCGGCCTATCTGGGAGTCTTGTTAAGAGTACCGGACCAAGCTGGAGCGCGACCTGAACCGCCAGCAGCCGGACTGGGTCCAGCTCAGCCCGGCGATGCTAACGGCGGCCGTCCGGCGCCCGCGAAGGCACGCACCTCCTCGCCCCCCCGAACCCCTCGCCCCAACATCTTGCGTTCTCCCCGCACGGTGGTATAATAGCGCGGCAGAGAGGCGGATGTGGACACGGACCGGCACAGCGCGGATGCACAGTCGATGGCACGGCCCGCCG
>JAVFAR010000150.1:0-5998 GCA_034002365.1 Trichloromonas sp.
ATTACGACAGTCATCGTTATCTGGAGTGTTTCTTCGCCGTCCCCATGCTCGGCGCCGTGCTGCACACCATCAACGTGCGCCTCTCCCCCGAGCAGATTCTCTATACCATCGATCACGCCGAAGACGACATCCTGCTGATCAACGGCGATTTCCTGCCGATTCTCGATCAGATCAAGGGGCGGATCGATACCTTGAAAGGCTATGTTCTGCTCAACGACGAAGCCCTGCCGCCGCACTCTTCCATCCCCTTCGCCGGGGAATACGAAGCGCTGCTCGCCGAGTCGGCACCCCAGTTCGATTTCCCCGATTTCGACGAAAACACCCGCGCCACCACCTTCTACACCACCGGCACCACCGGTCTTCCCAAAGGGGTCTATTTCAGCCATCGACAGCTGGTGCTGCACACCCTTGGCGTGGTCGCGGCCCTGGCCACCCCCCTTTCCCAGGGGCGGTTGCATCGCCAGGATGTCTACATGCCGATCACCCCGATGTTTCATGTTCACGCATGGGGCCTGCCCTATGCCGCGACCCTGATGGGACTCAAGCAGGTCTATCCCGGGCGTTACGTTCCCGATCATCTGCTTGAACTTATCGACCGGGAGCAGGTGACCTTTTCCCACTGCGTGCCGACCATCCTGCACATGCTGCTCAAGTCCCCCCTCGCGGAAAAGATCGACCTTTCCCGGTGGAAGGTCATCATCGGCGGGGCTGGTCTCTCTAAAGCTCTGTGTCTCGAGGCCATGCGCAAAGGCATCGATATCTTTACCGGTTACGGCATGTCGGAAACCTGTCCCATCCTCACCCTGGCCCATTTGACGCCGGAGATGTTCACCCTTTCGGCCGAAGAACAGGCCGCCATCCGCTGTAAAACCGGGGTGCCGCTGCCCTTGGTGCAATTGCGGGTGGTCAATGAACAGGGCCGGGATGTTCCCCAAGACGGCCGTACCTCCGGCGAGATCGTGGTGCGGACCCCCTGGCTGACCCAGGGTTATCTCAAGGACCATCGCGCCTCGGAGAAACTCTGGGACGGGGGCTGGCTGCACACCAGCGACGTCGCCCATATCGATGCCCGGGGCTATGTGAAAATCACCGACCGCACCAAGGATGTCATCAAAATCGGGGGCGAATGGATTTCCACCCTCGAACTGGAGGACATCATTGCCCACTGTCCGGCGGTGGCCGAGGTGGCGGTGATCGGTCAGCCCGACGACCGTTGGGGGGAACGGCCCCTGGCTCTGGTCGTGCGCCGGGAAGAAGGGAAGGAAAAAACGGCGGAAAAGGGGATCCTGAACTTCGTCAAGGAATATACCGAAAAGGGGATGATCTCCAAGCAGGTGGTGCTGCTTAAGGTGCGTTTTGTCGAGGCGATCGACAAGACCAGCGTCGGCAAGGTCAACAAGGTGGCGTTGCGGGAAAAATATCTGTAAGAGGGGGGCTTCGGGATGGTTAAAAGCTTTCGACCACGCAAGCCGGTGACGGTCAAGACGCAAGAAGAGGCCGATGCGCTGGTGCGCAAGATGAAGGGCGAGATGGAGGCCGGAACCAGCTACCGGGAAAAATCCCTCAAGCTGCATGGCTGGATCTGCGCCAAGTGCGGCCGGGAGTTCGAGGCCGACAGCCTGCATCTTTTGACCGTTCATCACAAGGACGGCAACCATCACAACAATCCCGCCGACGGCGGCAACTGGGAAAATCTCTGCGTTTATTGCCATGACGACGAGCACAGCCGCGGCCTGCTGGGGGATTATCTGAAGGGCGGGAAAAAGTAGTCCGATGGAACTTGTGCGTGATGAAATCCGCCGCCGCCTGCCCGCCGAGGGCGCGGCCCGCCGCCTCTTCCACGGACGCGGCCGCACTTTTCCCGGGTTCGAGGATCTGACCATCGACAGCTACGGATCCCTGGCCCTGGTCATCCTCCACCAGCCGCGCCCGCCGCAGTGGCTGACGGAGCTTGCCGGTCTGCTGATGCACGAGGTGCCGGGAACGACGACGGTGCTGCTGCAGGAACGCTTTCTGCCCAACGCCCCCAGCCGCGTGCTGGTCGGGGAGCTTCCCGCCGGGGTCGACGCCGTCGAGGACGGTTTGCGCTATCGTCTGCGCCTGGGGCAGGGGCAGAACGTCGGTTTTTTCCCCGACATGGCCGGCGGGCGGCGGCTGGTGCGGCACCTCGCCGCGGGGCGCGAGGTGCTCAACCTCTTCGCCTACACCTGCGGTTTTTCCGTGGCGGCCGTGGCCGGCGGCGCCCGCCGGGTGGTCAATCTCGATATGAACCGGGGCGCCCTGGAACTCGGCCGCCTCAATCACCGGCTCAACGGCCTCGACCCGCGCCGGGCCGCTTATCTGCCTCACGAACTCTTCAAGAGTTTCGGCAAGCTGACGCGGCTGGGGCCCTTTGATCTGGTCATCTGCGACCCGCCGGCGACCCAGGGGGAGAGTTTCACCGCGCTGCGCCATTGGCCGAAACTGCTGCGCCGCCTGCCCGAACTGCTGGCGCCGGGCGGGGAGTTCCTAGCCTGCCGCAACGGCCCCGGTCTGCCGCCGGGGCTGATCGAAGGACTGGTCGCTTCACTGCTGCCGACGGCGGAACTGCTCGCCGCGCGGAGGCCGGGGGAGGATTTTCCCGAGACCGATCCCGGCCAGGGAGCCTGCCTCTTTCATTATCGACTGCCGTAAGCACAGCAAGGGGGAGAGGATGGAGAACAACGAGGTACGTATTTCCAGCTGGAACGAGTTGCAGGAGGAGCTCTTCAGCGACTCCTGGAGCCCGCACCTGGGGCGCTTCCGTTCGCGCAACGCCTTTCGCGGCCTCTCCGACGCCCATTATCCGCTGCTCACCGGCCTGATTCGTCTCGGCGGCAATTTCGTCGATATCGAACGGCACATCCTGCGCAATTTCAAGAAATACGCCCACCGTTCCGTGGCCGACGGCGACTCGGTCTGGCACTGGCTATCCATGGCCCAGCATTTCGGTCTGCCGACCCGCCTGCTCGACTGGACCTATTCCCCTTTCGTCGCCATGCATTTCGCCACCGCCAATATCGAGAAATTTAATGTCGACGGCGTCATCTGGGCGGTCAATTACGTGCAGGCCCACCAGATGCTCCCGGCCAGCCTGCGCGGCGCTTTAGAGCGGGAAGGGGCCAACGTCTTCACCGTCGAGATGCTGGCCGAATCGATCTGGTCCCTGGGGGATCTCGGCAACCTGGCGATGGAGGATTTCGTCATGTTTTTCGAGCCACCCTCCATGGAAGACCGCATCGTCAACCAGTTCGCCTTCTTCTCCATCATGTCCGATCCCAAGCAACCGATTGATGCCTGGCTGGCGGCACATCCTGAAATCTGGCGCAAGATCATCATCCCCGCCGATCTCAAGTGGGAGATCCGCGACAAGCTCGATCAGGGCAATATCACCGAACGGGTCCTCTTCCCCGGCCTCGACGGCCTCAGCCGCTGGCTCAAGCGGCACTACAGCCCGAAGGGGTAGGGGATCTCCGGCTCTCTGATAAGACGAAAACCGTGAGGAGTGAGGAGTGAGGAGAAAAAACTGTCCTGCTGGAGGTTTAACGCTTATTCCCTCTCTCTTCACGCCTCACTTGCTTGCGGCTTCGAAGCATCATGAAACCGTGAGAGTAAGGCCAAAGTCACGGAGTCAGCTTACAGATACGACCGCGCGCCCATGTAGCGTTTCTGGTAATAACGGCTGCTCAGACTGGTGATGCTGACATCCTTGCCGCGGCGGGGGGCGTGAATGAACTTTCCGTCGCCGATGTAGAGGCCGACGTGAGAAATGGTCTTGCCGCCGTTGGTGGCGAAAAAGACCAGATCCCCCTTGCGCAGTTGATTCTTCTCCACCGGTTTCCCGGCGCAGAACTGATCGCGGGAGGTGCGGGGGAGCTTGAGACCGTTGAGGCGGTAGGTGACCATGACCAGGCCGCTGCAATCGAATCCGTCCTGGGTGTCGGTCCCTCCCCAGAGGTAGGGGATGCCGAGAAAACGCCGGGCGGTGGTGACCAGTTCCTCGCGCAGATCCCCCTTGCCGCTGCGGCGGATCCGTTCCACCGCGTTGTCTTCGGGGCGCACGACGAAGAACTCATCGATCAGCTTCTGCTGTTGCAGGCTTTCCGCTTCGCCGCGGGCGGCGGCGTAGGTCTCGTGATCGCCGAAGCGGACTTTGTACAGCCCCGATTCGTGCAGAAAGGAATAGGCGTCGATCCCCCGGCTTTCGAGCAGGGCGGCGAAGCGGACGGCGTTGTCGGGGTTGGAAAAGGCCCCGGCCTGGATGGAGTAGCCCAGGATCTTCAAAGGTGTCGGGGGAGTGGCGCAGACCAGTTCCGGCTTGGATGTAATTCCCTCGTAATTCTCTTCCGCCGACTGGGTTTCCGCCGGCGTTTTCAGA
Source organism: Trichloromonas sp. (assembly GCA_034002365.1). Lineage (GTDB taxonomy): Bacteria > Desulfobacterota > Desulfuromonadia > Desulfuromonadales > Trichloromonadaceae > Trichloromonas. The sequence goes on from JAVFAR010000150.1 coordinate 4,397, forward strand.
GGTTTCCCCTTGGCCGCGTTTTTGACCGGTTCGGCAGTCGGGGGGAAGATTGCCGTCGAAAGCGGGCGTCTGGGTTCGGTCGCGAGGCAGCTGACCAGCAGGGGCAGGATCAGGAGCGGTAAGAGCCGGAGATGGATGCGAAAGGTCATGGAATCTCGTGGATTAATGTGAAAGATTGTGAGGCAGGTTAGCACAGGGGGCGGCGATTCACAAGGCGAAGAGGGAGGGATTTGGGTGGAGAATATGGAGCGGGTCTATCGCGCGGCCCTGGAAAAATGGGGGGTCGAAGCCCAGTACGATCAGACGGTTGAAGAGTGTGCCGAACTGATCGCGGCGCTCAAACATTTCAAACGGGACAAGGTCGATGAAGAGCAGATTGTCTCGGAACTGGCCGATGTCACCCTGATGATCGGCCAGCTGACCTGGATGTTCGGCGAGGACCGGGTCAAGGCGGCGGTGGCCCGGAAGCTGGAGAAGCTGGCGGGCTTGCTGGATGCACCTTGAAGAGGAAAGGGGCATGACTGACGAGCGAAGCGTTCTGGTGCATGTTCTGGTGGATGGTCGCAGGCTCGGCTATGCCGAATACGGCACACTGAAGGGTCGACCGGTCTTCTATTTTCACGGCTTTCCCGGCTCCCGGCTGGAGGCGGTCCTGGCCGACGCTGCCGCCGCTCGCCTGGAGATTCGTTTGATTGCCGTGGATCGGCCGGGTTACGGGCGTTCCGACGATCTGCCCGGCCGCCGCCTGGGCGATTGGCCTAAGGATGTGGCGGCCCTGGCCGCCGCTCTGGGTTTGGGAAAATTCGGAATTCTCGGCGTTTCCGGCGGCGCCCCCTTTGCCTTGGCCTGTGCCGCCGCTTTTCCCGAACGGGTGAAGCTGTTGAGCCTGGTCTGCCCCCTGGGTCCCCTGGGAGATCCCTCATTGTCTCGCCAACTGCCTTGGCCGATGCGCGGCGCTCTGCTGCTGTCACACCGCTTCCCCGGTTTCTCGCGGTGGTTGGGGGGCGGGCTTCTGCGCCTGGCCTGCCGCTATCCGGAAGGGGTTCTGCGCGCTTTGCTTCTTGCGGCGCCGCCGCAAGATCGCGCGCTCTTTCGGGATGCAGACATTCTTTCGGCGATGGTTCAATCCTTGCGTCAAGCCCTGTCACAAAGAGGGCGCGGCGTCAGTGCCGACCTGGCCATTTATCACGAGGCCTGGGATTTCCCCTTGTCGGAGCTCGATCTTCCCGTGCGGCTCTGGCACGGTACGGCGGATCGCACCGTCCCTCGCGTGCTGGTCGATTATCTGGCGGCGAGCCTGCCCCAGTGCCGGTTGCGACTGATTCCCGGCGAGGGACATTTTTCCCTGCCGTTGCGGAACATGGAGGAGATTCTGGCGGACCATAGAGGGTAGGTCGGCGGCGATCTTTTTCAGAAGAGGAATTCCAGCCCGAAGGAGATCCGGTGGCGATCGTCATCGACCTCTTCAGGGGTAGTGGCATTCAGCAGGGAGCTGTCGGCGGCGGGGGTGTAGCGGTAATCGAGACCGAGGCGGGTCGATTTTCCCAGATCGACGCCGATCCCCGCGCCGAGCTGATAGCGTACCCCCTCGTCGCGGCGGGC
>JAVFAR010000151.1:0-5955 GCA_034002365.1 Trichloromonas sp.
ACCGGCAAGGGGCTGACCCTCCAGAACCTGGACAGCGCGATTACCGAGGATATCCTCATCAGCTTTATGCGTGAGGGCATTCCCTGCCTCCCGGTCCACGACAGTTATATTGTGCCGGCCCGATACAAAGACCGGCTTTATCAGAAGATGATGGAAGCCTACGAAAAGGTGATGGGGTTCGAGCCGGTAATTGACTAAGGCCAGCCCCCGCTGCCGATAACACGATTGAAAACGGCTCCTTTCTCAGCAGATGCAGGAGCCCACCACCATTGTACCCTATTTTTCATCCGGCGCTGGAGCAACCGTTATTTCCGCCTGAGGCTTAATCCCCTATACATCCCGCCTTCTGTCAGCGGCGTTCTTAAACTGTACCAATCCGGGCGGGTTGAAAATGCGTGATTGATCTTCTTTCTTTTCTTCCAACAACTTCTATTTTAAACCTTTTCTTCAATTTTCTTCCTTTCTTTTCTTCTCCGATCATCTTCTTCCCAAAACATCGACTTTTCCCGTACCATCGCATGAGGAGGTACATTGCCGATGGTGCGAAACCGGAAAAAGAAATGTCGTCATTGCGGTAAGTTATTCCTTCCTGATCCCCGAAACGTCAAACATCAGAAATTTTGCAGGGATCCCGAATGCCGCAAGGCCAGTAAATCGGCCAGTCAGCGGAAGTGGCTGCAAAAACCTGAGAATCTCGGTTACTTCCGAGGGCCTGTAAACGTCCGGCGCGTCCAGGAGTGGCGAAAGGATCACCCCGGCTACCGGCGACCAAAACCGAAACTTGCGGCCGATGCGTTACAAGATCCCTTAAACGCAAAACACCTTGAAAATAATGAAGATACTATCCATTTGACATCCAATGCGTTACAAGATCTCTTGATCGCTCAACCGACTGTTTTATTGGGATTAATCGCCAACTTTACCGGGATTGCGTTACAAGATGACATCGCCGTGACCGTACGGCGTCTGCGACAATTGGGGCAGGATATTCTCAACTCTTTACCCTGCAAAGGAGGTCGGCATGACAACCAAATCCCCCATCCTGCCCGAACGGCTCCGCAAGGTGCCGAAGCAGTTCAGCTGGCTCGATCACCGGCTGGTCCGTGACCGCCATATCGAAGCCTGCTCCCACCCCGCGGCGGCCCTGTACCTGTTCCTGGTTACTGTCGGCGACGGGATGGGCCTCAGCTACTACGGCGACGAGTCCATCATGAAGCGGCTCTCCATGGACCAGAGTACCCTTGAAAGCGCCAGGTGCAACCTGATCCGGATCGGGCTGATCGCCTGGAAAAGACCGCTCTATCAGGTGCTGTCCCTGGATGTGCATCACCCCGATGTCCCCAGGCAGGCAACGGCGCAGCCCCTGTCCCTTGCCGAGATCCTCAAAAAAGTCGCGGGAGGTGCCGCATGATCGATTATGAGGCTTTTGTCCGGATCAAGCACTACCATGAGCAACAGGGGTTGAGCCCTGCCCAGATCGCCGAGGCGCTGGACCTCGACGACCGGACCGTTCGGAAATGGCTTGCCGAAAAGCAATACCGCCCGCGAACGCCGGCCCATCGCAGGAGCAAACTGGACCCCTTTAAATCCTATATCGTCCGTCTGGTGGAAACCCATCCCTATACGGCGGTCCAGGTGTTTCAAAAAATCCGGGAAGAGGGGTTTGACGGTGGCTACACCATCGTCAAGGAATACGTGCAAAAGATCCGGCCGCGAAGGACCCCGCCCTTCCTCAAGCTTTCCTTCGCGCCGGGGGAATGCGCCCAGGTGGACTGGGGATCGTACGGATCGGTTCCCGTAGGATCTACCAGCCGCCGCCTCAGTTTTTTCGTGATGGTCATGTGTCACAGCCGAATGATGTACGTCGAGTTCACGGTCTCCCAGACCATGGAACACTTCCTGGGCTGCCACCAGAACGCCTTTGAGCGGTTTGGCGGCATCCCCGAAAAAATCATGGTGGACAACCTGAAATCCGCCGTCCTGAAACGCATCGTCGGCAGGCTGCCGGTCTTCAACCCCAGATACCTCGATTTTGCGAAACATTGCGGCTTTACCATCTGTCCCTGCGGGGTCGGCAAGGGAAATGAAAAAGGGCGCGTGGAAAGCGGCGTCGGGTACGTCAAAAAGAATTTCCTGGCCGGGCTTGCCGTGTCCGATTTTTCGGTCCTCAATCCCGCCGCCCATCGCTGGCTCGATACCGTGGCCAATGTCCGCATCCACGGCGAGACCGGAAAGAAGCCTGCAGATCTTTTTGCCGAGGAACGCGGCTGCCTGACCCAGCTGCCGCTTCACCCGTACGACATCGCCGTCGTCTCCCCCATCAGGGCCTCCAGCCAGTTCCGGGTGACCCTGGATACCAACCGCTACTCCGTGCCGGCGGAGTATGCCGGCGCCAGACTCACCCTCAAAGCCTACCCGGACCGGCTCTGCATCTATGACAACGACAAGCTGGTCGCCCGCCATGTCCGCAGCTACGACCGGAGAAAGGACTTCGAGCACCCCGATCATCCGAAGGAGCTCCTGGCCCAGCGGAAAAACGCCCGGGACCAGAAGATCTTCATGCAGTTTCTGCAGATCTCGCCAAAGGCCCAGGCCTATTATGATCAACTGGCCCATCGCCGCATGAACCCCCGCCACCACATCCGGAAGATCGTCGCATTGAGCGAGATCTACGGCGTCGAGGCGGTGGCCCGGGCCATGACGGATGCATTTGCCCTCCAGGCATTCTCGTCCGAGTACATCGCCAACCTGCTCGAGCAGAGAGCCCGAAAACTTCCGGAACCCGGCGCCCTGCATCTGACCCGGCGGGAAGACCTGCTCGACATTACCCTCGAACAGCCGGATATCAACCTCTACGACCGGACGCTGACCCGGTCGGAGACATTATGAGAAAGGGTGGAACATGGACCTGGACGACAAAACCCTCGTTGAAAACCTGAAAGTCCTGAAACTCTGCTTTATCCGGGAAAATTATGAACCCATGGCAACCCGGGCCGCACAGAAACAATGGCCCCATGTGCAGTACCTGGCCGAATTGATCGACGCCGAAGCCAAACAGCGAAAGGATCGCGCCGTTCAGCGCCGGATCCGCATGGCGCGCTTCCCCCAGATCAAAACCCTGGAACAGTTCAAATGGAGTTGGCCCAAAAAGATCAACCGCCTTCAGGTGCAGAACCTGTTCAGGCTCAACTTCGTCGAAGAAAAAAGCAATGTAATCTTCCTGGGCGGCGTCGGTCTGGGGAAAACACATCTGGCGATTGCACTCGGGTATGACGCCTGTCTCAAGGGACACTCAGTCCTCTTTGCCTCCGCCATCGACGCCGTCAATACGCTCACCACGGCCAGGGCCGCCGGCCGCCTGAAAGACGAACTGAAAAAGTATGTCAAACCGGATCTCCTCCTCCTGGATGAGCTTGGCTATCTGCCCATCGACAAGATCGGCGCCGATCTCCTCTTCCAGATCATCAGCCATCGGTATGAAAGCGGGGCTCTCATCATCACGACCAACAGGACCTTCAAGGACTGGCCCGAGATCTTCAACAACGACACCACCCTCACGTCGGCGCTCCTTGACCGACTCCTGCATCACACTGAAACCGTGGTCATCGAGGGCAAAAGTTATCGGATGAAAGAAACCATCGAAAAATAAACCCTTCTAACTTGGGTTTGATTTTTGTAGGCAGAAAACCACCCCAAATTGGCCCGGCCCCGCCACTCGCCTCTAATAATTACAGGCTATTGTGCCTACCCGGCCTTGTCTCAACGCCAAAAATGCGTAGGCACACGAATTGCCAATTTTATATTGACTTGAAAGGAATAAAATGCCATAAACGTAAACATGTATCTGCGGTCTACGAAGCGAAAGAACAAAGACGGCTCCGTGGTCGAATATTTCCAGCTGGCGCATAACGAGCGCCACCCGGATACCCGCAAGCCGGTTGCCAGAATCATCCACAACTTCGGCCGTGCCGACCAGCTCGACCGGCAGGAACTGATCCGGCTGTGCAGATCCATCGCCCGGGTATGCGGGATAACCGTCGTCGATCCTCTCGATGATGAAGTTCTGAGCGCCACACCGCCGGGCGAAGCGGGCTTCTTCGAAGACCTGAAGATCCGGAAAACCCGCGCCTTTGGTTGCCCGATGGTCATCGAGGCCCTCTGGGAGCGGCTCGGACTGAAAAAGACACTGGAAGGCGTCGTCAACGCCAAAGGCCTGCGGGTTCCCTATGAAAGAGCCCTGATGGCCATGACCGCCAACCGGCTGTGCGATCCCGAGTCCAAGCTTGGCGTATGGGACCGCTGGCTCTCCAGGGTCTATCTCCCTTCCTGCGACGGTCTCCAACTCAAACACATGTACGAGGCGATGGACCTGCTGTACGCCAATGCGGACAAGATCGAGGAGGCCATCTTCTTTCACGTCGCCGATCTCTTCAATCTGGAGGTCGACCTGATCTTCTATGATACGACCACCGCGTCTTTTCATGTGGACCAGGAGGACGACCCCGACCGGCACGCCAATGCCACCCTGCGCAAGTTCGGCCACTCCAAGGAGGGCACGTGGAGCCCCCAGGTGGTGGTCGCCCTGGCGGTGACCCGCGAGGGCATCCCCGTGCGCAGCTGGGTGCTGCCGGGCAACACCTCCGACGTGGCGACCGTCGAGAAGGTTCGGGCGGACCTGAGGGGCTGGAACCTGGGCCGTGCCATGTTTGTCGCCGACTCGGGCATGAACTCCGAGGACAACCGCAGGGAACTGGCCAGGGCCTGCGGCAAGTACCTCCTGGCCTGCCGCATGTCCAACGTGGCCGAGATCCGCAAAAAAGTCCTGAGCAAGCGCGGCCGCTACACCGTTTTCAAGGACAACCTCCATGCAAAGGAGGTTGTGGTTGGCGACGGCGAGCGGCGCAGACGCTATATCCTCTGCTACAACCCCAGGGAGGCCGAACGGCAGCGCAAGCACCGGGAGATGACCGTCGCCATCCTGGAGAAGGAGCTTGAATCCCACAAGGATGCATCGGCAACCGCCCAATGGGCCATCGAGCTGCCGGCCTCCCGCCGCTTCAAGCGCTATCTGACAGTCACCAAGACCAACAAGGTCCGCATCGACCGGGCCAAAATCCGGGAGGCGAAGAAGTATGACGGCAAGTGGGTCCTCGAAACCAATGACGACACCATCAGCCTGGAGGACGCCGCCTGCGGCTATAAAGGCCTGATGGTCATCGAACGCTGCTTCCGCTCCCTCAAACGGACTCAGATCAAGATGATGCCCATGTACCACTGGGCATCCCGGCGCATCGAGGCCCACGTCAAGATCTGTGTCCTGGCGCTCCTGATCGAGCGTGTCGCCGAGCTGGCCTGCGGCAAGCCATGGCACCAGATTCAGGCGGCGCTGGATGAGCTTCAGATCACAGAATTTTTTAATTTAAATTTTCGTGTGCTCATGCGAAACGAGCTGCCCACAAAAACCATCAACATTCTTAAATTGTTAAAGATCACTCCTCCAAAGCAGGTCATCGAGCTGGAAAAACTGACCTGAAAACAGCCCGATTTCGTAGACACACGCTGAATCTCGTTCATTCGCGCGGATGCCCGTGCGTCAAGCCTTCGCGCGATTTTGTGTTCTTACAAAAATCAAACCCAAGCATGCGCAACAGGCAACATTTCTAAAGTGGCTTGATGTGATTTGACAAGCCTTAAAATGCATAAGGTTCCGCTAATTATCAATATCAAAACAGCAATTAACATCTTATTCTGCCATATGTTGTCCAAAAATTTGTTTGTTACGAGCATTGTCATTCTCTCGCCTGTAGTCGTCGTTTTTCCCTACTTTGGATACAACATCCCCTCAACCCTCAAAATCCCCTCGATCAACCGCATCCCCGGCCTCGAAACGATCATCTCATCGATCAGGTAAACCTGGTTCTCTTTTACGGCCTTGATCACGGAAAAGCCGGGCTC
>JAVFAR010000152.1:0-5953 GCA_034002365.1 Trichloromonas sp.
TGCGCCGGGCAATCAAAGCGGCGGCGGCAATGGTCTTGCCGAAGGCCGTCGGGGCGCAGAGTACGCCGACCTCGTGTTTGAGCATCTCCCGCACCGCTGACTTCTGATCCTTGCGCAAGGTGCCGGTGAATTTCGCGGTCACCTTACGTCCCAAAAGGCGCTCGTCCTGTAGCTCAGGACGGATGTCGTTCTCCTGCAACAGGTCGAGCACCGCATCGAGGCAGCCTCGCGGCAGACCGATATGCTGCGGAAAATTCTCGGCGCAGCCGATGATGCGTGTTTTTTTCCACACCGGCAGGCGCATGGCCTGGGCCTTGTAGAACTCCGGATTCTGGAAGGCCGCGAGCCGAATCAGGCGGTTGGCCAGCGGCTGTGGCAGATCGGCCTTGGCGATGAACATCTGGTTGACCAGCACCAGGGTCAGCGATTCCGGCAACGGCCCGGCAATCCGGGCGGTCACAGGCAATGGCCGCTGCCAGGGTTTGCTGTCCTCTTCTTCGGTCGCAAAGGCCACATCCAGCGGGTGACGGCCGCCGCTGGCCCGCAGAATGGCGTCTTCCAGGTCCCGCCGGGACATGGGACGGATGGATGCCAGAAAAACCCATTGATCGGAATAAGGTTGTAGCTGTTCATCGGCGAAGACGCTTCGCCCCGATTCCCTCGGCTGTTTCTGCAGGGGCAGCGCGATCAGGTTGCCGAAGCCGCCCTTGGGCATGGTGTCCTGATTGGGAAACAGGCGGTCGTAGCTGGCCAAGGATAATTGCCGGGTGCGGTCGCAGGTGTGGCTGATCAGCGCGGCCCCAAGCTGCCGGGCCTCGCGGGCCGGAACCGGCTCGGCAAAAAAGATCCAGGCATGAGCGCCGTTGCCCGAGCGGGAAATCTCCAGCGCCGCCGGAATTCCCAGCGCACGGCAGGATTGCATAAAGGCCTTGGCATCCTCCCGCCAGTCTGCTTCGTCGAAATCGGCCGCGAGAAAATAGCAATTGTCGTCGCTCAAGAGCGGATAGACGCCGACAGTCTGTTTTCCGGCCAAATGGTCATAGATCACCTGATCGGTCACCGGCAGCAGTCGGCGCTGGGTGCAATCGCCGCATTTCACCCGAGGCTTGTGACAGATACCGGGTTTCCACTCATTGCCGCAGGCCGGTGAATAGCCGGACTTGCCCTTGACCGACTCCCATCGTTTGGGGTAAACATCATCGCGCCCTCGGAACAGGCGGCGGAACAGGGCAATCTTGTCGTCGGTGGTGAAATGGGTTGGGGCTGTTTCGGATTCCGTTGGGGCAGGGATAGGTTCTGGGATGGCCGGTTCTTCCCATGCGATGCCGTGACGGGTAAGCAATTTCTTGAGGCGGGCGTTCTCCTCGCGCAGGCGATGGCCCACATGAAGGCAGCAAGTTCTCGGGCAGTAGCAGTGACAACGACCGTCACAAAACTGGCACAAAATCGCCACAAGACAGGAAAGGGGTTAGCGACGCATCGCTAACCCCTTGATTTTTATGGTGGGCGCAGTAGGGTTCGAACCTACGACCCCTGCCGTGTGAAGGCAGTGCTCTCCCGCTGAGCTATGCGCCCGTTTGAGGATGGAATTTATATCAACTCAGCCGAAAGCTGTCAACGGCTAATTGCCCTTCCGTCGCGGGCGAAGAAGTCGGTGGCGCGTTTGCGGGCGTCGCCGCTGGAAAAGAGGGTGGAGAAGGCGCCGAGTTCCATGATCTGGCCGTTTTTCAGATCGACATCGGCGCCGGCGTTGATCAGCTTCTTGCCGTAGGACAGGGCGGCGGGGTGCATGCCGGCGATGCGCCGGGCGACCTTTTTCACCTCGGGCCAGAAGTTTTCGTGGGCAAAGACGCGGTCGACCAGCCCCATGCGCAGGGCCGCTTCGGCACCGTAGGCTTCGGAGGTCATGAAGACTTCAAGGGCCTGGGCGCGGCCGATCAGGCGCGGCAGCTTCTGGGTGCCGCAGAAACCGGTGATGATGCCGAGTTTGGCGCCAGGGTGGGCGATCTTGAGGCGGTCACTGGCCAGGCGCATGTCGCAGGAAAGGGCCAGATCGCAGCCGCCGCCCATGGTGATGCCGTTGAGGGCGCCGATGATCGGCTTGGTTGACTCCTCCATCTGTTCGAAGAGGGACTGCCCCAGCTCGGAAAAATGCAGGCCGTCGAGGGGGCCGAAATCCTTCATCTCGGCGATGTTGGCGCCGACGGCGAAACTCTCCCCTTCCCCGCCGGAAAGGACGATGCAGACCGCCTCGGAATCGGCCTCACAGAGGGCCAGCGCCGCCTTGAGTTCGGCGATACAGGCGCGGTGCAGGGTATTGAAGCGCCCGCCGTTGCCGAGGGTGAGATAGCCGACCCCCTCTTCGACCGCCAATCGCAGGGTTTTCCAGTTACGCCCCATGTCAGGACTCGATGCCGCGCCGGGCCTGCTGCCCGGCATGGTAGTAATGTTTGATTTCGCGCATTTCGGTGACCAGATCGGCCAGCTCGATCATTTCGGGATGGGCGTTGCGGCCGGTCATGACCAGCTCGGTGCGGGGCGCCTTGGCGCGGATCAGCTCCTTGACCTCGGCCACCGAAACGAGGCCGTAATCGACGGCGCAGTTGAGTTCATCGAGCACCACCAGATCGTAATCGCCCGAAGCCGCCAGTTGCCGGGCGCGGGCGAAGGCCTCGGCGGCGAGGCGGCGATCCTCGGCGGTCGGTTCGCGGCTGACGAAGGCCTCGCGCCCGACCTGTTCGATGGTCAGATTGGCGCCGACCCGGCGGGCGGCTTCCAACTCGCCGTAGACCGTCTGCCCCTTCATGAACTGCATGACATAGACCCGGAAATCGTGGCCGGCGGCGCGAAAGGCCAGCCCCAGCGACGCCGTGGTCTTGCCCTTGCCGTTGCCGGTATAGATCTGCACCAGCCCTTTTTCCAATCGGTTGGTCATGGCCCCCCTAACGCCCCTTGAAGCGGGCTTTGCGTTTTTCGACGAAGGCGCCCATCCCCTCTTTCTGGTCCTCGGTGGAGAAGCAGACGGCGAAAGCGTCCCGCTCCATCAGGCAGGCGGCGGCCAGGTCGATGTCGCTGCCGGCGTCGATGACCTCCTTGGCCAGTTTCAGGGAGAGGAGACCGTGACTGCAGATGGTGGCGAGCAGCTCCAGCCCCTCGCCGCGCAACTGCTCGACGGGATAGACCCGGTTGACCAGGCGGATGCGCAAGGCCTCCTCGGCGCCGACGAGGGCCCCGGTGAAGATCAGTTCCTTGGCCTTGGATTTGCCGACCCGCCGGGGCAGGCGCTGGGTGCCGCCGAAACCGGGGATGATGCCGTACTCGATCTCCTTGAAACCAAGCTTGGCATCGTCGCCGCAGAGGATGAAATCGCAGGCCAAAGCCAGTTCCAGCCCGGCGCCGAGGACGTAGCCGGAGACCGCCGCCAGCAGGGGCTTGCCGAGGCGCTCCATGGCCAGGCAGACGGACTGGCCGAGTTCGGCGAAGCGGGTCGCTTCGAGGGGGGACAACTCGCGGATTTCCGCCAGGTCGGCGCCGGCGGCGAAATGCTCCCCGGCGGCGGTGAGCAGCACGCCGTGTACCTGCTCGTCGTGGCGCAGTTCCTGAAAGGCGCGGGAAAGTTCCCGCAGGGTTTGTCCGGCGAGGGAATTGAAGACCTGGGGACGGTTGAGTTCAACGACCGCCAGGCGTTCCTGGCGGGTGACGCGAATGTGCTGATAGGGCATGGAATCTCTCCCGCGTGAAGGGGCGAAGCGGGGCAAACTATAACAACTCCCCCTTCCCCCTGTCAAGCCAGGGGAGCGGCGCGAAAGAAAGGAAAATCACTAAAAAAACGGCGGCCGGGATGACTTCCGGCCGCCGTCGCGAAGAGGCCTTGCGGATACGCTACTTGCGCTCCCCCTGAATGCCGATGCGGATCGTCTCCAGGGGAATCTCCTTGCCGCCGGCGGCCAGGGCCTGGCGGGCGATGGCGATCAGCCCGGAGCAGCAGGGAACCTCCATGTGCAGAACGGTGAGGGAGCGGATGTTGTTCCCCTGAAGCATGGCGGTCAGCTTCTGCAGATAGGCCTGGCCGTCATCGAGTTTCGGGCAGCCGATGAGCAGCGCCTTGCCCTGCATGAAATCTTTGTGCAAATCGGCGTAGGCGAAGACCACACAGTCGGCGGCCAGGAGCAGATCGGCATCTTTGAGAAAGGGGGCGGTCGGCGGCACCAGATGCATCTGCACCGGCCACTGGCGCAGCTGCGAAGGGCGAGCGCCCGCCTCGTCGCCGGGCGTTTTTTCAGCGGCAAAGCTCTTCACCTGGGCCGAGGCACAGCCGCCGCCGTGACCGGCGGGAGTCGCGAAGCTCCGTACCTGAGCGGACGGGCAACCGCCGTGTCCATGACCATGACCATGCCCGTGGGCAGGAGCGGAGGGCGCATCGGCGTGGCCGAGAGGCTTTTCCACCGCCGCTTCGTCAAATTGATCGGCCTGACGCTTTTCGATGGTGATGGCGTCCATAGGACAGTGGCCGAGGCAGGCGCCGAGGCCGTCGCAGAGGTTGTCGGCCACCAGTTTCGCCTTGCCGTTGATGATCTGGATCGCCCCTTCGGCACAGCCGGGAACGCAGTCGCCGCAGCCGTTGCACTTGTCTTCGTCGATTTTTACGATTTCGCGGATCATATCGTTACTCCTGTATGGGGTTGAAGTCGATTCTCGCTGAATGATGGCTCCACTCTATACCCTTTGCGGATGCCCTTCCTTGACCGCCATCAAATCTTCGGCGGCTCAGAAAAAATAATGCCGGAGCAGATCGAGGCGCCCGCGCAGAATCAGATACTTACCGGAAAAACGCATGATCTCCCGCACCTTCTCGCGATGGCCGGGCTTGTAGCAATGGACCGGGCAGTGTTTACAGACCGGCTTGGGATCGAGGGGGCAGCGCACCCGGCGCTCGATGGCGTAGGCGAGAAAATCCCGGCATTCAGCGCACAGCGGGTAATTCTCCAGGCGCAGCGCCGCCAGCTCGGGGCGCGGATCTGCCGGCGGCGCTTTCTTTTCCCGATGGTAGACGCGGCAATAAACGCTGGTGAACTGGGCCAGCACCCGCAGATCCTTGAGTTCCTTCGCGGTCAATCCGCCGCGTTGCTCCTGGCCTTTTGCCATTACTACACCTCACTTCAATCTTTTTTTCACCACAGAGCGCACCGAGGACACAGAGGAAAACCGGATAGTTAGCCAAAGCTATAGAATTTCTCTGTGGGCTCTGTGACTGTGGTAAGCGGCCGCTTTTTCGGTTCATTCGCCAAAGTTGCCCCACTCTAGCCTGAAATTCTCCCGGCGGCTTTGATGGGGGTCAAATTCGCGTAAACAAAAAGGCCTCCAACCGGAAGCCTTTTTGTTTCGACAAAACAGCTGCTTGCCGACTATTCCTTGAAACTGGAAGAGAGGTCTTCGAGACGACCGCGGTCGAGAAGTTCGATGACCTTGCCGCGCACGACGATGAGGTCGTCCTTCGTCAGCTTGCGGAAGGTGCGGGAGAGGGTTTCGCTCACCGTGCCGAGCTTGGAAGCGAGCTGGGATTTGGAAATGGGCAGTTCGACCTGCTCCGCCTCGTCCCCGGCAAGATCAAGCAGATAGCGGGCGAGGCGGGCGGGAACGTCCTTGAAGGTCAGCTCTTCGATCTGATTGGCGAACTGGCGCAGAAAGCGGGAGAGGCCGGCGATCATGTTGATGGCCAGCTGCGAATCGGAATGCAGGAGATCGAGAAATTCCCGTTTGGGGAAGAAGATCAACTGGGACGCCTCCAGGGGTTGGGCATAGGCGGGATAGGTGCCGCTGCCGAAAATCGCCGCCTCGGCGAAGGTGCCGCCGGGATGGACGATATGGAGGATGCGCTCTTTCCCCTCGGGGGAGAGCTTGAAGACCTTGACCTTGCCGGTACCGACGATAAAAAAACCGGCGGCGATTTCAC
>JAVFAR010000153.1:0-5857 GCA_034002365.1 Trichloromonas sp.
ATCGACCGCGACCTGCTCATCGCCGGCGCCCTGCTCCACGACATCGGCAAGGTCGACGAGCTGCGCTACGAGCGCTCCTTCGATTACAGCGACGAGGGCAAGCTGATCGGCCACCTTGTCATGGGGGTGGAGATGATCGGCGAGAAGATTCAGGGGATTCCCGGATTTCCGCCGAAGCTGGCGATGATTCTCAAGCATCTGCTCCTCTCCCATCACGGCCAGTACGAATACGGTTCGCCGAAACGGCCGAAAACGCTGGAAGCGGTGGTGCTCAATTTTATCGACGATCTCGATTCGAAGATCAACGGGGTGAGTTCGCACATCGCCAAGGAACCGGACCGGGAGGGTTCCTGGACCAGCTACCATCGCCTCTACGACCGCTATTTCTTCCGCGACGGCGGTTCCCGGTCGCCGTCCGCCCCGGCTCCCGCGGCGCCCCCGCGGTTCCCGGCCGCCGCCGCGCCGCCGTCTTTCCGGCCGCCGGTGAACGAACGGCCGAAGGCGCCGGAAGGGAGTCGGGGCAAGGATCAATCGAAGCGGAGTTTCGGCTTCACCTTGGGGGATCAGCTCAAAGGCAAAAGCCTCGACCTTTTCGGCGAGGATTCGGGCAAGGAGGGATGAACATGATCATCGAAGCGTTTCCGGTCGGGCCGCTGCAAGTCAATTGTTACATCGTCGGGTGCGAGACGACCCGCGAGGCGCTGGTCATCGATCCCGGCGACGAGGGCGGGCGCATTCTCGCGGCGCTCGCTCGTGCCGGGCTGCAGGCCAGGCTGGTGGTCAACACCCACGGCCATTTCGACCATATCGGCGCCAATGCGTTTCTGGTGGAGAAAACCGGCGCCGAACTGCTGATCCACGAAAAAGATGTCCCCCTTCTGGCCCAGTCCGAGCGTCACGCCGAGCTTTTCGGTCTGAGCGTCGTCCCGTCCCCGGCCCCGGCCCGCACCCTTGCCGGCGGGGAGGCGTTGAGCGTCGGCGAGCTGCGCATCCGGGTCATCCATACCCCCGGCCACAGCCCCGGCGGCATCTGCCTTTTGGTCGACGGCCATCTTTTCGCCGGCGATACCCTTTTTGCCGGTTCCATCGGCCGCACCGACCTTGCCGGGGGGAATCACCAACAGCTGCTGGCCGCCATCCGCGAGCAGCTGCTGGTGCTGCCCGAGGCGACGGTGGTGCATCCCGGCCACGGCCCGGATACCAGCATCGGCCGGGAAAAGCGCCACAACCCTTTTGTCGGCGCATTCATTTAAGGGGAGAAACCGCCATGCTCAAGGATAAAACCATCCTCCTCGGCGTCACCGGCGGCATCGCCGCCTACAAGGCGGTGGAACTGCTGCGGCTGTTCGTCAAGGCCGGGGCCGAGGTTTTCGTGGTGATGACCGCGAGCGCCCGCGAGTTCGTGACGCCGCTCACCTTCCAGACACTCTCCGGCAATCCGGTGCATACCGAGCTCTTCAACCTCTACCAGGAGCGGGAGATCGGCCACATTTCCCTGGCCGACCGCGCCGATCTGGTGGTGGTGGCGCCGGCGACGGCCAATCTCATCGGCAAGGTGGCGAACGGCCTGGCCGACGATCTGCTCAGCACGGCCCTGATGGCGACCAAGGCGCCGGTCCTTTTTGTCCCGGCGATGAACGTCAACATGTACGAGAATCCCATCTATCAGATGAACCAGAAGAAGCTGGAGGGGCTCGGCTACCGCTTTCTCGAGCCGGCCACGGGTTTTCTCGCCTGCGGCTGGGAAGGGAAGGGGAAAATGCCGGAACCGGCGCGGATTTTCGAGGAGACCCTGGCCCTGCTCACACCCCAGGATCTGTCCGGAGAGACGGTGCTGGTCACCGCCGGGCCGACCCGCGAGGAGCTCGATCCGGTGCGCTACCTGAGCAACTACTCCTCGGGCAAGATGGGCTACGCCATCGCCCGCGCCGCCCGTCGGCGCGGGGCGCGGGTGATCCTGGTCAGCGGCCCGACGGCCCTGGCGGCGCCGAGCGGGGTCGAGCTGATGCCGGTGGTCAGTGCCCGCCGGATGCGCGAGGCGGTGCTGGAGAGGCTGGAGGAGGCGACGGTGGTGATCAAGGCGGCGGCGGTCGCCGATTACCGTCCGGCGATGCGCGCCGAGCAGAAAATCAAGAAGGGACTGGAGGGATCGCTGGTCCTGCCGCTGGAGAAAAATCCGGATATTCTCGCCGAACTGGGCGGGCGCAAAGGCAACCGCCTGCTGGTCGGCTTCGCCGCCGAGACCGCCGACCTGCTGGAAAACGCCCGTAAAAAACTAACGGAGAAGAATCTCGATCTGATCGTCGCCAACGACGTCAGCCGCGCCGACGCCGGTTTCGACGTCGATACCAACGCCGTGCGCTTCCTTTTCCGGGACGGTTCCGGCGAGGAACTCCCCCTGCTCGGCAAGGACGAGGTCGCCGACCAGCTCCTCGACCGCATCGCCCGGTTGCTGAAACCGACGACGTAAAATACCCCGATCCGCGCCGCAGGGGCGAGGCATGCCTCGCCCAGGGTGACCCATGGGACCGCATCGCCGTTCCCATCAATACGCCGAGAGCAGTTTCAGCAGGTCGTCGGGGCGGGTGATGCCTTCGCGGAAGCGGGGCTTGAGGTCGGCGAGGATCGCTTCGCCGTCCCGGTCGGGGAGCTTGCCGTCGAGCCAGAGGAGGTTGAGGTTCTTGCGGATCATCTTGGCGGCGTTGATCGCCCGCTCGCCGGTAGGATCGGCCTTCCAGTAGGGGCTTTCCTCCATCCCCGCAAGGATGCTCAGTCCCGCCTCCCGGGCCAGGGAGAGATATTCCTCCTGATCGGCCGGGCTGAAGGTCCATTTGGATTTATGGTCGATGGAGCGCAGCATCTTCTGCCATTGGCGCAGACGGCTGAGCAGCAGCAGGGAGTTGAAGAGCCGCTTGTTGGTGGTAAAGGAAAAGATGGTGTCCGAGAGTTCCCCGCGCAGCAGCAGGTCGTTGTCGGGAAAGCGCTTGCGGGCGATGCTCCGGGCCACCGCCCAGATTTCCGGCGGCACCTGGGCCTCGGCGCGCACCTCCCAGTAGGCGTGCTTGAGAAAGACGGTGTTGAAGGTGCGCGCCATCTTGAAGGGAACCAGGTAGGAGTGGGCGACGGTGTCGGCGGCGAGGTGGCTCAGGTAGCCGTAGGCGCAGGCCTTTTGCGGGGCGCTCTGGGCCGCGTCGAGAATCTTCCGGCCCATGCGCCAGCTGTGGCAGTGTTGCAGGTAGTGGGTGAATTTCTTGCCCAGGGTGATGTCGGCGGCGATGCAGCCGTAGAGGTAATCCTGGGGATAGGCGCCGAGCAGGGTCTGCAAGAGCGGCGGCAGCTGCTGGAGATTGGCGAGGATATGGGAGCCCAGTTGCAGATGCACGCCGATCCCCCAGGCCAGGGCCTCTTTGGGTGTCAGCAGCAGAAGAATGAAAAGGAAAGCGCAACGCAATAACATAGGCATCCCGGAAAAATATGGCAGCAGGATAATCCTTACCGGCGGTCAAGTAAAGGAGTACCGGCCGGAATCACCCCTTTCCACGGAAATCAGCATGCCGGAAAATCTCCGTCAGGAATTGCGCGAAGCCCTCGCCCAGGCGCGGGGAGTGCTGCAGGATCTGGATCGCCTCGGTCTCGGGGCACTGCCGCTGCCCCCCCTCGCCGATAATCCGCCGGTCTGTCCGCCGAACGTGCGCGGCCTCGACCGGGGCGGGACGGCTTCCTGCCGCAGCGAAACCCTGGAGGAAGTCCGCGCCGACCTTGGCGACTGCCGGCGTTGCCCCCTGGCCGGGAGGCGGAACAACATCGTCTTCGGCGCCGGCGCACCGCGCGCCCGGCTGGTGCTGGTCGGCGAGGGGCCGGGGCGGGAAGAGGATGAACGGGGGGAGCCTTTCGTCGGCGAGGCCGGGCGGCTGCTTGACCGCATGCTCTTCGCCATCGGCCTGGAGCGCTCCGAGGTCTACATCTGCAATGTCGTCAAGTGCCGTCCCCCCGGCAACCGTGACCCGGAATCAGGGGAAATCGCCGCCTGCCGGCCCTTTCTGGAACGCCAGCTGGCGGCGATCGCGCCGGAAATGATCCTCGTCCTGGGCCGGGTCGCCGGCCAGTCCCTGCTCGCCGACAACACCCCGATCAGCCGTCTGCGCGGCCAGTGGCGGGACTATCAGGGGATCCCGCTGCTGCCGACCTACCATCCCGCCTATCTGCTGCGCAACCCGGCGGCCAAGCGGGAGGCCTGGGAGGATCTCAAGCTGGTTCTCAAACGCCTGCGGGGCGGGGGATGACCGGTCCGGGGGAGAGCCTGCTGCTGGAGGGCCTGCGCAAGGCGCGGCGCGATCCCGAGGGTCGGCCGGTGGAGATTCTCCGCGGCCTCGATCTGACGGTGCCGTCGGGTTGCCTGATGGCCGTGGTCGGCCCCTCCGGCGGCGGCAAGAGCACCCTGCTGCGGCTGCTGAACCGGCTGGAAGATCCCGATGCCGGCCGCATTCTCCTCTCCGGAGTCGACATCGCGAGCCTCGATCCCCTGGCCTTGCGGCGGCGGGTCGCCGCCGTGCCGCAAGTCTCTTTCATGTACGACGGCACGGTCCTCGACAATCTGCGGCGCCCCTTCGTCTTTCGCGGCCTGCCGCAACCCGCGGCCGCTTCCGAAGAGGCACGGCGGGTGCTCGAACTCTGCCGACTGTCTGGGGATCTTTTGCCCCGTCAGGCCCGTTCCCTCTCCATCGGCCAGCAGCAACGCCTGGCCCTGGCCCGCGTTCTGCTGACCGGGCCGGGGGTGCTGCTCCTCGATGAGCCGACCAGCGCTCTCGATCGCCCCACCGCCGACCAGCTCGGCCAGTCCCTGCGCGACATCCGCCGGGAAGAGGGATTGACCCTGGTCATGCTCACCCACGATCTGCGCCTGGCGCAACGCGTGGCCGATCGGGCGGCCTTTCTTGATGGCGGCCGGATTCTCGAAGAGGGCACGGCCGCCGATTTTTTCGAAAAACCCCGCGCCGACGCCCTGCGGCGTTTTCTCGCTTCGCCGGAGGATGCCCATGAGTGACGGCGTCGTCGATCTTTCCCTGGTCGATCTGGCCCTGGTCTATGGCCTGATCCTCTTTGTCGCGGCCCTGGCCCGCTGGAACGGCATCGGCCAGGAGCGGGATCTGCTCTGGTCCTCCCTGCGCATGATCGCGCAGCTGCTTCTGGTCGGTTATCTGCTGAAAACCGTCTTCGCCCTCGCCAGCCCGGCGCCGGTGCTCCTCATCCTGCTGGTCATGGGGGGCTTCGCCGTCCATGCCGTGGGGGCGCGGGTCAAGGAGCGCATGCCCCGCTTTCATCGGGTGGTGGGGGTCTCCCTCTTTTTCGGCTGTTTCGGCGCCACTTTCTTCTTCTGCACCCTGGTCATCGGCCTTACCCCCTGGTATGACCCCCGCTATCTCATCCCTTTGTCCGGCATGATTATCGGCAACTCCATGACCGGCGCGAGCCTGGCCGCCGAACGCCTGGCCGCCGAGATGAAAGAGCGGCGGCTGGAGATCGAAACCTCCCTCTGTCTCGGGGCGAGCGCCCGGCAGGCCTCGGCCGAGGCGGTGCGTGGCGCCTTCCGCGCGGCCCTGATCCCTTCCATCAATGCCATGGCCGCCATGGGTATCGTCTTTCTTCCCGGGATGATGACCGGCCAGATCCTCTCCGGCACCGAACCGCTGTTGGCGGTGCGCTACCAGATCGCCATCATGTGCGTCATCACCGCCAGCGTGGCGGTAACCTCTTTTCTCATCCTGATCTTCGGCCGCCGCGGTTTCTTTACCAAGGCCCATCAGCTGCGTCTTGATCATCCCCCGAATTGATAGGAAAAATCCGGAAAGTAAATATG